>JBJMQD010000355.1:0-8641 GCA_045802855.1 Myxococcales bacterium | reverse complement strand
CCGTATAGTGCAGTCGCCATGCCATCCACCGGGATGCCTCGAATCAGGGGTTTAGGCGCAGTTTACAGAATTTTGAGGTGCGGACCCTTTCATTTCTGAAACTGCGTGTTGCACTCGTGAAAGATGCCTACATCCCCTACTGAAGGGCCAGCAGCTGTTCGAACTGGGCATTGCCCTTCAGGCCGTCGAACATGGGATCGGCCGCAATCCAGCTCCTTACCTTCTGCGGGTCCTTCTCGAGCGCCTTCTTCAACGCGCTCAACGCTTCTGGCTGCCGGTCCCACAGGGAGTACAGCGCTGCCACGTTGTAGTTGAGGAGGACGTCGTCCGGACTGAGCTCCCGTGCCCGGGCGTAGCAGCGCTCGGCCTCCTGGTAGAAACCCTTCTGTGCGTAGCAGATACCGAGATCGAGATGGGCCTCGTAGTTCTCGGGCTCGAGCCGCACCGCCTCGTTGAGCTGCGTGATGGCGCCGCGATAATCGGCTTCGTCCATCAACAGGGCTGCAAGCTCGTGGCGAGCGACGGGATCTTCCGGGTCGAGCTCGATCGCCGCCCGGAACTCTTCCTTGGCCTCGTCCCGCCGGTCTTGGTCGGCGTACGTCATGCCGAGATTGAGGTGGGCGTCGGGGTAGTCCGGATCGAGCTCGATCGCCTCTTTGTACTCGTCCACCGCCATGTCGGGCCCATGGGTGGCGAGGAAGCACGCGAGATTGTAGTGCGCGGTCGCGCTTTCGGGCTCCAGCTCGAGCGCGGTCAGGTACTCCTTGAGCGCCTCTCGATAGAGCTTCTTCTCCGAATAGACGGTCGCGAGGTTGTCGTGGGCGTGCGCCGACTCAGGGTCGAGCTCGATTGCCTTCTTGAATTCCTTGATCGCCTCGTCGAGCCACCCCCGGTCGGCGAGCTCGATCCCGCGGGAGTTGTGCTCGTCGGAGCGGACAGTCCGATCCCTGTCGCGACTCATGGAACCCAGGTTTTAACACGCGTTCCGCGAGTTCGCGCTCGCTCCGAAACAAGCTGGGCGCCCGCCCCCTTGGACGCGGAGTTGCGTGAGGAGGCGGGTTTCCGAGCGGAGCGATACCGCATTGCGTCATTCAGTTACTTGCCGTCGCTGAAATCCTTGAGGGTCTTGTCGGCCACCTTGGCCGCCTTGGCTTGGTTCGTCGTCGCCTGGCCGGCGAGTGCGCCGGTGGAGGCCGCGAACAGCTCGCGGATGTCCTTGCCGAAGATGGAAACCACCCCGATGGCGGCGACGGCGATCAGCGCCACGATGATGAGGTACTCGGACATTCCCTGACCACTCTCCGATCGAAACAGCTTCCGCATCCGCCGCAGCATGGAAGGCTCCTTTGTGCGAGGAGAAGTTGGTTTCCCCGGCGCAAGAGCCACCGTACGCGAGCGCCCGGAACGGTCCCATCGGTCGCCTGACCGACGCCGGTCCCGTCGCCCTCTTACAATCCGCCGATGTCCTCGAAAGCACTCGCCCAGCTTTGCGAAGATCTCGGCCGCTTCATCGCCGCCGCGCACGACACCTGCGCCATCGTCTGGAACACCGGACCGTCGCCGTCCGTGGTGGCCGGCTGCGGTGCCGTCGAGCGGGTGTTCGGGACGAGCGCGAGGGAGATCGTGGGGATGCCAGCGGCGACGCTCTTCACGGGCGGTGAGCGGGCCGCGCGCGATCTCGCGCAAGCGGCTGCGAACGGTCCCGTCGAAGAGCACCGCACCCTGCTGCGCGGCGGCCAGCCGTTTCCCGCCCAGCTCCTACTCTCGAGTGGACCAGGAGGAGTCGTCGCGCTCGTCCGCGACGTTGCTGCGAGCCAGGAGGTCGTCAACGCGGCGCTGCGGGCGGAGGACCTCGGCCGGTTTGCGTCCCTCGTCGCGCACGAGGTCCGCAACCCGCTCTCCGCGGTCAAGATCGCGCTCCAGACGCTCGAGCGTCACGGAACGCTTGCTCCGAACGATCTGCGGCGGACGAGCATCGCGCTCCGCGAGGTGCTGAACATCGAGCTCCTCCTCAACGAGGTGCTCGAGTTCGCCCGCCCTCCCTCGGTGACGTTGATCCCGGGGGATCCGACCGCCCCGGTGCGCGACGCGGTCGAAGGGGTCGAGGCCGAGTGGCAGGGCCGGGGGGTCTCCTTCCGGCGCAACCTCCCCGAGAGGATGCCCCCGTTCGCCATCGACCCCGTCCGGGTCCGCACCGCGGTGAAGATCCTTTGCCGTCAAGCAGCGATGGCAGCCCACGAGGTGGGCGGCGGCACCGTCGAGGTGTCGATCGAACTCCAGGACGGAAGGTGGGAGTTGAAGGTCGCCGATCCGGGAAGGCAGCTTCCCCGGGAACAGCGGGAGAAGGCCTTCGTACCGTTCACGCCGAGCGGCGCACGGGGCACGGGTCTCGGCCTCGCCGTCGTCGCCCGCATCGCCCGGGAGCATCGAGGGGACGCGAAATTCGTCGATGCCCCGCAGGGCAACGTCATCTCGGTGACGTTTGCTGCATGATCCGTTAAAACGGACGCAGGGGGGCCTAGGTGAATTTGCGGACGCCTACGCCGCCGACCCTGATGGAACGCATCCTCATCGTCGACGACGACCGCTCGATCCGCGAGCTTCTTTCCATGCACCTCGAAGAGCGCGGCTACGCGGTCTCGGTGGCGTCGACGGGCGCGGAGGGCTTCCAGCTCGTGGAGGAGACCAGCCCGTCCGCCATCATCCTCGACATGCGGCTCCCCGACATGTCGGGACTCGATCTCATCCCCGAGCTGCGCAAACGCGCGGGCGAGACGCCGGTGTTGATGATCACCGCGCACCACGACATGTCGACGACCATCCTGGCGATGAAAGCGGGGGCCTTCGACTACATCCACAAGCCGATCGACATCGAGGCCTTCGACGTCGCTCTCGATCGCGCCCTGGAGGTGAGCCGGCTCTCGAAGGGCACGGACGTCGTCTCCGTCGAGTCGCAGCGGCCGTTCCGCATGGACGATCTGGTCGGGACCTCGCCGGCCATGCAGCAGCTCTTCAAGGACGTCGGCCGGGTCGCGGCGAGCCGGGCGACCGTCCTCATCCAGGGAGAGAGCGGGACTGGCAAGGAGCTCATTGCCCGCGTCATCCACAGCTACAGCGCCGCCGCGAGGCCGTTCATCGCCATCAACTGCTCCGCGATCGTGGACACGCTCCTCGAGAGCGAGCTGTTTGGCCACGAGAAAGGCGCTTTCACCGGGGCCGTCGCGACCAAGGTGGGGAAGTTCGAGCTCGCGGACGACGGGAGCTTGTTCCTCGACGAGATCGGAGAGCTGTCGCAGAACCTGCAGGCGAAGCTGCTCCGCGTCCTCCAGGAGCGCGAATTCGAGCGGGTCGGGGGGGTGAAGCGGATCCCGGTCCGCGCCCGCATCCTCGCCGCGACGAATCGCGACCTGACGGCGGAGGTGTCAGGAGGACGGTTCCGCGAGGACCTCTACCAGCGGCTCAAGGTGGTGACGCTGTCGATTCCGCCGCTCCGCGAGCGGCGCGAGGACGTCCCGCTCCTGGTAGAGCACCTGCTGGTGAAGATCAACCAACGTCTGCACAAGAACCTTCGCAGGGTTCCGCGAGAGACGCTCGAGAAACTGATGGCACGCGAATGGCCCGGGAACGTGCGCGAGCTGGAAAATCTCCTCACGCGCGCTGCCGTCCTTTCCCAGGGCGATCTTCTCCTCGAGGAGTATCTGGTCGCGAACGGGCAGGGCCCGGTGAAACCCGCAAAGATGGTGTCGGCCACCGCCGCGCCAGAGCGCGTTCCCACCCTCGACGAGTTGGAAAAGACGCATATCGAACGGGTTTTCAGCATGACGAAGGGCCACAAGGGCCGCGCCTGTCAGATCCTCGGCATCTCGCGGCCGACCCTCGAGCGAAAGCTGCGGAAGTACGGGTTAATACTTACGGACGAAGATTGAACGAAACGTTCAGCGATTGCACGTTTTGCACACTGTAAGATCTACGTTCCGTTCAATGGAGGGCATGTACTGGCGGAGGTGGTCCAATCAACTGCCTGATTGTCCGGCAGTTTTTTCCGTTCGCTACTTGGCACGCCTGGTGCTCTGACAGGGGGGCGACCCCCTTCGCGGCGACCGGAGCACTTCATGATTCCTCGACAGCAGAACGTGGATACCCGATACCAGTTCCAGACCCCTCTCGCGTCGCCCAGCCTACCGGCTGCCGACGTCGTCGATTTCCGGGGGTACTTCAAGGTCGAGACCTTCGCGCACAGCTCGGTCATCTACCGGCCGGGCATGCCGGCGGACAAGGTGTTCCTCCTCCGGTCGGGTCGCGTCCGGCTGCTCCGGCAGGGGAAGGGCAAGGGCCGGTCGGTCCTGGCCATCCTGAAGCCTGGCGATCTGTTCGGCGAGGTGCTCCGGCCGGAAGGTTCCTTGATGGAAGAGCTGGCGGTGAGCTCCGGCAAGTGTGAGGTGTGGAGCATCGAAGGACGCGACTTCCGCGCTCTGCTAGAGGCGCGGCCGGCGCTTGCCGTCGACGTCATCCGGGCGCTGAACGATCGCGTTCGCCAGATGCGGCAGCGGGTCCTTGGCCTCACTCGCAAGGACGTCCCCGCGCGCCTCGCGGAAATGCTCATCACCCTCGCGGAGGCTCACGGCGAGCGCATCGCTCCTGGAAACGAGCTGTGCCTGCACGGAATCACGCAGCAGGACCTCGCCGACCTCGTCGGCGCGTCCCGCTCGTTCGTCTCGACCTTGATCAACAAGATGAAGCGGGATGGCCTCCTCGCGAATCAGGGCCGGCTGCTCGTCCTCAAGGACGAGGAGGGCCTGAACCGGGTGGCAGCGCGCGAGAAGTGAGGGATTAGCCCGCGGGCTTTTCCCCGGCGGCAGCGCCAGGCTGGAGTGCGGGTCCTCCCCCCACCTGCACCGTCTGCGCTGCCGCTTCTTTTTGCCCTCGATTACTTCTGCTCGGCTTCGGCGGCCGCGTCCGCGGTCTTCGCCGTCTTGTCGGCGACGCCGGCCTTCTCGGCCTTTGCGGCCTTCGCCGCCTTCTCGGCCTTCGGCTTCGCGGTCTTCTCGCCCTTTGCCTTGGCGGCCTGCTTCGTCTCGGCAGGCGGCTCCTTCGGCTTCACCGGCGCCTTGGGAGTGTTCGCGTACTTCTTGTTGAAGCGATCGATGCGCCCCTGCGTATCCATCAGCTTCTGCTTCCCGGTGAAGAACGGGTGGCAGTTGGAGCAGATGTCCAGGTGGAGATCGCCCCCGGTCGAGCGCGTCTCCCAGGTGGCGCCGCAGGCACAGTGGACCTTGGCAGTCGTGTAGGCGGGGTGGAGGCTCTCGCGCATCGTCGTCTCGTTTCGAAGGGCCGCCTTGCTCGCTCCCTGTGGAGCGGGGTCCGGCAGCGCCGAAAGGGGCGGAGTGCATAGCCGAGCGCAGGCGCGGAGTCAAACGGCGGGCCGGAATCGGCCCCCCGAAGGCAGCCCGAGCGCGATCCCCAGCCACAGGGCGTACATCACCTTCGTGTCGTAGAAGACGTCGTGCGCTTGCCCGATGACGGCGAGCGCCGTAACCGCCGCCAGCGCGCCGAGCGCGATGGGCTCGCCCGCTCGCAGGCTCAGGACGAGGGCGCGTACCGCGCGGAAGCCGGCCCACAGGAGCGCCAGAAGTCCGAGCGGCCCGGTCTCGACGAGGAGCGAGAGCTCCGAGTTGTGCGCCCACGTCCGCATGTAGACGGTCGGATCGACGCGGTCGTAGTAGATCCCGCAAACCCTGGGATAGTTGCCGAAGCCGATCCCGTGCCAGGGGTGGTCGCGAACGATCTCCCGTGCGCGGGCCCAGAGGAAGAGGCGGTCCGCGTTCGCGCGCCAGTCGAACGTGGTCGACACCCGCGAGCGGACGCCCGGAAACAGGACCACAGGCACGAGCAGGAGCGCGCAGGCGAGAGCGACCCGCCTGCCGCGACCGGAGAACAGCGCGACGACGAGCGCGGCCGCGGCGATCCCGAGCCACGCCGCCCGGTCGAACGTGGCTGCGATGCCCGCGATTCCGAGGACGACGGCGCAGCCAGCGAGCGCGGCTGTCCGGCCCCGCAGAGCGCCGGCGGCGAGAGAGCCTCCGAGCAGAGCCACCAGGAGCGTCGCGTTGTGGCCGAAGGTGAGGCGGGAGATGAAGAAGCCCATCGCGCCGAAGCGCCCCGGAAGTCCCGGCGCCTCGACCGCGCGCGCCTGCTGCCGCAGTCCGAGCAGGTGGACGAGATCGATCCCGGTGCGGAACTGCACGAGTCCCACGATCGCGGAGACGCAGAGGCCAGCTGCCGCGAACGCGAGCGCGGCGTTCCGCAGCCGCCGTTCGGCTACCACCGAAAGCGACTGGAGGACGACCCAGAACCCGAGAGCGCTGCGCCAGAGCGTCGCGAAGGCGAGCGACGGGGGACCGTAGGGAGACAGGAGATCGGAAGCGATGCATACGATGACGAGGGCGGCGAGCGGCGCATCGAGCGGCGTGCGGGAAGGGCGGAATCCAGCCGCGATCGCCGTTGCGATTCCCGCGGCGGCGATGGCGAGCCCGATCTGGGTTGCGGCGATGGAGATGGGGCAGAACCCGGCGTGCACGACCACACCCGCGAACGCCAGCGTCCGGCCGACTCTCAGGGCCATCAAGCCTGCCGGGCGGGGAGCGCTCTCCGCCCGCAGCTCGCGAGAGGCGGCGTCGTTCGGCGGCGAAACTTCGCTCATCCGCTTGCTACAGTAGCCGCGTGGGACCGACTTTGCTCGACCGGATGATCGCGCGGGAGCTCCTCCTGCCGCTCGCGGTGGGACTCTTCGCCATCCTGCAGCTGCTGGTCGTCGCCCAGCTCCTGCAGCTCAACGAGGTCGTCTTCTCCAGCGCGATCACGCTCATCGAGCTGGGACGGCTGACCGCCGCCCTCCTGCCTCACTTCCTCGTCCTCGCCATTCCGCTCGCGTACATGCTCGGACTGCAGCTCGCGCTCGGACGCATGGCGCTCGATCGCGAGGTCATCGCCCTGAGCGCCGCGGGAGCCCCGACGCGGACCCTCTACCGCGTTCCGGTCGTCGCCGCCGTTCTCCTCGGCTTCGCCGTCGCCGCGCTCGCCGCCTGGGCCGAGCCGTGGGGTCTGCGGGAAGTCACCCGGGTGCTGAACGAGGTCATCAAGCGGAACCTGCAGACAGGCCTTCTGCCGGGGATCTTCAACGAGGGGCTCCCGAGGTTCACGGTCTATGTCGCCGACGTGGCAGAGGCGGGCGCGTGGAAGGGTGTGCTCATCGACGATCAGCTCGGGGACGGGGATCCCATCCTGGCGCTCGCCGAGGAGGGCACCATCGCCGATGCGGGCGGCGACGCGCTCACGCTGCGCCTCGAGCGTGGGGAGCTGCACCGCAGCGAGCGGGACGGCGAGACTGTCTTCCGCTTCCGCACGGGAACGTTTGCAGTCGGCGTGCAGGAGTCGGTGAGCCGCAAGAATCGCTTCTCGGGGGTGGAAGCAGCGCTTCCCTACCGGGAGCTTCTCGATCGCGCCCGCACCCTCGAAGCGCAGGGAAAGGGGGCGGAGGCCGCCCGCATGCGGCTCGAACGGTGGCGGCGCTGGGCGGTCCCGGTCGCTTGCGCCTGCTTCGCGATCCTCGGGGTGCCCCTCGCCATCTCCGGTGGAGGGGTGCGCGGCTTCGCCTATCTCGTCACCCTGTTCTCGTTCACCGCGTATTACGTGGCCGGGCGGATCGGAGTCGCGCTGGCGGAGCGGCACGTTCCGGCGCTTCTCGCCGCCTTCCTCCCGAACTTGATGGTTGTCGCGATCGGAATCGTGCTCTCGGTCCGGCTCGCGCGCCGCGGCGTCCCGCTGGTACGCGGATGAGAGGGCTTCATCAGCGGCTCATCGAGTCGAGGAATTCCTTGTTGCTCTTCGTGCCCCGCAACTTCGAGAGCAGGAACTCCATCGAATCGATGACGTTCAAGGGGTGCAGAAGCTGCCGGAGGATCCACACCCGGTTGAGCTGCTTGTCGTCCATGAGCAGCTCTTCCTTTCGCGTTCCGGAGCGATTGATGTCGAGGCAGGGGAAGATCCGCTTCTCCATCAACTTGCGGTCGAGGACGATTTCCGAGTTGCCCGTCCCCTTGAACTCCTCGAAGATCACTTCGTCCATGCGCGACCCGGTCTCGATGAGCGCGGTGGCGACGATGGTGAGCGATCCGCCCTCGACGACGTTTCGCGCCGCACCAAAGAATTTCTTCGGCTTCTCGAGCGCTTTGGAGTCGACACCGCCCGACATGATTCTACCCGAGTGCGGAATGATGACGTTGTGTGCGCGAGCCAGACGTGTGAGTGAGTCGAGCAGGATCACGACGTCGCGTCCACTCTCGACGAGTCGTTTGGCGCGCTCGATGACCATGTCCGCCACCTGCACGTGCCGATCGGCCGGTTCGTCGAACGTCGACGCGATGATCTCGGCGTCGACCTCGGCGAGCATGTCGGTCACTTCCTCCGGGCGCTCGTCGATCAGCAGAATGATCAGCGTCACCTCGGGATGATTCTCACGTAAGGCGTTCGCGATCTTCTGAAGCAGAATCGTCTTGCCGGCGCGTGGAGGAGCGACGATCAACCCCCGCTGCCCCTTGCCGATGGGAGCGATGAGGTCCATCACTCGCATGCTCAGGTCGCC
>JBJMQD010000341.1:0-4219 GCA_045802855.1 Myxococcales bacterium | reverse complement strand
CGCGACCGGTACAAGATCTACATCGTCGACGAAGTGCACATGCTCTCGGGGGCGGCGTTCAACGCGCTGCTCAAGACGCTCGAGGAGCCGCCCGGGCACATCAAGTTCCTCCTCGCGACGACCGATCCGCAGAAGCTTCCGGCGACCATCCTGAGCCGGGTCCAGCGGCACAACTTCCAGCTCGTTCCGCTCGGGAAGATCGTCACCCGGCTGCGCGAGATCGCCCAGGCCGAGGGCGTCGCCATCTCGGACGGAGCGCTGGCTCTCGTCGGACGCCAGGCGCAAGGGTCGATGCGCGACGCGCTCTCGCTCCTCGATCAGCTCTTCGCCGCCCATCCGCCGGGCACCGAGGTTTCCGAAGAAGAGGCTGCGCGGACGCTGGGCGCGCTCGACCGCGGCATCGTGGCCGGAATCGTCCAAGCGGTGCTGCGGCGCGATGCGGGAGCGGCGATGCAGGGGATCGTCCGCGCCTACGACTCGGGTGCCGATTTCAAGCGGCTCTCGGACGAGCTGGCCGCGCAAGCCCGCAACCTCGTCCTCGCCTCGCTTCCCGAGGTGCGTCAGGAGCTGCCCGATCACGAGGTGCGCGAGCTCGCCGAGACCGCGCGCTCCCACGATCCCGCGCAGCTCGCCCGCGTTTTCGAGCTCCTCCAGGACGCCGAAGAAGACGTGGCGCAGGCCGCGAATCCGCGCCACGCACTGGAAGTGGCGCTCCTTCGCGCGGTGCATCTCGCTCCGGCAGGGTCGCTTCCCGAGCTGGTGGAGAAGGTGGATCGGGCGCTCGGCAAGATGGGAGGCGGCGCACCTCCCGCCGGCGCGCGGTTGCAACGCGAAGTCGCCGTCTCGGCTCGAACCGCCGTCGCGCCACAGGCCGACCCGAAGCCCGTCAACGGCGACGCCTCGCTCGAAGAGCGCTGGCGCTCGCTCATTGCGGCTGTCCGCGCCGCGCGAAAGATGAACGCGGCCGCCGCGCTGGAGAAGGGAGTCCCGCGCAGCCTCGCCGCGGGCATGGTGGCGGTCGGATTCCGCAGCCCGAACGACGCTCTCGCGCTCGAGGACGTCGATTCGCGACGCGGCGTCGAGGAGATCTTCTCCGCTGTCCTCGGTTCGCCCGTGAAGCTAGTCGTCGAAAAGCTACCGGCCGAGTCGGGTGGGCAGAGCCTCGCGGAAGAGAAGGAGCGCAAGAAGGGCGAGCAAAAGGGGCGGCGCCTGCAGCAGGGGCGCGAGCATCCTTCCGTGCGCGCGACCGTAGAGGTTCTCGGCGGCGAGATCGAGGATGTAAGGGACCTCGGCGAGGAGTGATCATGGCGCAGGGCTTCGACATGGACGCGCTCTTCCAGCAAGCACAGGCCATCCAGGAACAGCTGCGCCGCACGCAGGAGGAGCTTTCCAAGCGTGAGGTCCAGGGCACCGCCGGCGGCGGAATGGTGATCGTCACGGCCAACGGCGCCGGCGAGGTGACCCGCGTGCAGATCGACAAGAACGTGGTCGATCCGAAGGACGTGGCGATGCTCGAGGACCTGATCGTCGCCGCCACGAACGCGGCTCTGCGGGCCGTGCAGACCCTGGTGCAGAGCGAGGGCGGGGCGCTCGCGAATCTCAAGTCGATGTTTCCCGGGATGATGCCCTGAAAGTTGCCGACCCGATCGGCCGGCTCACGCTGCTCCTCGCAAAGCTTCCCGGCGTCGGCGAGAAGACCGCGCAGCGCCTCGCCTTCCACGTCCTGGGCGCTCCTCCGGAATACGCGCGCGATCTCGCCGAGGCCCTCCTCGCCCTCGAGCGCGAGGTGCGGCTCTGCTCCGTCTGCTGCAACCTCACCGCGCAGGATCCGTGCGGCATCTGCCGCGACACGCGGCGCGACGACAAGATCATCTGCGTGGTCGAGTCGGTACCCGATCTCCTCGCCGTGGAGCGCACGCGCGAGTTCCACGGTCGCTACCATGTGCTCCACGGTGCGCTTTCGCCGCTCGACGGAGTAGGTCCGGATCAGCTCAAGCTCAAGGAGCTCCTCGAACGGCTCGCGGGCGGGTCCGTGCAGGAGGTCATCGTCGCAACCGATCCGACGGTCGAGGGAGAAGCGACGGCGCTGTACCTCGCACGGCTCGTCAAGCCGCTCGGCGTGCGAGTAACCAGGATCGCGCAGGGAGTACCGATGGGCGGCAACCTCGAATACGCCGATCAAGTGACGCTCGCCCGCGCGCTCGCGGGGCGTCGCGAAGTGTAGGGTACGCTCTGACCGGAACACCTGGCATGCGGATTTCCCGAGTCTTGCCCGGGTCGTAAGCGTCTGTTAGCGTCGCCGGGCCCTGGTTACCGACGGGGAACGAGGTCGCGAACGAATGCAGCCGCAGATGGTCATGTACGACGAGGAGTTCCAGCAGATCAGCGCCGTCTGCGACAGGCTCGCCCGCGAGGCCAACGCCAAGATCGTGTTCCTGGTGGACAAGAACGGCCAGCTGATCGCCTCGGTCGGCGCGACCCAGGACCTCGATACCACCTCGCTCGCCTCCCTCACCGCCGGCAACATCGCCGCGACCGGAGGCCTCGCCAAGCTCATCGGGGAGAAGGAATTCTCCATCCTCTTCCACGAGGGAGAGCGGGACAACCTGCACATCTCGGTGATCGGGGGGAGGGTGATCCTGGTGGTGATCTTCGACAGCCGCAGCTCCCTCGGGCTCGTGCGGCTGCGGGTGAAGAAGGCTTCCGACGAGCTCAACAAGATCTTCGAGGCACTGCTGAAGAAGGTCCCGGCTCCCGGCGCGGGCTCTCCGTTCGCCGAGATCACGGACGACGACATCGACAATCTCTTCAGCGAGTAAGGCGCACTGTGTCATTCATCAATTACAGCTCGCGCGAGATCAATTGCAAAATCGTCTATTACGGCCCCGGGCTCTGCGGGAAGACGACGAATTTGCAATATATCTATGCGAATACCAACCAGAACGCGAAGGGGAAGATGATCTCGCTCGCCACCGAGACCGAGCGGACCCTCTTCTTCGACTTCCTGCCCCTGAGCCTCGGGGAGATCCGCGGATTCAAGACCCGCTTCCACCTCTACACCGTCCCCGGACAGGTCTTCTACGACGCCTCCCGCAAGCTCATCCTGAAGGGCGTCGACGGCGTGGTCTTCGTCGCCGACAGCCAGATCGAGCGCATGGAAGCCAACGTGGAATCGGTCGAGAACCTGCGCGTGAACCTCTCCGAGCAGGGCTACAACCTGGACAAGATCCCTTACGTCGTCCAGTACAACAAGCGCGATCTGCCCAACGCCGCCCCGCTCGAGGAGCTGCGGAACCTGCTCAATCCCCGCAAGGTGCCCGACTTCGAGGCCATCGCCCCGAAGGGCGACGGCGTCTACGACACCCTCAAGTCAGTCGCGCGGCTCATCCTCACCGAGCTGAAAAGAGGAACCTAGCTCTCCGCTTCGACCCGAGTGCGGTATAGCTTCGGGACGTGGACGACAAGCTGCGCGAGCTACTGTCCGCCGCGTTCCGCACGGTCCCCGCCAGGGACGCGAACGCCGAGATCGCCAAGGCGCGCGCCGAGGCGGTGGAGGAGGGCGCTGCTCCTTCGCGCAGGTTCCGGGACGACGAAGGCGCGCCTCTTTCGCGCTCCTACGAAATGGTCCTGGACCCCGCGGCCACCTTCGCGAGCTTCGCGGCGGAGATCCTGCCGCGGCTCGTCTACCACCTGGAATCGATCGGCGCCCGGCCTCCGGGGTTCAAGGGCGTTCTCGTCGCCATCTTCGACGGGGAGGACCTGCACTTCGCACGTGCCGGTGACCTGGTCGGGCGGGCCGCGGCGCTCTCCTCGGTTCCGGTCGAGGAGTTGTTCCGCCGGCATGGAACAGGCGAATCGCACACGGCGCAGCGGGGGCCTCCGCTGCCGCTCCCGCCGCCGCGCGAGTAGGCGCCGGCGACCGCGATTGCTGGGGTTTCACCTTGGTTTGCGGGTGCTCGCAGGCGGACCCATACTTGGTCGATGAGAGGAGGGGCTCGCCTTGGCGCTCGGCTTTTGCTCGTCCTCTCGGTCGCCGGGATGACGTGCGAGCGCGCGGCCCCTCGCCTGCCCGCCACACCTGGCCTCGAGATTCGCGAGCTTTTCGTCAGCGCGTCCGCCGGAGCAGGGGGCGAGGGATCTCGCCAACGTCCCTTCGCCACGTTGCAGGAGGCGCTGTCGGCTGCGCCTCCCGGAGCCCTGATCCGACTCGATGCTGGCA
>JBJMQD010000331.1:0-8523 GCA_045802855.1 Myxococcales bacterium | reverse complement strand
TTCGTTCGCGCGATCGACGTGCGCGCCATCTTCACCACACGAACCGGCGCAGGGGCCGGCAGAGGCGGAGGCGCGGGTGGCGGCGGTGGCGGAGGCGCAGGATTCGCCGTCTCCACCACCGCGACCTGCACGCGCACCTGGGTTGCGGGAGCAGGCCGCGCCCGGGCCCGCGCGACCGCCAGCGCAGCGACCGCGTGCACGACGACGGAGATCGCAAGAGCCGCGCGCTTCATGACCTCAACCCGCCTTCTCGATTTGAATCGCAAACTTCGTCACGCCTGCGCCTTTCAGCACATCGAGCAGATGCGTCACCGCGCCGTGGGTGGCCGCGCGGTCGGCGCCCACCACCGCCTGCACGTCCTCGCCCTTCCGCTGGGCGACGCGCACCGCCTCGACCAGGTGCTCGTCGTCCGTTTCCGCGCCATCGAGAAACGTCGCGCCTTCCTTCGATATGACGACCGCCAGCGTCCGCTGCGTGATCTCTGCGCCATTCGCCGCGCGGGGCAGATCGACCTCGATCGCCGCCTTCGCGATCACGCTCGCGGTCACCATGAAGACGATGAGCAGCACCAGCATCACGTCGACGAGGGGGGTGACGTTGATTCCGTTGATTCCTTCCTCGTCGTTCATCTGCGCAAAGGCCATGGCTAAGCGGCCTCCTTCTCGGCGTGCAGGCCCGCCGCGATGGCGTGCGCGAGAGCGTTGGATCGCCCCACGACGCGCTTCAAGAGCCGCTGGAAGACGTTGAACGCGAGCACCGCGGGGATGGCGACGAAGAGGCCCACCGCGGTGGCGACGAGCGCCTCCGAGATTCCCGCCATCACCGTCTGCGCGCCCGCCTTGCTCGAAGTCGCCAGATCGGCGAAAGCGCGGATGATCCCGAGCACCGTGCCGAAGAGGCCCACGAAGGGAGCGTTGTTGCCGAGCGTGCCGAGAATGAAGAGACCCTGCTCGTAGGAAAGGCGCCGCTTCTCGATGACCGAGGAGATCGCCTCCGCCACCTGCTCGTGGTTGCGCGATCGCACCGCGGCGACCCGGGCGACCTCGGCTTCCATCGAGTCGCCCTCCGCGATCTCACCGGCGTCGGCCAGATCCCCGGCCTGGGCGAGCGCCAGAAGGCGCGGGAACCGATGCGACATCCGCCGCCGCCAGAAGTACACGCCGCGCTCGACGATGACGGTTACCGAGACCACCGAGAGGCCGACCAGGAGCCACAGCACCCAGCCCGCGCCCATCAACGTGAAGGAAAGCAACTTGTCCGCGATCATTTTGAATTCTCCTTTTGCGCAATCCGTTTCAAGGAACCACTTGCACGGTCCGGACCAGCCACCCGACGCCGCCGCGGCCGTCGCGTGCGACGATCCACACCTGCACCGGGCCGGGTTCCGCGGGCGCGGTCCAGTCCACGTCCGGCTCGGCGGCGGTGGCGCGCAACGAGTCGAGCTCGCCGCCGGTCGAGTAGAAGCTCCAGGTGACCTGGTCGTCGTCGCCGCGGGGCAACAGGCGCACCTTCGAGCCGGCGCGCACGCTGCCGGAGGCGTCGCCGGGAAGCTCGCGGCCGTCCGCCTCGAGCGCGAGGACGACCGGATTGCGCGCGGGACGGGTGTCCGCGGACGTCCGCACGGTCAGCGTCGCGAATCCGTGCAGCGACTGCCCGCCGCTCCACGCCCGGAAGCCGATCGCCAGTGGGGCGACGGGGGGCAGATCGGACGGCACCGAAACGCCGTCGAGGCGCGCCGAGAGCGGCGAGGTCGCCTGCAAGGGCACGCCGTCCGCGCCGGGGCAGTCGAGGTCCGGGGACGGAAGGCCGACGGTCCTGCAGAGCGCGTACTGCATCTCGACCGGCTCGCCGTTCGGTCCGATCGCGAGTCCGGTGAATTCCACGGCCGGCAGGGAGCCAGAAGGCGCGACGACCACTTCCGGCGGATCGGCGCGGACGGCGAGGACGCGAAGCTTGGACACGTGCGACTGCTTTTCGAATTCGTAATTGCAGGCGGTCAGGACGAGGAGCAAGGGAAGGAGGCGGCGCATGGGTTCGTGTCCTTTCAGAACGAGGCCTTGAGGCCGAGGGAGGGAAAGAGCGGCAGGCCCTGCACCTTCGCCTGCTGCGAAAAGTCGTAGCTGAAGGCGACGCCCTCGATGCTCCGGTGGTTGGCCGCGTTGAGGACGTCGAGGTACGCGTCGAGGCTCCAGGAGTCGTAGGTCCAGATCTTGTCGACGCGCACGTCGAACTGCGAGAAGAGCGGCGCCCGCGAGCTGTTCGTCGCGCCATGAATCGGCAGATAGCTGTCGGTCGAGGCGAGATAGGTGCTTCCGACCACCGGGGTCGAAACGTTCCCGCTGATGAGGCGCAGCCGCGCGCCTACCTGCCAGCCGCGTCCGAGCTTGTAGCCGCCGACCAGCGTGAAGTTGTGGGTCTGATCGAAGTCGAAGAGCCGGGCCGGCTGTCCGGGGCGATCCACCCGGTCGCTGCGCGAGAGCGTATACGCGATCCAGCCGAAGGCGCGCTCGGTCAGCTCTTTACGGACCAGGACCTCGAGCCCGTAGACGTGACCGGTACCGGCGTTGTCGAGGTTCAGCGCGGTGCCGCGAGCGTCCACGGCGGAGGTGTGGACGACGAGGTCGTCGAGCTTCTTCCAGAATCCCTCGACGCTCACGAACACGCCCGGAACCGGGCGGACCTCGGTGCCCGTCGTCACCTGCAGCGCGCGCTCCGGCTGGATCGCGGGATTGCCGAGCACCGGCATCGGGTCGGCGTCGCGCGGACCCTGCGAATAGAGCCCGACGGCGCCCTTGAACGCCACCTCGGACGTCGCCTCCCACCGCACCGCGAGCCGGGGCGACACCGTCTCCGTCCGGCGCCACTTGTCCGTGTAGTAGAAGTAATCGTCGAGGCGGATTCCCGGCGTCAGCGTGAGGTTCGGCAAGAGCTTCCAGCGGGCTTCCGCCCAGAGCGCCGGCGTTGCGCGATCGTAGCGCGAGTCGTTCATCTCGCTGGGCGCCTCGTCCGGGCGCGGCATGTCGGGCTCGCCTTCGAGGCGGTAGGCAGATTTGGGAACGCGGGCGTTCACCGTGTACCGGCGGAGCGCGCCGTCGATGCCGAACGAGAACCCGAGGCTGTCGGACGCCTGCAGCGACGCGGTGCTGCGCAGCAGGAACGCTCGCTCGCGGATGTGGACGTTCTCGCTGCCGATGTCGGTGTCGTCCTGCATCGCCTCGAACATCCCCACCGTGTCGAGGGAGAAAGCCCCCGACTGGAAGCGGTGCTTGAGCCGTAGTTGCGAGAAGCCGGTGCTGAGCTCGAGGCCGCCCGTCTGGTTCGGGTCGTCGCTGATCGGGCGCTTGAAGAGCATCCCCAGGTGGTCGTTCGAGGTGAGCGCCAGGAACGAGAACTGGTGCGCGCTCCCCTTCGGGCGGAAGTCGAGCCGGAACTGCGCGTCGTAGTACCGGGGCGCGGCGGTGAAGCTGGCGTCCGATCCGTTCATCGCCGCGCCGAGGATCGCGTCGATGTAGCTACGCCGGCCCGAGACGGCGAACGACCAGCCCGGGGCGAGCGGCCCCTCGAGGAGGACGCTCGACTCCATCATGTTGAGGTTCGCGTACCCGTGCAGCTCGTCGCGCAAGGTGCGCGTCTTCACGTCGACGAGGCCACCGGTCAGGTCGCCGTAGCTTGCGCCGAAGTTTCCCGGCAGGAAGTCGATCCCGGCGAGGAGGTCGGGGTTCACCGTGCTGGAGAGCGCGAAGAAGTGGTAGAGGAGCGGAATCGGCTCGCCGTCGAGGTACACGAGCGAGTCGCCCGGCTTGCTGCCGCGGATGACCAGCATGCCGCCGCCGATCGGGCTCGTGCGGGCGACGCCGGGCAGGTCCTCGATGATCTTCAGCGCGTCGCCCTGCGTGCCGGGAACGCGCTGGATCTCTGCCATGCTGATGGTGGTCTTGCTGATCTCGCGGCGGGCGCGCTCGCCGGTGACGGTCGCCTCGAAGGGGCTGGAGTAGACCGGCTCCAGCAGATAAGCCACCTCGAGCCTTTGGCCGTCCGCGATCGCTTCCGCGACTTCGAAACGCTTGTACCCGGGTGCCGCGATCACTACCCGCGAGTTGCCTTCAGGAATCGCCGGCGCGGCGAAACGGCCTTCGGAGTCGGTGATGACGAAACCCTCTCCGATCGTGATCTCGATACCGGACAGCTTGCGGCGCGTGCCGCGCTCGCGCACGGTGCCGACCAGCTCTCCTTGCCGCGGCTTCTCGGCGGAGGATGCGGGCGGGGGCGCTTCGCCCATCAGTTGCGGGGGAACGATTCCTTCCGCGGGAGCCGCGGAGGCGGCGAGGATTGCGAGGGCGATGAGAGGAGTCATGCCCGGACGCGTTTGCAACCGCCCGGCCAGCTCCGCTCACTCTGAAACGGTGGTCCAAAGACCCGGACAGCTGTCCGTCAGACGCGTCCGGGCAGCCAGCAGCGGACAGCCGTCCCGCCTCCGTCGCGCGGCAGCACCCAGATGCGCCCGCCGTGCGCCTCGACGATCTCCCGGCAGAGCGGGAGCCCGAGTCCGCTGCCGCGCTTCTTGGTCGAGTAGAAGGGCTCGAGCGCGCGCCGGCGGACTTCTTCCGGCATGCCCGCGCCCCGGTCCATCACCAGAAGCTCCGCGCCACCTTCCGGCAGGGCGGAGATCTTGATTGCGCACTGATCGGGCGTGCTCCCCGACTCGACCGCGTTCTTGAGCAGGTTGATGAGAACCTGCTGCAGCTGGGCGCGGTCGAAGAAACCGGGCGATGCGGGCAGCGCGCCTTCCAGCGAGAACGAGTAGAGCGACCGCACGCCGGCGAGGAACTCCTCCCAGGGGACTTCCTTCTTGTCGGGCTGCGGCAGGCGCGCGAAGCGCGCGTAGCCTTCGAGGAAGGTGCGTAGCGCGGTGGACCGCTCCTCCACTGCCGCGAGCGCCTTGTCGAGCTGCTGCGCCTCGCCTGGCCTCGAGGCGAGCGTCCGGGCGGAATGGACCATCGAGGTGATGGGCGCGAGCGAGTTCGCCAGCTCGTGGCTGATGACCCGGATGGCCTTCTTCCACACTTCGACTTCCTTGCGCGCGAGCTCGCGGGTGAACGGCCGCAAGAGGACTACGCGGTGGCGTCGCGAGTTCAGCTCGAACCACCGGCCCACCACCATGTACGTCTCGGTCTCGCCGCCGCGCTCGACGGTGAAGAGCGCCTCCTCCGTGCCCTGCAACGCCTTGCGCACTTCCGGAGCGCAGCGATCGAGCACGTCCGAGAAGCGCGAGCCGGTGAGCCGCTTCCCTTCGCCGAGGAGATCGCGAGCGGCGGTGTTGGCGATCACCACCAGGTCCTCCTCGTTGCACACGATCATCGCGGAAGGCGCCGTCTCCAGCACCGTCTCGAGGAGAAGCTCCTTCTGGTAGACGTCGTTGCGTTCCGAGCGCAGCGCCGCGGCGAGGGCGTTGAAGCGCGCGGCGAGCGGCGAGAGCGATCCGCTGCTGCGCTCGTCGACGCGCACCGCATAATCGTGCTCGCGAAGGCTGTCGAGAGCGTCGCCGATGGCATGGAGCACCCCCGGCGCGCGGCCGAGCAGCAGTCGCGCGGCGACGGCGCCCGCCGCGAGGCCCACCGCGAGCGCCCAGGCCCAACCGATCCGTCCGGCGAGAAGCGCGGCGGGCAGCGCGCTGACACAGACGATCGCCGGCACCCGCGGGCCGAGCCGGAATCGCAAAGCCCGCGCCATCAGGCCTTGGGCCGCCGCTCGAGGACGATGCCGAGCCGCTCCATGCGCCGGTAGAGGGCCTGCCTGCTCATGCCGAGCCCGGCGGCCGCCTTGGCCACCACTCCGCTCGCCTGCACGAGCGCAGCCTCGATGTCGCCGCGTTCCGGATCCGCCGCCCGGAGCGCGGGCGGCAAGGGCTGCACCTGTCCGGCAGCGGGCAGCGCCAGATCCTGCGCAGTCACGACGAAATCCTTGCAGACGAGCGTCGCGCGGTGGATGCGGTTCTGCAGCTCGCGCACGTTGCCCGGCCACTCGTACTGCGCGAGCGCGGACGCCACGTGCGCGGCGAGGCGGAAGGCGGGTCCGCCGTTCGCGTGCTGGGCGAGGAACGTCTCCGCCAGAGGCACCACGTCGTCGGGCCGTTCCGAGAGCGGCGGAAGCCGCAGCTCGATGACGTTGAGGCGGAAGAAGAGATCCTCGCGAAACCGGCCCGCGGCGATCTCCTTGCGCAGGTCCGCATTGGTGGCGCTCAGGATGCGGACGTCTACCTTGCGCGTCGTGCTGCTGCCGAGGCGCTCGAACTCGCCGGTCTGGAGGACGCGCAGGAGCTTCATCTGGCCCGAGGGGCTCAGGTTCCCCAGCTCGTCGAGAAAGAGCGTGCCGCCGTCCGCCGCCTCGAAACGGCCGATGCGAAGCCTGGTCGCGCCAGTGTAGGCGCCCGGCTCGGCACCGAACAGCTCCGCCTGGAGCAACTCGTCGGGAAGCCCGCCCGCGTTGACCTTCACGAACGGCCGGTCCTTGCGCCGCGAGTTGGCGTGGATGATCTCCGCCAGCTTCTCCTTCCCGGCCCCCGTCGGGCCGGAGATGAGCACCGCCGCCTCGGAAGGCGCGACGTGCACCGCGAGCGACACCACGTCGTGCATCTGCGCGCTGCGATAGACGAGGCCGCGCAGGTCGTATCCCTGCGAGAGCGCTTGCCGGGCTCGCGTGGTCTGCGCGAGAAGGCGCGTGTTCTCCTGCTCGGCCGCGCGCAGGCGGAGCAGGTTCTCCACCGTGCGCACTAGCTTGTCGTCGTCCCAGGGCTTGGCGATGTAGTCCGCCGCGCCCTCCTTGATCAGGGCGACCGCGGCTTCGAGCGACGTCCAGGCCGTCATCAGCACGACCGGCAGATCGGGGTCGAGCGCCTTGATGGCGCGGAAGAGGTCGGTGCCTTCCTTCCCCGACGTGCTCTGCTCGGAGAAGTTCATGTCCGAAAGGACGACGCCGATGTCGTCCGTGGAGACGAGATGGAGGACCTCGTCGCGGGTGCTCGCGGTCAGCGCCGGGAGGCCGTGCACGGTGAAGAGAAGCTGCAGCGCTTCGCGAACCGCCTCCTGATCGTCGACGACGAGGATCTTCATCGCATCTCCGTATGCTCCGGCCTCTGGCCTACGCCCGTCGCGGGCAAAGCCCGCTCCTCCCTGGGGATGGTTTCACACGGTCTTGCTCGCGACGGACGGAGGAACGCGCGATGCCCGCAAAGCGGGCATGCTCGCCGCGAGCAGGCCGGTGACCCAGAAGAGGATGATGCTCAGAAACAGGTGCCGGAAGTCCAGCACCGCGAAAGGAATGGCGCGCTGCGCGAGCCGCTGGTTGGCGACGACGCTCAGGACCGCTCCGGCGAGGACCCCGAGCGAAGTCACCGCGAAGTTCTCGAACAGGAAGTAGGCGCCGATATCGCGGCGGCGTGCACCGAGCGCGCGGCGGATGCCGATCTCGCGCAGCCTCTCGGCGACGAGGAAGGCGCTCATCCCCGTCGAGCCGAGCAAGACCACTCCGAGGACCAGCACGGCGATGGAACCGAAGACGATCATCGAGCCGGAACGCCCTTGGTAGGTCCGCTCCTGCGAAGCCTGGAGCGTCTCGATGCGCAAGAAGCGCCGCGGCGCTCGCCCGCGGAGCTCCGTCTCGACCGCCGACGCGAATGCCAGCCGATGCGCGGCGTCCACGTTCACGACGTATTCCGCGTGCCGGGCCTCGACGGGCCGGCCGGGCGCTACCAGCACGTTCCCGGCGAAATCGGCGAACGGCGGCACGATGCTCGCCTCGCGGAGCACGCCGACGACGCGATAGGCGGCCACCACACCGTGCGATGCAATGGTGCGATCGATCGGTTCCCCGGATTCGAAGAGCGCCCGCGCGAGCGCGGCCGTGATCAGGATCGGGCGAGGTGCAGGCGCGCTTTCATCCGCCGGAACGAGCGCCCGCCCCTTGACCACTTCGAATCCGAGCGCGGCGGGCGCCTCGCTCGTGCCGTACACCTCCCAGGCCTGCGCGCCGCGCCCGGCTGCCTCGACGGTATCTGGCAGCCTGCGGCTGTGGATCGGCGCGCTCGCGAGCCACGCCGCATGCCGCACCCCGGACAGGCTCGCGAGCACGCGAAGGTCGTGCGCGGGGAGCGACACGTCGTCGTCCTCGCTCGTGATGCAGAACGACCCGTTCATGTCCGCACCGATCAAATTGTGTTGCTGGAGGAAGAGGCCCATCAGCACCACGACATGGGAGACGACCAGCATCCCGAAGACGATCTGGACGATGAGGATGCTGAAGGCCATCGCCCGGCTGCGGAGCGCTCCGGCGACTTCCTTGAGCGACCCGATCATTGCCGTCTCAAGAGCGCGGCGGGGGCCATCCGGCTGAACCGCCAAGCGGGGTACACCGCCGCGACGGCGCCGGCGATGGTGCCCCCGGCGAAGGCGGACACGGCTCCGCGTGCGTCGAAGAAGAACTCCATGGACCTCGACGGGATGGCGACGTTGAAGCCGGGAACGAAG
>JBJMQD010000311.1:0-4580 GCA_045802855.1 Myxococcales bacterium | reverse complement strand
ACATCAGCACCTCGCTGTCGGTGGGCTACGCGAACATCTTCCCCGTCACGCAGGCGGGGAAGGCCATCGGGGCACTGGTGCAGATGCTGGGGCCGGCGCTGTCGGCGAAGGCGCTGGATTCCGAGGCCCCTGCGTTGGCGGCAGCGAAGTCGTGAACGATCCGGCGAGGGCGCGGTGGGCGGCGCCCTCGCCCGTGTTATCCGTCCCACGGTGATTCCACTCCTGGTGCTCTTCGCCGCGGGCGCCGTCCACGAGCGCTACGACGCGGTAGAGGCGCAGCGCGCGCCGAAAATGCTCGTCGAGGCGATCCGCTTCGCCACCGTCGCGGGAAACACCACCGTCCACAAGGCCCAGAAGGAATGGATCCTGAAGACCGCGGCCGCGCTCGACCTCGTCGGACGCGACGCGGGCCCAGTCACGGAGGTGGAGCTTCCCGGGCCGCCCGGCTCCCCGGTCCTCGGGCTCGTCGTGCACGGCGACGTGCAGCCGGTCGAGGAGAGCTCGTGGAAGGTGCCTGCCTGGGCAGGGGTCATCAAAGGCGGCGCGGTCTGGGGAAGGGGCGCCGCCGACGACAAGGGACCTCTCGTGCAGGCGCTCCTCGCGCTTTCGGCGCTGAAGGCCGCGGGTCCGCCGCGCACGCACACGGTGCGCCTCCTCGTCGGCAGCGACGAGGAGAGCGAGAACCTCGACATGAGGAAGTATCTCGCGGAGCACTCCGCGCCCGACCTCACGCTCGTCCTCGACTCGGCCTTCCCCGCGGTGGTGGGAGAGAAGGCGTGGGATGCGCTCACGGTCACAGCCGATCCTGGCGAGCGGCCCCGAGGAGCGGGCGTCGCCCGTCGCGAAGGCATGCAGGCCCGAGCTTCGGAGACGAAGGCCTGGTCCGTGGCGCTCGTCCAGGCGGGAATCTCCGCGAGCATCGTTCCGGACTGGGCGCGGCTCATCCTCCGCTGGCGAGAAGGAGAGCCTCGCTGGAGCGAGCTCGTCGCCCGGCTGTCCGCCCGGACGCCCTCGCCGGGAACGAAGCTGCGAACGGTCTCGCACGGCGCGGAGCTGGAGATCGTCGTGCGCGGTCGCGCGGC
Source organism: Myxococcales bacterium (assembly GCA_045802855.1). Taxonomy (GTDB): domain Bacteria; phylum Myxococcota; class Myxococcia; order Myxococcales; family 40CM-4-68-19; genus VBKO01. Next base: position 3,498 of record JBJMQD010000311.1, on the reverse strand, counting down.
CCATTCCGGAGTGAACCTCGAGCTGGGGCGGAACGCCCTGGTCGCGCTCGCCCGGGCGGTCGAGGGCGAGTTGCCGGAGGGGAGCGTCGACGATCTCCTCGCGTTCGCCAGGCTCGCGGGCGAGGACCTGCACGGCGTCTCGCTCGGGCTGCCCCAGGGGGTGTGGGACGGCTTCTCGGTCAACGTGGCGACGATCGACACCCAGACGCCGCTCGCGCCCAGGGAAGTCGGCAAGCAGACGCTGGTGGTGAACGTGCGTCGGCCGCCGCCGCTCACCGCGGCTGAGATGCGCGCGAAGCTCGAGGCGGTCGTGCGCGACTTCGCGAAGAAACGGGGAGCGAATCTTCGCGCCGGCGGGTTTTTCGAGGACGAGCCCCTCGTCTTCGACCCGCAAGCGAAGGTCGTCCGGCACCTGATGGCCGCGTACACGCGCGTGACGGGACGGAACGATCCTCCGTCGATCTCCGGCGGAGGCACGTACGCCAAGCGGATCCCCCGGGCGATCGCCTTCGGGATGTGGTTTCCGGGAAAGCCCTATCCCGGTCACGACAACGACGAGCACGTTCCGATCGAAGACCTGAAGGTTGGCGCCCACGTCCTCCTCGAGGCGCTCGTCGATCTCGCCTGCGGGCCACCGCTTCCGGATCCGTTCGCGCCCTAGCGACCCCCGTTCCATCAGCCCCTAGGCGCGCGGGGAAGTCTTGATCCACTGGTGCAGGACGCGCTGCAGATCCTCCGGACGGACCGGCTTGCTCACGTAGTCGTTCATCCCCGCCGCGAGGCAGCGCTCCCGGTCGCCCGACATCGCGTTCGCGGTCATTGCCACGATCGGAACCGAGGTCTGCGGTCCGTGGCCGCGGCGCACCTCGCCCGTCGCCGCGAATCCATCCATCTCCGGCATCTGCACGTCCATCAGGACGAGGTCGTAGGCGATGTCGCCGATCATCTCCACCGCTTCCTTGCCGTTCGCGACCACGTCCACGGTGCAGCCGAGGTTCTGCAAGAGCCTCGCCGCGATGCGCTGGTTGATGACGTTGTCCTCGACCACCAGCACGCGCGGAGAGTAGCCCTTGAACAGGGACACGCTCTCCACGGGTGGGGTATTGAGCCGCCGCTCGCGCTTCGACGGCGTGGAAGGCCTCTCGTGCCGCGACGCCCAGGCAGCGGCGAGCGTGTTGAGAAGCTGCGACTGGCGCACGGGCTTCGTGAGGCAAGCGAAGATTCCTGCCTCGCGCAGTGCCCTCGTGTCGCGGGTCCCCACCGAGGTGAGGACGACCACGATGGTGCCGTGCAGCGTCGGATCGGCCTTCACCTCCCGGGCAAAGGCCTCGCCGTCCATGTCGGGCATCTGGAAGTCGGCGACGGCGATGGAGTACGGATCTCCCTCGTCGACTGCCCGCCGCAGCGCCCACAGCGCCTCCGGCGCGGAGCCGTACGAGCCGTTGCGCATGCCGGCGGTGACGATCTGCTCGTGCACCACGCGGCGGTTCACCTCGTTGTCGTCGAGGACCAGCACGCGCAAGCCGATCAGGTCGACCATTCTCAAGGGCGGCGTGGGCGCGCGGCGATCGATGCGCAGCGGGAGGAGCACCGCGAAGACGGATCCCTCTCCCACCTCGCTTCTGACTTCGATCCGTCCGCCCATCAGATCGGTGAGCTGGCGGCTGATGGCGAGGCCCAGGCCGGTGCCTCCGAAGCGGCGGGTGGTCGATGCATCCGCCTGGGTGAACTTCTCGAAGATCTGCACCAGCCGATCGGCGGGAATGCCGATGCCCGTGTCGATCACCGCGAACCGGAGCGTCGCCTCGAAGTCGCCGGCCGAGGCGACGTCCACTTCGAGCAGCACGTGGCCGTGCTCGGTGAACTTGATCGCGTTCCCGATCAGGTTGGTGAGGACCTGCCGGATGCGACCCGTGTCGCCGACCACGCGCTCGGGCACTTGCGGCGCCATCCGCAGGACCAGATCGATGCCTTTGCGCTGGGCGGCGAAGGCGAGCAGGTCCAGCGTTTCCTCGAGGGCCGGTCGGAGATCGAACGGCAGCGCCTCGATCGTCATCTTGCCGGCCTCGATGCGGGAGAAGTCGAGGATGTCGTTGATCACCGTGAGGAGCGTTTCCGCCGAGCCGCGGACCGTCTCCGCGTACTCGCGCTGCTCGGGGTCGAGATCGGTGTCGAGGAGAAGCCCGGTCATGCCGAGCACGCCGTTCATCGGGGTGCGGATTTCATGGCTCATGTTGGCGAGGAAATCGCCCTTCGCCTTCGTACCTGCCTCGGCTGCCTCCTTCGCGGCGCGAAGCTCCTCGGCCGCGCGGTGCCGGGCAGCCAGCTCCGCGCGCAGCTTCTGGTCCGCGTCCGCGAGCGAGGCGACCATCCGCTCGAGCGCGACACCGAAGGCGTCGTTCTCACCGCGAGGCTTTACTTCGACCAACAGATTGCCGGAAGCGATCGAGTTCGCGACCCTGACGTTGTCGCGCAAGAAGTCGAGGAAGCGGTTGAAGGCGCGGCTCATCTCGCCGATCTCGTCGCCTCGCTTGTCGTAGGCGAGCTTCACGCGCAGATCGCCCTCCGCCGCGGCGGTGGCGAGCCTCGCCGTATCGGTGAGCGGTCCGACGAGGTTGCGGGTCACGACGTGAGCGGCGTAGGCGCCGCCCACGGCCATCGCCGCGACGAGGATCAGCGCGCTGATGACGGCGACGTTCGTCGAGCGGCTGACGTTCGCCATCGCCGCCGATTTCAGCGCATCGGCGGCCGCCTCGACGCCGTCGATGAGCTCGACCTGCCTGGCCCGGATCGGCAGGTACTCGGTCAGATACTGGCTGCGCGATTGGTCGTCCAGGCCGGCGGCCGTGAGCGCCATGATGTGCTCTTCGAGCCGATCGAGGACGTCCGCGTCCATCCGCTCGGCCGCCTCGACGCGCGCGGTCAGCTCGGGAGGAGCGAGCGCCTTCATCTCCGCCACGTCGCGGGAGAAGTCGCGGTCGGCCTCGAGCTTGCGGGCGTGCTCGCTCAGGTCGCGTGGATTCAGCATGTAGCCGCGCATCCCGTCGCTCATCAGGATCATGTCGAAGCGAAGCTTGAGCGACTTGAGCTGGAGCACGTCGTAGACCTTCACGATCTGCTCGATGCGGCGGACATTCTGGACCGCGAGGACGACCAGCGCGGCGCCGAGCACGGTGCCGGTGAAGAGGAGGCTGAAAAACGAGATGCGAAGCTTTTGACGGATGTTCATGGGAATCGCTCATCGACGGCTAACGGCTCGGCGATTGATCCATTATCGGCGGAGCGCGTGCACGCGTTCTTTGACAATGGCGCAATCGGTAGTGGGAAAACTCTTCCTGCGGGGAAGCGCTGGCTCGTCCGGGCGCTCTGCGCGGAGGCTTGCCCCCGCCGCTGCCGGGCCTGGGTCCTGATCGCTCTTGAAGAATCCCGCACCTCCCGCTGGAACACGGGATGACCCTTCTGCAAATGCATCATGTGCCCCGCGTTCGGCACGACCAC
>JBJMQD010000306.1:0-15519 GCA_045802855.1 Myxococcales bacterium | reverse complement strand
CGGCGGTGAGCCAACAATTGCGCCTCGAGCTCACGAAGAGGCTTCCTGCGCTCCTGGGCGGGCCGGTGGAAGTGACGCAGCTCACATTGCTCGCTGGCGGCGCCTCGATGGAGGCCTGGGCGCTCGACGCGCACATGCCGCAGGGAACGCTCTCGCTCGTCCTGCGGCGGGCGTCGGGAGGGCGGATCTACCCGGACGCGCTTTCGCTCGAGCAGGAGCACGCGCTCGTCACCGAGGCGCACCGGTCGGGAGTGAAGGTGCCGCGCCCGTACGGGTTCCTTCCCGATCTCCTCGGGCACGACGCGTTCTTGATGGAGCGTCTGTCGGGCGAAACGGTCGGCCGCCGCATCGTCCGTCTCCCCGAGCTTGCGGAGGCGCGCGCGCTCCTTCCCGCGCAGATGGGAGAGGAGCTGGCCCGGATCCACGCGCTCGATCTGGAGCGGCTCGGATTCCTTCCGGGAAGCCGCAGCGGCTCTTCGGCGCGGCGCGCCATCGAGGGGCTGGTCGCGCAGCTCGATTCGGTCGGCGAGCCGCACCCCGCGATCGAGCTAGGGATCGCATGGCTACGAGACCATCTGCGCGATACCGGTCCAGCGGTCGTCCTGCATGGTGATTTCCGGATCGGCAACCTGATGGTAGGCCCAGAAGGCCTGCGCGGCGTCCTCGACTGGGAGTTCGCCAGGGTGGGCGACGCGCTCGAGGACCTGACCTGGCCGTCCGTGAAAGCATGGCGGTTCGGGATGGACGAGATGCGGCTCGGCGGGATCGCCCCCGACGAGCGCGCGCTCATCGAGCGGTACTCGCGGTTGACCGACCGCCAAGTTGATCCGGCTGATTTCCACGCTTACGAGCTCCTCGGCAACGTGCGCTGGGCGATCGGCTCGCTCCAGCAGGCCCAGCGCCACCTGCGCGGCGAGGAGAAGAGCGTGGAGCTGGCCATCCTCGGCAGGCTCGCCTGCGAGGTGGAGCACGAGATCCTGTCGTTGTTGGAGACGCGCTGAATGCCCGATCGACCGACGGCTTTGGAGCTTCTCGAGGCGGTCCGCCTCTTTCTGGAAACAGAAGTCGCGAAGACGGCGGCCGATCCGCGCCTTCGCTTCCGCGCGCTGGTCGCCGCGAACGCGCTCTCGATCGCGTCGCGCGAGGTGGTCCTGGACGAGGCGCCCGCCTCGAGCGAGGCGCGGATCCTCCACGCTCTCCTCGGCGACGCGCCGAGGAGGCGGGGGCGACCTTCCAGAAGTCAATCGAGCTCGCCCGCGGCCGAGGTGGCGCGAGCACTGTCCGCCGAGCTCTGCCGCCGCATCCGCGACGGAACCGCTCCCCCCGAGACGGCCTCCGCCGTCCGCCGCATCATCGAGGCCAAGCTCGCCACCGCGAGCCCGCGCTATCTGCAGAAGACGCGCCCTACTTGAGGCTCACGACGGTGGAGATTTCCTTCGGTTCTTCCAGGAACATCTGCACCTCCCGGAAGAGCTGCATGCGGTTCTTCTCCATGATGATGGTGTGCGTCCCCTCGCCGATCTCGACGAAGCGCTTGTAGGGGGCCGCAGTCAGCTTCTCGAACACCGCCCGCGCCATAGGGGTGGGAAGGTCCTGGTCCCACTCGGCGTGCACGATGAGGGTGGGAACCGTGATCTGCGCGGGATCGTAGACGGGCTTTCCGCTCGACCAGAAATCCTTCGTGTCGGCGAGCGTGCCGTTCGGCGCCCGCAGCTTCTTCGGCGTCTCCTTCGACAAGGCCGGGTCGGTCGCGAAAGTCGCCTCGGCCCACTGCTCGAACCATCCCGGCGGGATGAGCGTCGCCTTCTTGTCCTCGGGAACGCCCTTCAACCAGCGGTCCCGCGCCGAGTCGATCGACACCGTCCTGTACGCACCCTCGCCCGAGATGAGCGGCGGCGTCGAGCGCAGCCACTGCGGCGCATAGAGGACGAGGCGCTCGACCTTGTCGAGGTTCTGCACCGTGTACGACGCCATGATGGTGGTTCCCCACGACCAGCCCATCACCACGATCCGGGGCGCTCCCCGCTTCTGGCGGATGAAGTCGGCGGCGGCGGTGACGTCCTTCACCGCGGTCTCGGTGCGGACGATGGCGGGGTTGTTCTGCGCGGGCTCGTCCATCTCCTTCGGGCGGGTGGAGCGTCCGTACCCGCGGACGTCGACGAGCCATACGTCGAAACCGCGCTGCGCGATGTAATCCATCCAGGAAGTCCCGCCGAGCGGCAGGTCGAATGCCGTCTCCGCCGGGTAGGTCGAGCCGTGCACGAAGAGCAGGATCTTTTCCGGGCCGAACTTGTCCTGCCCCGCGGGATGCTTGTTGCGCAGGTACAGCTCTATCCCCGCCCCATCCTTCGCGGGAATCATGTGCTCTTCCATCCGGACGCCTCCAGGAGCGTCGGAGCCGCTCCCCTTCGTGGAAGCAGTTCCGGAAGCGCAGGCGAAGATGGTTGCAGCGGCGCAAGTCAGGGTGGCAGCGCGCATCGGATCCTCCGGCAAGGGAGGCGCAATGTAGCCCGGTTCAGGAGCGCGCGGAAACGAGGAACGCTCGGGCCTTCAGGCGTGGCGGCGCTTCCGCGCGAAGCTCCGCTTCCAGGATTGGACGTACGCGTTCGCCCTCCGCGCCCGCCTCGCGCAGGACGGCCGCGGCGGGTCCCGTTTGCAGCAAGAGAGCCGAGTCCGCCTCGAAGGGGAGGGCGAGCGGGCTCACCGACACCTGCGCGAATCCCGCGCCGGAAAAGAGCCGCGAGAGCGCCGCAGGATCGCCGAGCGCGAAGGGACCCGGGCCCGTCGTAGGAGCGGGCAACGGGAGATGGCGCGACAGGATGCGCATGGGCAGCACCACCCACTCGTTTTCGCCGCGCGGCCCCCACACGACCGCGGCGAACCGCCCGCCCGGCTTCATCGCCCGGCGCAGATTCGCGAACGCCGCCGCGAAGTCGTCGAAGAACATGATCCCGAAGCGCGAGTAGACGAGGTCGAAACGCTCCTCGAACGCGTAGGTCTGGGCGTCGGCGCGAAGGTACCGGACGCCGGGCGGCGCCTCCTTGCGCGCGATCGCCAGCACCGGTTCGGTGACGTCGACCCCGACCGCCTCGCCGCAGAGCGAGGCGAGCTCGACCGTCGTCTCGCCGAAACCGCATCCCACGTCGAGCGCAAGCTCCCCTCGGCGCGGCCCGAGCACGTCGATCGCGGCGCGCCCGAACGGCTCCAGCGCGCGGGTGAGCGGCTCGCGGAACCCGATCCAGCGGGGCGCGTTGATCTCGTTCCAGATCCGGATCTGCTCGGCGTTGGCCACGGGGCCCATCAATCGATCCGTACCACCCCGTCGGCCACCTTGGGGAACTTCTTCATCTGCGAAGGGTCGTGGCCTGGCACGATCAGCTCGAGCTTCGTCGCGAGCTTCCTCATCCGGTCCTGCGCGCGGAGGTTTGCGGCGGCATCGAGCGTCTGCGCGATGGGCGCGTGCTTCTCCAGATTTTCGTACAGGTACATGTTGTCCGACGCCAGGACCACCGTGCCGGAGCGGGTCGCGACGGAACAGTACTGCGACTGATACGTGTGCTTCGCCCCCGTGTAGCAGCGGATCCCGGGGAGCACCTCCTGGTCGTCGCCATTCACGAACCGAAGCCGCCCGGCGATATCGGCCCGCAAGAGCGCGTGCATGTCCTCGGGGTCGATGCCGCCGTGCTTGTCCTGCGGCCAGGCTTCTCCCGTGTAGTACTGGTACTCGTCCCTCTGGATCCGGATCGTCGCCTTGGGGAACAGATCGGCTCCGTCCACGTGGTCCCAGTGCGCGTGGGAGATGATGACGTCGGTGACGTCTTCTGGGGCGACGCCGAGCTTCTGCACCGCCTCGGACGGCTTCACGAAATCGCGCGGCTTCCATTCGTCGAGAAACTGCCTGCGATAGAAGCCGCTGTCGAAGAGCACGATGCGTCCTCCGCCACGCACGACCCACACCAGCATGGCGATGTCGAGCTTGCGGCCTTCCTCCGCGCCGCTCACCAGGGCCGAGACCGGGAACCCGGGCAGGACCGCGTACTGCACCGCATAGACCTCGTACTTGGGCGCCTGCGCAGCGGCGGCGCGGGCGGCGAGGAGCAGAGCGAGCGCGGCCACGAAGCGCCATCGCCGTATGCTCCGGCCTGCGGCCTCCGCCCGTGCCCGGCAAAGCCGTCTCCTCCAATGCATGCGGGCCTCAGTGCGTCTGCTGCGTGGTTTCCTTCCAGCTCGGCTGGCTGTCGAGGAGCGAGCGCAGCTCGAGGCGATCGACCGGCGGCGAGAAGAAGTACCCCTGCGCCGACGCGCAGCCGATCTCCCTCACGAAGCGCAGTTGCTCCGCCGTCTCCACTCCTTCGGCCACGACCTCCTTCCCGAGATCCTTGGCAAAGGCGACGATGGTCTTCACCAGCTCGGGCGCCTGGCCCTTGGGCGAACCCCCGCGGAAGAGGGACCGATCGATCTTGAGCGAATCGAGCTGGAACCGGTACAGGGAGTTGAGCGACGAGTACCCGGTCCCGAAATCGTCCATGTAGAGGCGGAATCCGCGCGACTTGAGCTCCCCGAGCCGCTGCGCCGCCTGCTCGCTGTGCTGGAAGGCCGTCTCGGTGATCTCGAGCACCAGATCCTGCGGCGAAAGGTGCGTCTCGCGCAGGACCTCCTCGAACTGGTCCAGGAGGTCTGTCTGCAAGAGCTGCTTCGAGGACAGATTGATATTGAGGGTGATGCCGTCGAGGCGTCCCGCGTGGCGCAGGTTCTGGAAGTCGCGGCTCGCGGTAGTGAGGAGCCATCGCCCGATGGGGACGATGAGGCCGGTCTCCTCGGCGAAGGGAACGAAGTCGTCCGGCGGGATGACTCCGCGCTCCGGATGCACCCAGCGAAGGAGCGCCTCGATTCCCTCGATGCGCCCGGTCTCGACGTCCACGATGGGCAGATACTCGACGCGGAACTCCTCGCGCAGGAGGGCGCGGCGCAGGTCGGATTCGAGCCGCATCAGCTCCGGCTCGCGCTCGCGCATGGTGGGATCGAAAACCACCGAGCGCGCCCTGCCCTGCGCCTTCGCCCGGTACATGGCGGTGTCGGCGTCCCGGAGCAGCTCCTCGGGCTTTCCGTACGCGCTCGAGCTGAGAGCGATGCCGATGCTGACCGTGCAGAAGGCGCTGTGCGCGTTCACCTGGAATGCTTCGCCCGTCACCTGGTGGATCCGATCGGCCACCACCACCGCGTCCTTGGGGGTCTTGATGTCGTCGAGGAGGATGGTGAGCTCGTCGCCGCCGTGGCGGGCGAGGGTGTCGCCCTCCCGGAGGCAGGTCTGCAGCCGCTGGCACATCTGGATGAGAAGCTCGTCGCCCACCTGGTGCCCGAGACCGTCGTTGACGGCCTTGAACCGATCGAGATCGAGGAAGAGCACCGCGAAGCGATAGCCTTCGCGGCGGCGGGCGCGCGCGAAGGAGCGCTTCACCAGATCGGCGAAGAGCGCGCGGTTCGGGAGGCGGGTGAGCGGATCGTGGAACGCGTCGTGGAGCATGCGCTCCTGCTGCTGCCGCTGCGCGGTGACGTCGGCGAAGATGCCGCAGGTGCGCAGAGCGCGGCCCTGCCCGTCGCGATGGGTGAGGCCCCGCACGAGGACCCAGCGCCAGCTGCCGTCGGGCTGGCGGACGCGGTGCTCGTTCTCGAGCCGCGGGAACTCTCCCGCCCGGTGGGCGTCGAGGGCGGACTGGAGCGTCTCGCGATCGTCGGGATGGACGCGGTCGAGCCACGCGGAGGGCTTCCCGTCGGGGGCCTCGCCGCCGATCAGGTCGCGAAACCGGTCCGAGACCCAGAGCCGTCCGGCCCCCATGTCCCATTCGAACGCCGCGTCGCCGGCCGCCTCGACGGCGGCGGCGAATCGGTCCTGCGGGGCCTCCTCGATGAGGAGCGCGACGCCCGCCGGCTCTCCTTTGCGATTGCGCAGCGGCGCGACGTGCCAGTCGCAGCGAAGGATCCGCCCATCGCGCGTCGTCACCGCGCGGACGGAGCGGGCGGTGTCCGGCGAAGCGAGCGCGGCCCGCAGGGCCTCCCGGTCGGGCTCCGCGGCGACGAAGGTGGTGACGTCGCGCCCCTTCGTCTCCTCCTGCGACCACCCCAGGAGCCGGTGGGCAGCGGGATTCCAGGCGACGACGCGTAGATCGGAATCGCAGAAGATGCTCGCGAAGGGCGCCTGGGCGAAGAGGCGCCGGAGGGCGCGGACGATCGGACCCGGACGGCGAGCAGGCGGCTCGACCGAGGAGAGCTCGTCGTTTCGGCGCAAGAGATCGGAGAGCAGCTCGAGGACGCGGCGCAGCGAAGCACCGTCGCGGTCGGCGCGGGCGTATTCGCCCTCGACCTCGAGAAGTAGCTCACGGATGCGTCCCGGCGGTTCCGCGCCGGCTCCGAGATGTCTGTCGAGCTGTCGACGCAGACGCGGATGCATGTTGCTGAGACCGGACGGCGCAGTCTTGCCGTATGCGGGTTGCAAATCGAGCCTCGGACGAGACTCGTGCGGCTTCACCGGCCGGTTCCCCCCCTCTTCCCGGAATGCCGTGTGGTAGTGCGTCTTACCTGCACTGTTGTTTATCGCAGGTCGGATTCCGGCGCGCAACATTCCTTGAAGCGGGCCTGTAAACCCCGTTTTCACGAATTCTGAAATGTGGCTGTAGTCAGTTTTCGACTGTTCGGACCCAAACTATGCCCGTCGGTAGGTCCCGACCAGCGACCCGCTGGCGATGACCCGACCGGCGATGGCGGAGAGGAGCGCGGCTCGCCCCGAGATCCCGGACCTGAGCTCGCGGGTGAGCGCGAAGAGCTGGAAGAAGTACCGGTGCGTCTCGTCGCCTTTCGGCGGCGCGCAGGGGGTCCATCCCGTGCGCAGCATCGAGTTGCGTCCCTGCTTCGCGCCCCGGGAGAGCGCCTGCGCGAGGGTCCCGGCAAGGGGCGGGATGTTGGTGACGATCCAGTGGACGAACGGGTTCGGCGTCGGGGCGTCGGGATCCTCGACGACGAGCGCCAGCGAGCGCGTTCCGGCGGGAGGCGCGTCCCAGCGCAGCGGCGGCGGCAATCCCTGTCCCTCGGCAGTGTGCTCGCGGGGAATCGCCGAGCCGTCGGCGAAGGAATCCGAATAAAGCGCGGGGCGTCCGGTCGGAGCCAATCCCAGCTTCCTGACGGCGAGGCGCTGGTCGCCGGCCCTTTCCGCGGGAACGCCGCCGAAGACGATATGAGGAACGCCGCGAACCAGACACCGGACCGTATGCTGGAGATCCATGAGCGCAAACATGGACAATGACGACGCTTGCGGTAAGTGTCCCGCGGCATTGCACACCGCGAGCGCGGCCTGCTCGCTCGTCGGCAGGGCGGACGATCCAATGTGCTTTCGTTCGCTCGCGACATTGGTTACATCGCTCATCCCAATGCGTCGCCCATTGATTCTTCTCGCCAGCGGGCTCTTCGCCTGCACTCCGCTGCTTTCCGAATCCCGCTTCTCGAGCGACGTCTCGCAGACGTCGGCGCTGGAATGGAAAGGGCCGCTGCCGACACCGCCGCCTCCAGCGGGGGTCGATTCCTCGCTCCTCGCCCAGCTTCCGCCGCCGGGGACGACGCTCACGTTGCGGAAGCTGGTGACCTTCGCGCTGCAGAACAGCCCGCAGACGCGGTCGAGCTGGCTCAATGCCCGCGCCGCCGCCGCAGGCGTCGTCTCGCGCCGCTCGGCCTGGTATCCGACGCTCGCCGCGGACGTGCAGGCCGGGTACACGCACTCGACCGTCGGCGGCACCACCGTCTTGGACGGGTTCACCCTCAGACCCGGTGCATCGCTCAGCTTCCTCGTTTTCGACCTCGGCGGCCGCAGCGCGGACATCGAGGAGGCCGAGGCGCTCCTCGAGGTCGCGAACCTTTCCCACAACCGGACGGTCCAGGACGTGGTCCTGAACGTCGAGCAGGCCTACTTCCAATATCTCTCCGCGAAGGCCCTCGTCGCGGCCAACGAGGACACGCTGAAGGAAACGCAGACGGCATTCCAGGCAGCGCAGGAGCGCCGCAACGCCGGCGTCGCCACCATCGCGGACGTGCTCCAGGCGAAGACGCTGGTGTCTCAGGCGCGGCTCGCGTTGCAGCAGAACCAGGGGCAGGTGATCGCGCTCCGTGGAGCGCTCGCGACGTCCCTGGGCGTTCCGGCCAACCTTCCCGTCGAGGTGGGTGAGCTCCCCGCGGAGTTGCCGCTCCGGCCGCTCGGCGAGGCGGTGGAGAAGCTCATCACCGAGGCGCAGGCGAAGCGGCCCGATCTTGCCCGGGCGCGGGCGCAGGCGATCGCCGCGTCAACCCGCGAGCGCTCGATCGAGTCGCGCGGGCTACCCTTCCTCAGCTTCAGCGCGGGCGCCGCGCGCACCTTCCTGCTCAACGACTGCTGCGCCCACGGCGACAACTACAACGCCGGGATCACCCTGAGCATCCCCATCTTCAACGGCTTCCGCGACAGCGCCGATCGCCGGCAGGCGCTCGAGCAGGCGCGCGCGGCGCAGGCCGACGCCGAGAGCCTCGAGCAGCAGATCATCCTGCAGGTCTGGACGAGCTACCAGGCGGTGAAGACGGCCGAGCTTCGCGTCGGCACCTCTAAAGATCTGCTCGAATCGGCGCAGGAGTCCGCGAACGTGGCGCAGGGCCGGTACAAGGCGGGCGTGGGGAGCATCCTCGATGTCCTCACGGCGGAGGTTGCCCTCGCCAACGCCCGCGCGCAGGAGGTGCAGGCCCGCGCCGACTGGCTGCTCTCGCTCGCGAGTCTTTCCCACGACACCGGGGCGCTCGATCTCCTCCCGGGACAGGTCAGTCAGTGAAGCGTCTCGCCGTCCTCTGCGCCGTCGCGGTCGCCGCTTGCAAAGGGGGGCGACAGCAGGCGCGGGGACCCGAGGCGGTTCCCGTCACCGTCGCGCCCGTCGAGAAGAAGGACGTCCCGATGCTGGTCCGCGCCATCGGGGCGGTCGAGCCCATCGAGAGCGTGCAGGTACGGTCGCAGGTGGCGGGGCAAATCCAGAAGGTCCATTTCCGGGAGGGCGCCGAGGTGAAGAAGGGCGATCCCCTGTTCACCATCGACCCCCGTCCCTACCGGGCGGCGCTGCTCCAGGCCCAGGCCACCCTCGCGCGCGACCGGGCCCGGGCCCACGACGCGGAGGCGACGGCGAAGCGGCTCGAGGGGCTGGTGAAGAAGGAGTACGTCTCCTCGCAGCAAGCAGAGACGGCGCGCGCCGACGCGAACGCGGCGCTGGCCACGGTGCAGGCCGACGAGGCCGCCGTCGAGAACGCCCGCCTGTCCCTCTCCTACTGCCAGATCCGCTCACCCATCACGGGACGCACCGGCAGCGTGCTCATCAAGGCGGGCAACGTGGTGAAGGTGAACGACTCGATCCTGGTCCTCATCGATCAGCTCCGGCCCATCTACGTGAGCTTCTCGGTGCCGGAGAGGGCGCTGCCCCAGATCCGTGCCCGGGCGCGGGAAAAGCTCGGGGTCGAGGCGCAGGCCTCCGACCAGAAACCGGGCGAAGTGCCCGAAGCGCGCGCGCTGCGCGGCGAGTCGCAGCATGGCGAGCTGACCTTCGTCGACAACGCCGTGAACACGGTGACCGGGACCATCCTCTTGAAGGGAACGTTTCCCAACAGCGACGATTCGCTCTGGCCGGGCCAGTACGTCCTCGTGACCTTGAAGCTCGGCGAGCAGCACGACGCCGTCGTCGCCCCGGCGGTGGCCATCCAGCGCGGCCAGCAAGGACAGTACGCTTTCGTCGTGAAGCAGGACGGCACGGTGGAGTCGCGGGCCGTGACCGTGGGAAGCTCCGACGAGAAGGAAGCCGTGATCGACAAGGGGCTCAGGCCGGGCGAGGTGGTGGTCACGGACGGTCAACTCCGGCTCTCGCCGGGCACCAAGGTGCAGGTGAAGGGCGGAGCGGCAGGGAGCGGGACATGAACATCTCCGAACCGTTCATCAAGCGTCCGGTCATGACCACGCTCGTGATGACCGGGATCCTGCTCTTCGGCATCCAGGCCTACCGCTTCTTGCCGGTGAGCGATCTGCCCAACGTCGATTTCCCCACCATCCAGGTGGCGGCCTCGCTTCCCGGCGCCTCGCCCGACACGATGGCCTCCGCGGTGGCCACCCCGCTCGAGCGGCAGTTCACCACCATCGCCGGGCTCGATCAGATGACCTCGGCGAACTCGCTCGGCTCGACAGTCATCACGCTGCAGTTCGATCTGTCGCGCAGCATCGACGGCGCCGCGCAGGACGTGCAGGCGGCCATCGCGGCGGCAGGGCGGCAGCTCCCGCCGGAGATGCCGACGCCGCCGAGCTACCAGAAGGTGAATCCCGCCGATCAGCCCGTCCTCTACCTCGCGCTCACCTCGGCGACGCTGCCCCTTTCGCAACTCGACGAGTATGCGACGACGCTCATCGCGCAGCGCATCTCCACCGTGAACGGCGTCGCGCAGGTGCAGGTGTTCGGCTCGCAGAAGTACGCGGTGCGCATCCAGGTGGACCCGCGCGCGCTCGCCGCCCGGAGCATCGGGATCGACGAGGTGGCGAACGCGGTCCGCTCGAACAACGTCAACCTGCCCACCGGGACCCTGTACGGACCCGACACCGCCTATACGGTGCAGGCGAACGGACAGCTCTTCGACGCGAAGGCCTACCAGAACATCATCATCGCCTGGCGCGACGGCCGGCCCGTGCGCCTCTCCGAGCTCGGGCGATCCCTCGACAGCGTCGAGAACGACAAGACCGCTGCCTGGTACATCGACCAGCGCGCCGTCGTCCTCGCCGTGCAGAAGCAGCCCGGGACCAACACCGTGGCGGTCGTGCAGGCGGTGCGCAAACTCCTGCCGTTGATTCAGCAGCAAATTCCCGCTTCGGTGTCCTTGCACATCCTCTTCGACCGGTCGGACTCGATCCGGGCCTCGGTCGCGGACGTGAAATTCACGCTCGTGCTGACGCTCGCGCTGGTCGTGCTGGTGATCTTCCTCTTCCTGCGCAACGTCTCGGCGACGGCGATCCCGAGCGTGGCGCTGCCGATGTCGATCGTCGGCACCTTCGTGGTGATGTACCTGCTCGGGTACAGCCTCGACAACCTGTCCTTGATGGCGCTGACGCTCTCGGTCGGCTTCGTCGTCGACGACGCCATCGTCATGCTGGAGAACATCGTCCGGCACATGGAGATGGGAAAAGGGGTGCGGGAGGCCGCCTTCGCGGGCTCGAAGGAGATCGCCTTCACCATCCTCTCGATGACCATCTCGCTCGCCGCGGTGTTCATCCCGGTCTTGTTCCTGGGCGGAATCGTCGGGCGCCTGTTCCACGAGTTCGCCGTCACCATCGGCGCCGCCATCCTCGTCTCGGGCTTCGTCTCGCTGACGCTCACGCCGATGCTCTGCTCCCGCTTCCTGCGCCACCAGCACGGCGGCGAGCACGGCCGCTGGTATCGCGCGCTCGAGCGGATGTTCGACGGAATGCTCCACGTCTACGAGCGCGGCTTGAAGTGGTCGCTCGTGCATCGCCGCACGGTGATGATCGGATCGGCCCTGGTGCTCGTCCTGATGGTGTGGCTGTTCCAGGCGATCCCGAAGGGCTTCCTCCCGAGCGAGGACACGGGCGGAATCTTCGGATTCACCGAAAGCCGCGAAGGCATCTCCTTCAGCGCCCTTGCGGAACGACAGAAGCAGATCGCCGCGGTCATCCAGCAGGATCCGAACATCGAGTCGTTCTTCTCCAACGCCGGCGCGCGCAACGGCGGAGGCGGGAACTCCGGGTTCATCTTCATGCGGCTCAAGCCGCGGGACGAGCGCGCGATGAGCGCGGACGAAGTGATCCAGGCGCTCCGGCCCAAGCTCGCGCAGATCCCCGGGATGCGCATTTTCTTGCAGAATCCGCCGCCCATCCGCATCGGCGGAAATCTGTCGAAGAGCCAGTACCAGTACACGCTGCAGGATCCCGACACCAAGGAGCTGTACCGCGTCGCTCCGGAGCTCGAGGCGAAGATGCGGGCCCTGCCGGGGTTGCAGGACGTCACGACCGATCTGCTGATCAAGAATCCCCAGGTCAATGTCCAGATCGATCGCGACAAGGCAGCGTCGTACGGGATCACGCCGCAGGCCGTCGAGGACGCGCTCTACAGCGCCTACGGGAACCGGCAGATCTCCACCATCTACGCGCCGAACAACGAATACCAGGTGATCCTGGAGCTGGCGCCGCAGTTCCAGGCGGATCCGTCGGCCATCTCGCTCCTCTACATCCGGGCGCCGAGCGGTCAGCTGGTTCCTTTGAGCTCGGTTGCGACGCTCTCGCAAAACCTGGGGCCGCTCGCCGTCAACCACGCGGGGCAGCTTCCCGCGGTGACCATCTCGTTCAACCTGAGGCCGGGAGTCGCGATCGGCGACGCGGTCAACGAGGTGAATCGCCTGGCGCGCGAGACGCTGCCGGCGACGGTGAGCACGAGCTTCCAGGGCACCGCGCAGGCATTCCAGTCCTCGCTGCAGGGGCTGGGAGTGCTGCTGGTGCTTGCGATCCTGGTGATCTATCTGGTGCTGGGAATTCTGTACGAGAGCTTCATCCATCCGCTGACCATCCTGTCGGCGCTCCCCTTCGCCGGATTTGGCGCTCTGGTCACGCTGATGGTCTTCCACGTCGAGCTTTCCATCTACGCGTTCGTGGGAATCATCATGCTCGTGGGCCTGGTGAAGAAGAACGGGATCATGATGATCGACTTCGCCATCGAATCGCAGCGGGCGTCGCCGAAGCCGCCCGCGGAGGCGATCTACGAGGCGTGCGTGGTGCGGTTCCGGCCGATCATGATGACCACCATGGCGGCGCTGGTAGGAACGCTGCCCATCGCGCTCGGATTCGGCGCCGGCGCCGAGTCGCGCCGTCCGCTCGGTCTTGCGGTGGTGGGCGGACTCCTCTTCTCGCAGCTCCTCACCCTGTACGTGACGCCCGTCGTGTACACGTACCTGGAGGCGCTCCGAGAGCGATTGGGCGGATCGCGCGAAGAAGAGGTCAGCGGAGGCGGCAAGGAGCACCCGGTCCCGGCAGCGCCGCACCCCTGAGCCTGCGGGCGCGCCTCCACGGCGGACCAGCCAAGCACGCGAGCGGCCGATCGTGGCCACCGCGTGTCCGTCCTGGACCTTCCGAGGTCGAAGGATCGTTAACAGGTTCCTTTGGGCAGGGGGGCGGCGTGCGCGCGATCAGCGGATTGGCTTGTGCGGCTTTTGTGGTCGCATGCGGTGGAAGCAACCCGCCTACGGTGGATTTGAAGAGCGGCGACACCGGCAGTGCCCCCGTGCAGGCGACGGTGACGTTGACCGTCTCCGGACCGGGCACCGTCGTATCGTCGGCGCCCGCATCGAGTTGCACGGCCACCTGCTCCCTGTCCGCCGCGAAGGGAGCTCTCGTCCATCTGGAGGCGCGGCCCGATCCGGGGGGATCGTTCACGGGGTGGTCGGGAGCCTGCACCGGCACGAGCGGATGCGATCTCACGGTGGAGTCCGCGATCTCGATCGCCGCCACTTTCGCGGGCGCGCCGCCGCCACCGCCACCGCCCTCGCAGCATCTTCTCGCCGTACAGGTAGCCGGATCCGGCATCGTGAAAAGCGACCCGCCGGGAATCGAATGCCCGGGCCGTTGCTCCAGAACCTTCGCCGAGGGCACCTCGGTAACGCTCCTTGCGACGCCGGCTGCCGGGTTCAGGTTCGACGGTTTCGGCGGGGCGTGCGCCGGCCCCGCCTGTTCGCTGAAGCTCGGCGCCGATGCGAGAGTCGCCGCGTCCTTCGCGTTGCTGCCACCCCATCGGGTCGTCGTGCACGTCGCCGGCGACGGCGGAGGCAAGGTGGCGTCGGATCCGCCGGGAATCGATTGCCCAGGGACGTGTGCGGCCGAATTCGTCGAGGGTACGCGCGTGACGCTCTCAGCCAGGCCGGGAGCACTCTCGAAGCTTTCCCTCTCCCTCGGCGCGTGCTCGACGATGCCTTGCGCCCTCGACCTGGTTTCGGACGCGGACGTGCTTGCGGTTTTCCAGCTGCGCCGATACGTCCTCGTCGACCTCGGGGAGCCGCAGAGGTTCAGTGTCGGGGGATCGATCAGCCCGCACGGCACATTCATCGTGGGAAGCGATGCCATGGTAGGCCCGTGGCTCCGGGCTTCTGGCACCTTCATCGATCTCGGGCTTGCCGTCGGAGGCAGCTTCGTCGGCGGCGTCAACGACGCCGGCATGGTCGCGGGCACTCACGGCGTCACCGCGGTACGCTGGCAGGACGGCGTCGTCATTGAGCTGGGAACGCTTGGAGGCGAGAGCTCGGCGATCGGGATCAACAATGCCGGTATCATCGTCGGATATTCGAATCGTGCGGATGGCACCCAGCGGGCCGTTTCCTGGACCTTCAATCGGCCGACGGATCTCGGATCGCTGCCGGGCCAGACCATGTCGATCGCCGCGGCCATCAACGACACCGGGCTCATCGTCGGCAGCAGCTGGAACGTTCCGTATCGACCTCGTGCGGTCGCCTTCCGGAGCCCCGGCCGGATCGAGGATCTCGGCACGCTAGGCGGCCCGCTCAGCGCCGCGCTGGGTGTCAGTGATCCGGGCGTTATCGTCGGCTATTCGATGACCGGTGCGGGGGACGTGCACGGCTTCTTCCGAGCGGGCCCGCAGATGATCGACGTCGGGGTGGTGCCGGGCATGTTCGGGAGCCAGCTCTTTTCGGTCAACTCCGCCGGAATGGCGGTGGGATATTCGTGGAACAGTACCGACGGGGTCGGCATCGCCTACGGCGAAGGGCGTCTCGTGAATTTGAACGACCTCATCGACAACGCTCCCGGGATCGTCGGGCTCGGGAGGTCCGTCGACGAGAACGGCCGTATCGTCGGCGAGGCCATCATCGACGGATGGGACCACGCGATCCTTCTCGAGCCGCACTGACGTGACCACCGGTCAGGTGTGCAGCCCGTCCACCCACCTGACCTCCTCGGGCGCTTCCGCCGGGGCGATGTCGAGGTTGACGACCACGGGCTCCTGGCCGCTGCGGACCAGGACGCAGTCGAGCGGCTCGTCGCGGCTGGCGTTGATTTCCTGGTGCGGGACGTACGGAGGCACGTAGATGAAGTCGCCCGGACCGGCCTCGGCGGTGAACTCGAGCCGGTCGCCCCAGCGCATGCGGGCCTTCCCCGACACGACGTAGATGACGCTCTCCACCGGCCCATGATGGTGCGCTCCCGTCTTCGCGTTGGCGTGGATCTTCACCGTGCCGGCCCAGAGCTTCTCCGCGCCGGCGCGAGCGTAGGTGATGGCGGCGGCGCGGTTCATTCCAGGTGTCTGCGGCGTGTTCGTGTCGAGCTCGGAGCCTTTGACGATCCGGACCCCGTGCGCGCGCCAGTCGGGCGGCGCGATCTGATCGCATAGCTCGCGCAGATTGCGTGCTTTGAAATCCGGCTCGACGCCTGGCGGCGGGTTGCCCCGCTCGAGGAAGGCGACGGTGCGCCCGTCT
>JBJMQD010000251.1:0-16883 GCA_045802855.1 Myxococcales bacterium | reverse complement strand
CATCTTGTCGGCGCGCGGCAGGTTGACCCACAGCTGCACGCCGTGGACGCGGCCGCCGCTCGACTGCAGCTCGCGCGAGGGCATCTCGGAGTGCACGACGCCCGCGCCGGCGGTCATCCACTGCACGTCTCCGGCGGCGAGCTTGCCCGCGTGGCCCGCCGAGTCCTCGTGCTCGAAGCTGCCCTCGAGCACGTAGGTGACGGTCTCGAAGCCACGGTGCGGATGGTCGGGCGCGCCCTTGGCCTCGCCCGGGCGCAGCTCGACCGGGCCCATCTCGTCGAGGAGCAGGAAGGGATCCACGAAATCGACGTCGGCGCCGGGGAACGGCCGGCGGACGATGAATCCGCCTCCCTCGGTCTGCCGGTGGGCGGTAACGATTTTCGATACTTCGCGAACGGACTCGATCGGCTCTGCCATCGGCGCAACATAAGAGCGGAATCGGCGTTGTCAAAATCAGCCGGGTACCACTTCGTCGAAGCGGGAGAAGTCCACCCGCAGCCTTCCGTCCGGTAGCTCGCTCAGCATGTCGGCGAACCGCGCCCCGAAGAGGATGTCCTCGAGCAGGTAGTCGTGCCCGGCGTAGATCGTCTGCGAAGTGGTCCCGTCGATTCCGACCAGGGCCACCGCTAGCTGCACCTCGTCGCGCTCGATCGATTCCTTCGTCGCGCCGTAGAGGAGGCTCGTCTCGTCGATCCGGTGCATGGCGAGGTACGTCCGGGTCAAGCTCGGCACCCTGGTCCGTGCGAGGGGCAGATCGTGCATCCGGTAGATGGTCTGGCCCTCCACGCTGCGCTCGGTGCGGATGAGGACGACGTGGAACTCGGCGGCGACGATGGCATTGCCGCGCGCGTTCGCCACCCGGAACATGAGGGTCGGAACGCCGTCCATGGTGGCGATCACCGCCTTGCGCGAGAAGATGAGGCGCGCGGTCGGGCGGGAGAACTTGGCGAACACGAGCCCGGTCGTGGTCGCGACGAGCAGGATCCCGCACAAGGCCTCGACCACCACGACGGAGTGCGCGAGGCGGGTCGCCGGGTACATCTCGCCGTACCCGACGGTGGACATCGTCTCCACGCTGAAGAAGAACAGGTCGGCGAGCGATCCAGGACGTGCGTTGGCGACGCCGCCCGTCGCGGCGTAGAGGCTCGCGAACACCAGATTGGCGACCACGAAGGCGAGCGCCAGGGCGCCCAGGGTTCGCTTCCACGAGGCTCGCAACAGCGAGTGATAGAGGTCGTGGGCTCCGGGGGCGGGAAGCCCGACGACGACCGATCCGCCGCCGGGCTCGAACATCTTCGGCAGCGGACCGCCGGAACGCGCGGCGCGGGTGCACCGGCGCAGGAAGTCGACGATGGATCCGGCCGCTCTCACGTCAGCGGTATGCCCCGAGATCGCGCGGCTTGCGTAGCTCGGTGATGAGGTTGCTCTTCGTCGCCGTGGCGACGGCGAAGGACTCGTCCAGGCGGAGCTTCGCGACCGGCGTATCGCGCTCGACCCGCGGAAGGTGGGGCCGCACGAGCGCGACGAGGCTGGCGAGGGCCCAGACGACGAGGACGCCCTTCCCCGCGCCGATCCACGAGCCCCCGACCCGGTTCAAGCCGCCGGCGACCCCGCCCCCGAGCTGCTGGTGGACGATCCGCCCGAGCGTCCGGGCGACGATCTCCGCCGCGATGAACAGCAGGAATGCCAGCGCCGCCGTGGCGATTGCCGGAGCGAGGTGGAGGTCCTTTCCGAACGCCTCGCCGAAAGCGGGCGCCGCGAGCCGCGCGAGGAGGACCCCGCCGGCGAATCCGAGGAGCCCGAAGATCTGCCGGATGAAGCCGCGCACCGCGCCGACGATGGCGAAGAGGACGACCAGGCCGCCGCAGAACAGATCGAAGGGCACGGTCTCCTATGCTACGGCGTTCGGCCCTCGCCCGTCCCCGATGCTCCGGCCTGCGGCGTCCATCCGGCTCACCGGACGGATGCGTCGTTCTTCACGAGCTTGCCGGCCTCGACGGCCTTCGCCTTGTAGTTCGCGTTCGCGGGCTCGTAGGTGAGCGCCATCTTGAAGTTGCGCTCGGCGGCGGCGAATCGCTGCGCGGCCATGTCCGCGAGACCGGCCATGAAGAACTTGCGCCCCTGCGGGGTGGTTCCGATCTCCTGCTCCTTGTCCTTCTTCAGCTCCTGCTCGCTCGCCTCGACGAAGCGGAGCTTCTTCTGCCTGTCGGGACCGCTCACGTCGGCGAGGTACTTCGAGCGCCGGGCGTCGTCGCGCAGGCACACGTACGCCTCGTTGATCCGCTTGTAGATCCGGCCGACCGCCTCGCGCAGCTCCCCATTCTGCGTCTGGAAGAACCGATCGGGATGATAGGCGCGCGACTCGCGGTAGTACGCAGCCTTGATCTCCGAGGGAGCGGCGCCCTGGCCGATCTTCAGGATCTGGAAGTAGTCCAGCTCGTCCAGAACCTGGGCGAGGGCCTGGGCCTCGATCTCGAACCCTTCGTCCAAAAGGAGCTACCCCCTAGGCCGCCTCGCCACGGGCGAGCTGCGTCGCGGCGTTCTTCGCCTGCGCCTCGTCGATCATGTCGTCGGTGAGGCCCGACGACAAGCGGATCGTGGTGGTCGTCTTCTGTCCCGTCTCCACGTCGGCGGCGGTGACGTGCACGATGCCGTTCGTGTCGATCTCGAAAGTGACCTCGATGCGCACTTCTCCGCGGTAGGCGATGCGGAACCCGGAGAACTCGAACTCGCCCAGCATCTCGCACTCGGCGGCCTTGTTCGACTCGCCCTGGTAGATGCGGAGCTTCACCTTGTCCTGACCGTCCCGGTTGGTGGTGTAGGTCTTCGAGCGCTCGATCGGGATCGGCGTGTTCTTGTCGATGATCTTGTCGGTGTAGCCCCCCACCGTGCCGACCCGGAGCGTCAGCGGCGTCACGTCGAGCAGGTAGTGCTCGCCCTTGGCGTCGAGGAGGGACGAGGCCTGGATGGAGGCGCCCATCGCCACCACCTCGTCGGGATCGATCCCGGCCATCGGGTCCTTCTGGAAGTAGTGCCGGACGCTCGTGCGGATGATGGGAAGCCGCGTCGGGCCGCCGACCAGGATCACCGCGTCGAGGTCCGCCGCCGTCATGCGCGCGCTCTGCAGGGCTTCATCACAGACCTTGAAGGTCCGCTGCACGAGGTCCATCACCATCTTGTTGAACTCGGCCTCGGTGAGCGTCGCGTCGAGATCCATCACCTTGCCCGTCGGGTCCTGGCAGATCCCCTCGACGTGGATCTTCGCCACGGCGTCCTTGCCGACGTCGATCTTCGCGCGCTCGCTCGCTTCCTTGAGCATCTGCAGGCAGTACTTGTTGAGCCGCAGATCGATGCCGTGCTCCTTGAGGAAGGTGTCGGCGAGCCAGGTCATGATGCGGTCGTCGAAGTCGTCGCCGCCCAGGTAGGTGTCGCCGGCGGTGGAGAGCACCTCGAAGACGTCCTTGCCGATCTTCAGGACGGAAATGTCGAAGGTGCCGCCCCCGAGGTCGTAGACCGCGATCTTCTGCGTGATCTCCTTGCCGAATCCGTACGCCAGCGCCGCCGCCGTGGGCTCGTTGAGGATGCGCAGGACTTCCAGCCCGGCGATGCGTCCGGCGTCCTTCGTGGCCTGGCGCTGGTTGTCGTTGAAGTAGGCGGGGACGGTGATGACCGCCTTCTTCACCTCGTAGCCGAGGTAGTTCTCGACCACCGCCTTCATCTCCTTCAGGACGAGGGCGCTGATCTCGGGCAGCGAGTAGACGGACTCGCGGACCTGGATGCGGACGGAGTTGTTCTCGCCTTCCACGATCCGGTACGGCATCACGGCCTGCGCCTTCTTCACCTCGTCGGAGAAGAAGAAGCGCCCGATCAGGCGCTTCGCGCTGTACACGGTGTTGTCCGCGTTGGTGATGATGTTGCGTTTCGCGCTGTTGCCGACGAGGACCGTGCCGTCCTCGAGGAAGCTCACCACGGAAGCGTGTGTGCGCTCGCCCCACTCGTTCGGGATCACGACGGGCTGGCCGTCCTCGAGGATGGAGACGCAGCTGTAACTGGTCCCCAGATCGATCCCAATCGCGATCTCGCCTGCCGCCACGCGCACTCCTCGGAGGAGAATTCCGGTTTCTCTACGAGAAGCCGCGGAGTCTACCGGCGCGATCCCCGTCGATCAACGACCTGGGTCGGTACGCGGATCCAGGCGAGCGGATGGTGTTGTGGGGGAACGTGCGTTACGATCGTCTCGTAGACATGTTGGACAAAGCGGGCGAAGAGCCCGCAAAGCCGCCGAGCGCCCGCTTGGAAGCCGGCGCCGGTGCGGCTCCGGAGGTATCGAGCACGTGGCTGAGTTCCTCGCCATCCACCACACGGACGCGAGCCTGCTTCCCTGCCTGCTCCGGCGCCTGAAGGGCCGGACGACGCTCGGGGAGATGGAAAGCGCCGCAGGCCTGGGATTTTTCCAGAGCGACGACGTCCTGGTTCGCAAGCGGCCCCAGGCGAGCCTCCCCATCCTGGAGAAGCTCACCGAAGGCGTCGAAAGTGAAGCAGCGGTCATCGCGACCGGATCGCTGACCCGCGCGTTTGCCGAGGAGTCGACGTTTCCGCTCCGCTTCAAGCGCTGGTTGTTCGCGTTCGGCGGCAATCCCGTCTCGCTCGGGCCTGCCCATGCCGCGCTCCGGCAAGCGCTTCCGGACTCCTTGCGGCGAGCGGCCCGGGGCGAATCGGCCGCCGAGGCGATCTTCCTCACCTTCCTGTCGCGGCTGCGGGATGCCGGTCATCTCGACAACATCGACGTCGGCGCGGACGCCGCCGCCAAGGCGCTCGCAGCGGCGGTGGGCGCGGCGGAGCGGGCATTCGAGCAGGATGGCAAACAGCTTCCGCCCCTCGCGGCGCTCGCCACGAATGGACGCGTGATCGCCGCGGTGCGACGAGGTCACCCGCTCTGGGTGACGCGCATGGACGGGCTCGACGAGTGCGCGCGCTGCGAGATCGGACCCGGCGCGAAGGAGCTCGATCCGCGAATGCGGGCGCATCGGGCCGTTCGCGCGGTCGTGGTGGTGTCGGGGCCGCAGCCGAACCTGACGGAGCGCGAAGTCGCCGAGGGCGAGATCGTGGTGGTTCCGCGCTCGCTCGAAATCGGGAAGATCTAGCGCGTCATCTCAAGCGAACGCGGCGAGCTCGAGCAGCAAAAGCGTCACGTTGAAGAGGAAGTGGCAGATCGCCGCGCCGACGATGGTGTGTGTGCGCGCACGCAGCCAGGCGAAGATCAGGGCGGGGAAGAACACGAACAGGCGCCACGGGGCGGGTTCGAGCAGGTGTCCGACGGCGAAGAGCGCCGCCGCGAGAACCGCGCCGAGGCCCAGGGGAGCGCCGAGGATCCGCCGCGCGGGTGGCCAGCGTTCCTCGAAACGCAGCGTGATGTAACCCCGGTAGAAGAACTCCTCGGCGAACGCGACGGCGGCGTTGCCGGCGATGCGGCCCCATGTGCCGAGCGGGTCCGGCCCGAACGTGAACCGCAGCGGATGTGCCCGGCCGAGGTACGGCGCGAGCAGGCGGGCCTGCGACGGCGGCAGGCTTCCGAGCGCGTCCCCGAACCAGGAGAACGCCAACGCGAACGGCGGCAGGATGACGAGGCATGCCACGAGCGCGTAGGCGACGTCGGGGCCGAGGCGGTCGAACCGCCAGCCCGCATCGTGCGCGTCCTGCCCGCGCCGCTCGAGCATGCGCAGTGGCGCCCAGAGAAAGGCCGCCACCGCGGCAGCCGCGATCAATTGGTGGAGGATGGGGACCGCGAGGCCGGCGACCTGGATCGCCGCGAGTCCCGCGAGGACGGCGAGCCAGACGACGAGGGCTTCGCGAGCGGGAGACGCCGTCATCGCCGTGCACGAGGTCCAGACGTTCTTACCGGGCTATGGGCAAGCCCCGCGCGGTCCAGGCGTCGAGTCCACCCGAGAGGCTCGACGCGTCGTAACCTTGCTGCCGCAGCCACTGCGCGACGTTCCACGAGCGCTGGCCGCGCTTGCAGACGGCGACGATTTCCCTGTCGCGCGGCAGCTCCCCGACCCGCGCCGGCAACTCGTTCATCGGAATGAGCAGCGAGTCAGCGACCCGCCCGTCCGCCTGCACCTCCTGCGGCTGGCGCACGTCGAGCACCAAAGGTCTCGGGTCGGCGGAGAGCTTCTCGGAGAGAGCGGCGGGATCGATCTGGGGCGGTTGCACGAGGCCACTCTAGCCGGAAACGACGCGAGCGGCGCTAGGCGGGCCTCGTCCGCGCCTGGCGGACGTATCGATCGAGATCTTCGCGGTCGATCAGCGAAAGGATTTCCAGGTGATTGCCGTCGCGCCGGTAGATCAGGCGGACGTCCGTCGCCACCCTGATCCGGTAGTAGCCGGGGACGCCTTCGAGCTGGAGGGCGCGGAGCGATCCGTGCCGCCAGTCCGTGGCGAGGCGGTGGATCTTGTCGAACGCGGCGCGCTGCATGCGGCGGTCCCAGCGGTCGATCGAGTCGTAGAACTCGCGGGTGAGGACGGGAACGAGGAAGGTCGCCGCTTCCTCGTCGGAAGGCAGCTCCTCCTCTTCGGGAGCGGGCGCGGGCTTCACCTGCGCGGGGGCCTGCGCAAGCCGGCGCGAAAGCGATTCGGCGCGCTCCTCCGCGGAGGCCCGCGCCTCCTCGCTGATCCGGAGCTTCTCGGAAAGGGCCCGCGCCTCGTCCGCGTACCTGCGCGCGTCGGCGAGCGCCCTGCCCTCTCCGGCGGCGGAGAGCCGCGCGACCTCCGCAGCGAGGCGGGTCACTTCGGCGCGGGCGCCGGCGTGCTCCGCCCGCTCGTCGCCGAGGCGCTGCTCGAGGTGCGCGATCTCGCCTCGCGCGGCGGCGAGCTGGGTCTTCATCATCTCCCGCTCGCGCTCGGCGCGTTCGGCGCGCTTCACGGCCGCTTCGGCTTCCTTCGCGCCCGGCGGCGGAGCCGCGCGCACCGGCTTCTTCTGCTGGCTCTTCGCTGTCGCGTCGAGGGAGCGGATGCCCTCGTCGAGCGCTTCCAGGGCGACCTTCCGCACCGCCTCGTCGGACGAGAGCAAGGCGCGCCAGGCGATCCGGGCGAGATGCTGGAGCGGATCGCCCGCGACGACCAGATCGATGAGCGACGAGAGCTCGGAGGCGGTGAGCTCGCGGCCTTCCAGCGCCGGCCATCGCAACTCCTCGCGGACGGCTACATCGAGGTGTGGCCGCACGTCCTTCGCCGCCACGTATTCGTCCGCGAGGATCCGGGCGACCTGGTCCGGAGGAAGCGTCTCGAGGCGGTAGCCAGGCGTATGCAGGCCGATCTCGCGGCAGAGCGCGAGGAGCCGCTTGTCGGGAAAGGTCAGCTCGAAGAATGCGCCCAGGTCCTGGGCAGAGAAGCCGTCGAGGGGAAGCGGCGCGCGGGAAGGGGGCGGCACCTCGGGGCCCTGCGGTGCAGCCTGGGGAGCGGCGGCAGCGTCGGCCTGGGGGGAAGGCGCTCCTTCGTCCGGGGAACGAGAAGCAGGCGGCTCGCCTTCCGGGACAGCGTCGGGCCTCTTCTTGCCCTTCTTGCCCATCCATCGGGCACCGTCGCTTCCGGCGGGCCCGCTGTCAATCGCAACGTTCCGGCAGGCCGCGCATCCAAGGAAAACACCGCGGAAAATTGCGCTCCGGACGGCAGCCTGGCGCTCATTGCGCGGCCTGCCGGGTGACGCTATTGTGAGGGATCGATCCGTACCCTTTTTCCAGCCGAAAGGACGACATGGAGACCCAGGGAATCGCCCCCGAAATCCAGCAGACCCCCGCCACCGAGCCCCCGCCTCCGGTGCGCCTCTCCGACAAGGCCGCCGCGATGGTGAAGGAGACGATCGAGCGCGAGAACCTGCAGGGATCCGGGCTGCGCGTCGCCGTGGTGGGAGGCGGCTGCTCCGGTTTCCAGTACAGCCTCGATCTCGAGAAGGACGAACGCCCCGGCGACATGATCTTCGAGGTGAAGGGCGTGCGGTGCTTCGTCGACCCGATGAGCTCGATGTATCTCCTCGGCGTCGAAGTCGACTACGTCGAAGGCCAGTTCGGGCAGAGCGGGTTCTCGTTCAAGAACCCGAACGCGAAGCACACCTGCGGCTGCGGGTCTTCCTTCTCGGCGTAGCTCGCATCGCGAAGATTTTCTCGAAGAGCCGGTCCGCAGGGGCCGGCTCTTCGTGCTTCGGGGCTTCCGGGCCACGCCTGCTCGTCCCGCGCACCGCCTCGCGAGGGGTCGTGCATTGTTTGTGCGAGGCGTGATCGCCAACCTTCGCATACACAACACACCCCACGCGGAGGCATCTGATGAGGTTCATCGCATTGTCCGTTCTCGCTCTGGCGCTTGCGGCTCCCAGCGCGCGCGCGCAGAGCCAGGACACCAGCTCCAGCTCCAGCTCGACCCCCAGCTCCAGCAGCACTTCCGACAGCAAGTCGCAGAGCGCCAAGATGACGGGCGACAGCTCCTCTTCGAGCTCGGACAAGTCCATCACCACGAGCTCCGGCCCGAACGGCCAGACGTCGGCGGACTCGAGCGCCACGGCCCAGGGCCAGAACAGCGACCTGAGCAAGTCGGACGACCAGATCAACAAGAGCACGAGCGACTCGAGCAGCGACTACTCGAAGAGCCGCCGCAGCGCCCAGGGCCGCAGCTCGGCGCGTCCTTCGCGCGGTAGCTCGAGCGATTCCAGCTCGCCACGCGATCTCTCCAAGGACCAGAGCTCCAGCACCACGGGCCAGGACTCCACCTCTAGCGGCAGCTCGACCTCGTCCAGCGGCGACACCGCCGGATCCACTTCGTCGAGCGGCTCCGACACCGCCCGCCCCGCCGCGCCTTCGACGGGGACCGACACGTCCGCCGGAACCTCGAGCTCGAGCGGCACGCTCGGACCGGTAGACTCGACGCACACCGGCAGCGGCTCGGTGAGCGGCAACACCAGCGGCAGCATCGGCAGCTCGACGTCGAACCCGACGGGCGGCACGACGAGCTCGAGCGGCCAGACCAACGACTCGACCAGCTCGCCCTCGTCCCAGGGCAGCGACATGAACAGCTCGTCGTCGAGCAGCTCGCCGAGCAACTCGAACTCGTCGAGCTCTTCGTCGACGACGTCGCCTCGCTAGTCCCGATTCATCGTCCTTATCGAGGGAGCGTCCAGCCGGGCGCTCCCTCTTTTGTTGTCTTGGCGACCTCGCATGAGCACCGTTGCGTAACACCGAACTGGAGGTATCGATGGGACGCTTGCTGAAGGGAATCGCCGTCGCTCTCGCCATGGGCCTTGCGCTGCCTGCGCTCGCTGACAACAACCGCGTGAACGACACCGCGAAGAACGTGGGCGACAGCGCCAAGAACACCGCTGACGACGCGCAGGACAAGCTCGGGACGGATTCCGGCACGCACAAGGCGAAGCGCCACGCGAAGAAGAGCATGCGCAACGCCAAGAAGTCGGCGCGCAACGCGAAGAACGACGCCAAGGACAAGATGGACAACAAGTAGCCGGAAGCGACGCTTCCGACGGAGCGGGGTCGGGCGCGAGCCGCCCGGCCCCGTTTTGTTTCACACCGCCGAGGTGGCGGACCGATCGACGATCAAGCCGCTCGTCCGCAGCGCGGAAAGAATGTCGTCGACGCTGCTGTAGGAGAGCGAGAGCGGCTCCTCGTGGCGGTAGCGGATCTTGCCTTCGGCGTCGATGAGGAAGATGGAGCGGCGGGCGCTCCCGAGCATGCTCCGCACGCCATAGAGCTCGGCGACCTTGCCGCCCTCGTCGGCGAGGAGCGGAATGCTGAGCGCGTACGCCTTCGCCATCCGCTCGTGCTTCTCCAGCGAATCGGTCGAGATGCCCCAGAGGACCGCAGAGGTGGCGAGGAGCCGCTGGCGCTGGTCTTCGTACGCCTGCAACTGCCGTGTGCAGACGGGCGTGAAATCTCCCGGGTAGAAGGCTAGAACGACAACCCGGCCGCGCTGATCGCCGAGGCGATAGCGGCCGCCGGGGGCGGGCGGAACGCCCTCGAGCTCGAACTGCGGCGCAGGATCGCCTTCGCGGGGCACCATGCGCCACATCGTACACCCGCGCGAAGGCGGATGCCCGGCATGGCCATTTCTCCGAGGGACGCGGTGATCGTGGACGGCCTCAGGACCCCGGTGGGCAAGCACCGCGGAGGCCTCGCCCCGGTGCGGCCGGACGACCTCGCCGGATACGCCATCCGCAACCTGCTTCAGCGGACGGGTGTCGGACCATCGAAAGAGATCGACGAGGTCATCCTCGGCTGCGCGAACCAGGCGGGAGAAGACAACCGGAACGTTGCGCGGATGGCCTTGCTGCTCGCCGGCGTTCCGGACGAAGTGCCCGGCTTCACCGTGAACCGGCTTTGCGCGAGCGGTCTCGAGGCGGCGGTGCAGGCTGCCCGCGCCATCCGCGCCGGCGAGGCTGACCTCGTCGTCGCCGGCGGCGTGGAGAGCATGTCCCGGGCGCCCTGGTCGATGGCAAAGCCGGCAGAGGGATTCCCGAGCGGCTCGCCGCAGGTGTTCGACACCTCGCTCGGGTGGCGCTTCCCCAATCCGCGGCTCGCGGCCCGCTTCCCGCTCGAGAGCATGGGAGAGACGGCCGAGAACGTCGCCGCGCACTACAAAGTGCCGCGCGCGGCGCAGGACGAGTTCGCGTTGCGATCGCACAAGCGGGCTCTCGCGGCCCAGGAGTCGGGCGCGCTACGCGCCGAAATGCTCCCGGTGCCGCTCTCCGATCTGGCCGCCGACAAGAAGAAGACGGAGGGTGTCGTCGAGCGCGACGAGGGCCCTCGCGCCGATACCTCCCTCGAGAAGCTCGCCAAGCTGAAGCCTGCCTTCCGCGAGGGCGGGAGCGTCACCGCCGGCAATTCCTCTTCGCTGAATGACGGCGCCGCCGCCATGCTCATTACCTCGGGCGAGCGGGCGAAGGACCTCGGCCTCGCGCCGATGGCCCGCATCGTCGCCGCCGCCTCGGCGGGCGTCGATCCGCGCGAGATGGGCATCGGCCCCGTGCCGGCGACGCGCAAGGCGCTCGACCGCGCGAAGTTGCAGGTGCGCGATCTCGACCTCGTCGAGCTGAACGAGGCCTTTGCGGCGCAGTCGCTGGCGGTAATCCGGGAGCTCGGGATCGATCCCGACCGGGTCAACGTCGACGGAGGCGCGATCGCGATCGGGCATCCACTCGGGATGAGCGGAGCGCGCATCCTCATCCACCTCGTGCACGCGCTGCGCGCGCGAGGTGGCCGGTACGGCCTCGCCACCCTGTGCGTGGGCGTCGGCCAGGGAGTCTCGGTCATCGTCGAGTCGCTCGATCGCGCCGGCTGACGGAGCGTCGCGGCTCGCGAGAGATGCTAGGCTTCTTCCGGAATGGATGACTTGCCCCGGGGCAAGTCATTTTGAAACCGGGGCCGAGCCGCACGTCGGGTAAGCTCGGGCGCTGCTACGATGGGACCTTCCGCGATCGGGGAGGGAAGCATGGCAAGGGTCACCGGAATCGGCGGCGTCTTCTTCAAGTCGAGAACGGACCGCACCGCTCTCGCAGCCTGGTATCGAGACCATCTCGGGGTGACGCTCGAGGAATTCGGGGGCGCGATCTTCCGCTGGCCCGACGACAAGGCCGGGGATCGGGGCGTCACGGTCTGGCACGTCGCAGAACGGGACAGCGACTGGTTCAGCCCGAGCGAGTCCGCCTTCATGATCAACTACCGGGTGGACGATCTGCTCCAGCTGATCGCCAACTTGAAGGCTGCCGGGATCGGCGTCCTGAAGGGTCCCGAGTCGGACGAGAACGGGAAGTTCGCCTGGATCCTGGACCCCGACGGAAACAAGGTCGAGCTGTGGGAGCCGACGATCCGGGCGGACGAGAACAAGCGACCCTGAGCCGTCCTCGGGCGGCGGCGCGGTGATAGAAGTCGCCGCATGACGCTCGTCAATGCCACCAAGCAGGAAGGCGTGATGGTCCTGGAGCTGAACGCTCCGCCGGCCAACACGTACAGCTACGACATGATGCGCGAGCTCGACGCGCACGTGCTCGAGGCGCGGATGGATGCGGGCATCCACGTCATCGTCGTCACCGGCGCAGGAGAGAAATTCTTCTGCGCCGGAGCGGACATCAAGATGCTGGAGAAGGCCGACCCGTACTTCAAGTACAACTTCTGCCTGCACGCGAACGAGACCCTCTGTCGTCTCGAGCAGACGCCGAAGCTCGTCATCGCCGCCCTGAACGGGCACACGGTGGGAGGAGGCCTGGAGATCGCCCTCGCCTGCGACCTGCGCATCGCGCGGCGGGAGGCGGGAAAGATCGGGCTCCCCGAGGTGACGCTCGGCGTCTTGCCCGGTACGGGCGGAACGCAGCGGCTCGCGCGGGCGGTGGGACGGTCCCGGGCCATCGAGTGGATGGCGGAGGGGGCCACCTTCTCGATGGACGAGGCGAAAGGCCTCGGCCTCGTGAACCAGGTGCTCGACGTCGACGGGCCACGGTTCCGCGGCGCCGCGCTCGAATTCGCGCGCAAGTTCACGCCGCCGGGAAAGGCCGCGCGTGCCGTGGGCCTCATCAAGCGGGCGGTGACGACGGGCCTCGAGGTCGGCCTCGAGCAGGGACTCGCCCTCGAGCGGGAGCTGCAGCAGCGGCTCTTCGAAGGCAACGACGCCGCGGAAGGGATCTCCGCCTACAACGCGCGGCGCCCTCCGCGTTTCAGCGGGACGTAGCGATTACGACGGCGAGGACTTCGCCGGCTCGGGCTTCCAGCCGCGCTGGTCGTCCTGGAGCGGCCGCTCCTCGTACACCCGGAACACGCAGCGGCCGTCGCCGTCCTGGAACCGCTCCTCGCGCACCACCTCCACGCCGAGAAGCTGCGAGAGGAGCGCCACGGAGATGCTGCAGATGACGGGGCGCTGGTTCGCCACGTTCAGGTAGGGGCAGTTCTGCTCGACGAGCCGCAGCCCGTTCTGCCCGTCCTCGACGTGAGCGTACGCCCCCTGCGCGTCGTACAGGGCGGTGAGCGCCTGCAGCTTCTCGTGCAGGTTCTTCCCGGCGAGGCGCTGCTCCCATACCTTGGCGCGCGCCTCGGTCATGGCCGAGAGCACCCGGGAGAGGATGTCGGGGCCCAGATGGCTCGAGACCGCGTCGAGAAGCGCGATCCCCAAGGTGTCGTAGTTCTTCGGGAAGAGGTGGTCGCCCGCGGGGGTGAGCCGGTAGTGCGCAGCCGGACGGCCCGAGCGCTTCTCGTGGGCCTCATCGCGGACCGCTTCCACCCAGCCCTCGCGCTGCAGCTGCAACAGCTGCTGGCGAACGGCCTCGCCGGACATACCCAGGCGGCCGGCCAGGTCGGCGATCGCCGCCTTGCCGTCCCTCTTCAGCGTCTCGAGGATCGACTTCCTCGTCGTTGGCAACTGATCCGCGTTCACGAATTGTTATCCTATTCTGGTCGCGGCCTCGTGGCGAGTCCGCCGACGATGAGCCGCTTTTTCACTTCGCGAATCGAACCATCCAGGCCATGTCGCGATGTGTCCACGGTCACATCGGCCTGGGCGTACAACGGTTCGCGCGCCGCAAGGAGTGCGCTTAATTCGCTTTTCGCGTCGGCACTTGCCTCTCCCGGCCGGGTGTCGCCCTGCTGGAGGACGCGCTCCCAGTGGTCCTCGGGCGCGGCGCGGAGCCAGACGGTGATGCATCGCCTCTGTAGGTGCCGGTACGCCTCACGGTCGGTGACGACGCCCCCGCCGGTGGCCAGGACGAAGGCGTCCGTCTCGGAGAGGAATCTCAGAAGCACCTCCCGGGCGAGCCTGCGGTAGTAGGCCTCGCCATGCAGGGAAAAGATGTCCGCGAGCGAGAGCCCCGCGGCCCGCTCGACCAGCTGATCCTGCTCGAAGAAAGGAACACCGATCTCCTTCGCGAGGCGACATCCGATGGCGGACTTCCCCGCTCCGCGCAGTCCGACGAGCGCCACCATCGGACGCTGGGTGGCAACTTCTGGCACCTCGTTCGCGGCGCCTTCGGCGGAAGCGAGCAGCGCCGATGCGCTCGTGCCGAGCGCCCTGGCGACGTCCGCGAGCCGGCCGACCGAGATGTTCCCGGAGCCGGATTCGAGATCGGCGAGGAACCGCTCCGACACTCCAGAGCGATCCGACAGAGCACGACGGGACAGGCCGCGGTCTTCGCGAGCGGCGCGAACGGCCGCACCGATGCCCGCGAGGAGCGAATCCTTCTCGCGTGCCGGCGCCGGCGTCCGCGATCGTGGGGACATCGATTCGTGCATTATAGTGCAGCGCAGCAACGTGCGCAAGCAATCAGTCGGCACTATACTGCTTGCAGTGCCGCATTCCTTGCGATAGGTTGCCGCGCCGATGGATGACAAAGCCGCCTCCCCAAGCGGGAAGATGCAATTCGAGACCCAACCGGCCGAATACCGGCACTGGACGCTTTCCGTGGAAGGCGAGATCGCCCGCCTGATCATGGAGGTGGAACCGTTCGCGGGCCAGAG
The DNA here is from genome assembly GCA_045802855.1 of Myxococcales bacterium. GTDB lineage: Bacteria > Myxococcota > Myxococcia > Myxococcales > 40CM-4-68-19 > VBKO01. Next base: position 2,388 of record JBJMQD010000251.1, on the reverse strand, counting down.
CGACAAGATCGAGCTCAAAAGCAATTCCTACGACCTGTCGGTCGACATCGAGCTTGCCGACGCCGTGCAGCGGTTGCGCTTCACCCATCCGGAGGTGAAAGCGGTGGTCGTCACCTCGGGGCACGACCGCATTTTCTGCGCGGGCGCCAACATCTACATGCTCGCGTCGGCGTCGCATCCCTTCAAGGTCAACTTCTGCAAGTACACGAACGAGACGCGGCTCGCGATCGAGGAGGCGAGCGCGCAGAGCGGTCAGAAGTATCTCGCCGCCTGCAACGGAGCGACGGCGGGAGGCGGGTACGAGCTCGCCCTCGCCTGCGACGACATCGTGCTCGTCGACGACGGGTCGTCCACCGTGGCGCTGCCCGAGGTCCCGCTCCTCGCGGTGCTTCCCGGTACGGGCGGGCTCACCCGCGTCGTAGACAAGCGCAAGGTGCGCCGCGATCTGGCGGACGCCTTTTCCACGCTTGCGGAGGGCGTGAAGGGAAAGCGCGCACTCGAGTGGGGGCTGGTCGACGCCGTGGTGCCGCGCAGCAAGTTCGCCGACGCGATCGCCGAGCGTGCACGAAAGCTCGCCGCGAGCGCCCCGCAGATGGAACGTGGTCCGGGGATCGAGCTTGGACCCCTCGAGCCGCGCCTCAGTGACCGCGCCATCGAGTACCGCTACGTCAAGGTCGACCTCGATCCGAAAGCGCGCACGGCGGACCTGACGGTTCGTGCGCCCGACTCGATCCCGAAGAACGCCGCCGAGGCCCATGCGCAGGGCGCCGAGGGGTGGGGAATTCGCGCGGCCCGCGAGTTGGACGATGCGCTCCTGCGCTTGCGGTTCGAGCACGAGCAGATCGGTATCGTCCTGCTCCGGACCGAGGGCGACCGCGACAAGGCGTACGCCGCGGGCGAGGCGATGATGGGCCTCGACTGGATCTTCCGCGAGACGCGGCTTCTGTGGGGCCGGGTGCTGCGCCGGCTCGACGTGACGGCGCGCAGCTTCTTCGCGGTCGTCGACGAAAAGAGCTGCTTCGCGGGTCCATTGTTCGAGCTGCTGGCGGCGGCGGACCGGTCGTACGTCCTCGACGCGGAAGGGGTCACGGTGCGACCCGGCACGCTCAGCGGCGGTGCGCTTCCCGAGTGGAACGGGCTTTCGCGCCTGCAGACGCGGTTCCTCGCGGACCCGAAGCGCGCCGACGCCGTGGTGAGGGCCGGGAAGGAAGGTCCCATCGACGCAGCGCGGATGGCGGAGCTGGGGCTCGCCACCGTCCTCGCCGACGAGATCGACTTCGAAGAGGAGCTGCGCGTCGCGGTCGAGGAGCGCGCCTCGCTCTCGCCCGACGCGCTCACCGGGATGGAGGCGAGCTATCGGTTCGCCGGCCCCGAGACCCTCGCGACGAAGATCTTCGGGCGGCTCTCCGCCTGGCAGAACTGGATCTTCATCCGCCCGAACGCGACCGGCGAGACCGGCGCGCTCACCGTCTACGGCAAACCGGACCGCCCCAAGTTCGACTGGAGACGAACCTAGTGGCTCAGTCCCTCGAAACGATCCCGAACAACGTCGATCTCGGCAGCGACCGCCGGCTGCAGAGGGCGCTCGAGCAGTGGCAGCCGAATTTCTTGCGGTGGTGGCGCGACGTCGGTCCGGAGGGATTCCAGTCGCACGACGTCTACCTGCGCACGGCGATCAGCGTCGATGCGGATGGCTGGGCGACCTACGACTACGTGCGGATGCCCGATTACCGCTGGGGGATCTTCCTCGTCCCGAAGAACGGCGAGCGGACCATCGGCTTCGGCGACAATCTCGGGCAGCCCGCCTGGGACGACGTTCCGGGCGAGCACCGCAACGCGCTCCGCCGGATCATCGTGACCCAGGCCGACACGGAGCCTGCCTCGGTCGAGCAGCAGCGCCGGCTGGGCAAGGTGGCGCCGTCGCTGTACGACCTGCGCAACCTCTTCCAGGTCAACGTCGAGGAAGGCCGCCACCTGTGGGCGATGGTCTACCTGCTCCATCGGCACTTCGGCCGCGATGGGCGCGAGGAGGCGGAGGAGCTGCTCGCGCGCCGTTCGGGATCGTCGGACAAGCCGCGCATCCTCAACGCGTTCAACGAGCCGATCGACGACTGGCTGAGCTTCTTCATGTTCGCCATGTTCACGGACCGCGACGGCAAGTACCAGCTCGCCGCGCTCGCCGAGAGCGGATTCGACCCGCTCGCGCGCACCACCCGCTTCATGCTCACCGAGGAGGCCCACCACCTGTTCGTGGGGGAGATGGGCGTCGATCGCGTCGTCCAGCGCACCGCGCAGCTGATGGGCCAAGGAAAGGATCCGCGAACCGAAGGCGCCATCCCGCTCGACGTCATTCAGCGGTATCTCAACCAGTGGTACACGCTGTCGCTC
>JBJMQD010000241.1:0-3169 GCA_045802855.1 Myxococcales bacterium | reverse complement strand
ACCTCCTTGCTCTCGGCGTTGTTGAACAGTCCGGACAGGATGATGGTCTCGCCGTCCTTCACGGTGACGCTGGTCTTCACGTTGCGGGTGCGGAACCCGGGGACGTCGAATCCGTTCGCCCGTACCGAGAGGGAACGGTCGACGTCGCTCACCTCCGCATAGATCTCCGTCCCGATGTTCCCGCTCCGATCGGCGGTGGGCGTGATGTTGAGGAGGACGCCGAACTTCTTGAACTGCACGTTGAACTGGTTCTGGGTGACCATCAGGATCGGTACCTCGCCGCCGGCGAGGAACTCGGCCTTCTCTCCGCTCGCGGCGAGGAGGCGAGGCTGGGCGAGGACGCGGACGTAGTTGTCGTCGAAGACCGCGGTGGCCGAGAAATCGGTGGTGGCGGAGAGGGTCGCCGCGATCGATTGGGTGGTTCCGCCCGGGATCGCGTGGGCGACCTGGTACGTGATCCCCGATCCGGTGGAGGCGAAGGTGGTGGGAAACTTGACCCCGACATTGCGGAGCGCGCCGTAGCTCACCTCCGCGAACTCGACCTCCACGAGGACCATCCGCTTCACGCCGATGGTGAGCAGGTTCTCCGCTTTCTCGCCGCTGGCGCGGACGACCAGATCCGCCTTGGCGAGGTCTTCCTTCGATTCGACCCAGCCCTCGAGGAACAGGGTGCTGCCCACCACCGTCGCTTGCGCCCCCTTGAGCCCGGCCTTCTGCAGCGCCCGGGTGAGGGACTCGGCCGCGAGGCGCCGGGCATTCGCGCTCGGCCGCACGAACGACTTCACCTGCGGGTAGAGCAACACCACCTGCTGCACACGTTCGGCGTCTTCCACAGTGAGGGTCTCGCCCTCCAGGAAGACGCGGCCCTCGACGATGCGGATGCGGATGCCGTCGCGGTCGCCGAGGAGCGCCCGGACTTCGGAGACGACTTCGCGCGGGTCCTGCTTGCGGACGGAGATGGCGTAGGAAAGCCGCTGGTCGTTGCGGAGCCAGACGAGGAGCGAAGTGCGCCCTTCGCCGACCCCGGTAAGGAGCAACTCGCCCCCGCCGCCGACTTGCTTCACGTCGGCGACGCCGGGATCGCCGATTGCGACGCGAGCGACGTTCTGCAGCGAGAGCGTCTTCTGCTCGCCGACCCCGAGGTTGATGGTGCCGCCGTCGTTCTGGGCGTGTACGGGAAGGGCGACGAGCAGCGCTGCGCAGGCGAGGAAGGTTCGCGTCATGCGCCGAACGCTACGAGACGGACGGGAGGGTGCCCATCGGACAACTGGCGCCGCGCGGTCAACCCACGAGAAACGCGGCGATCGTGCCGGCGGCGATGGAGCAGGCGTAAGGGACGTATTTCGGCCGCTCCTGACCGCGCACGCTCGCCCACAGCAGTTGCAAGAGCGCCTGGATGCCGCCGGCCAGCGCGACGAGGATCAGCACCGAGAGGCCGCCGGGCCATCCCGCGGCGGCTCCGGAGACCGCGATGAGCTTCACGTCGCCCATCCCGATCCAGCCGGGCAGGGCGGCGAGGAAGAGCGGTATGGCGCACACCGCGATTCCGAGGAGCGCGTTTTCCACCAGGGGCCATCCGCCCGCGGCACCGAGGAGCGCGAGCACGATGAGGAGCCCGGGAAGCGTGGCCGCGTTCGGGATGCGCCGCTCGCGGACGTCCGTGAATACCGCGACGGCCATGGTGGCGAAGGCGGTGAGCAGGGCCAGGCGGAACGGCCAGGGCGCGTCGAGCGCGTCGGTGAGGCCGGTCAGCGGAAAGTGCAGGAAAGCTTCTCGGCGCAGATGAAGTAGTCGTCGCCCTCGTGGATCTGGCGCCTTCCGATGCGGCGCTTCTCGAACCAGGTGCCGTTCGAGGAGCCGAGGTCCTCGATGAAGTAGTCGCCGTTCTCGCGCACGATGGCGGCGTGCTCGCGGCTCACCTTGCCCGAGTTGATCACCAGGTCGCAGTGCTTGCCGCGGCCGATGAGGAACCGGTCCTTCGTGACCCGCTCGAGCTCGCGACCCTCGGACATCAAGACGAGGACCTTGCCCTGCTCGGGAGCTTCCGCGGCGACGACCTCGGGCTCCGGCTGGGGCTCAGGTTCGGGTTCGGGTTCCGGTTCCGGTGCGGCGGGGGCGACCGCGGCCGGGGTGGCGGTCGCGGCGGGCCTAGGCAGGTCCGGATCGAGATCGCCCATGTCGGGGATCGGCATCCGCGGCGCCTTCATCGGCTTGTCCGCGACGGGCGTGGGCGGGACGGAGGCGGGAGTCGGAGTCGGAGGGATCTCCTGCTCGATCTCGGCGCTCACAGGCCTCGCCATGAGCGGGGTCTCCATCGCGTGAGGAGGCGGCGGTGTGGGCGCGGCGGCGGGTGCGGCGCGGACCTCCGAGGGCGGCACGAAGCCGTTGAGCCGGGCGAACGTGTAGAGCGCCTGGTTGACGAGCGCTTCGCGGTCGGTGCCCATCTCCGCGGCCATGGCCGAGAGGGCGTCCCACAGGTGATCGGCGACCATCAAGGTGCGCGGCGAGCGGGGTCGGTCGGCCATCGTCGTTCGTGCCCTGGAATCGAGCCGCGGGCGCCGCAAAGATACCCGAACGGGGGCGCTTGGCGAAGCCTCAGCGGTAGACCACCAGCGAGTTCTCGGCGCCGATGTTCGACGGGCTTGCCCGGAGGAGGGCGTTGTTTCCCGTCAAGGTGGTGAAGAGGATGTTCGGGAAGAGCAGGGGTGGATTGCTGGCCAGATTCGAGAAGTGCGCCGATTGGTACGCGATCACGTCTCCCACCGGTCCCTGGGGGACAGCGGCCGTCTCCCGGATGGTCGTCGCCTGCGTTCCTCGCGCGGTCGCGAAGGTGAACTGCTGCCCCGCCGCGGTGGGAAAGTCGCCGACGGGCGCGAAGGCGATCTCCGTATCCTGCTGCGGGCCCTTGTCGAGCGGATAGTCGTACCGCTGCGCCTTCGACAGGAACGGGGCGTTGGGGTTGTGCCCGACGCGCCCGCGCACGTCCGTTCCGGCGGTCACGAGCCATCCTCCGGGGGTCGGGGCGCCTGTCCGGATATCGACCGCGACCGCCACCGAGCCCGGTGGAATTGTCGATGGCGGACCGCAGTCCGTGGGCAACTCGAACGCGGGAACGTCGTTGACGTCCCGCTCCGCCGGAGGCGCTGGCGGCACGGTCGGCGGATTTTTC
>JBJMQD010000015.1:0-3654 GCA_045802855.1 Myxococcales bacterium | reverse complement strand
GTATCTCCGCCTCGGCCTGCGCGACGCTCTTTCCCGGAGCGAAGCGGAAATTCACGTTCAGGTCGCAGCGGGCGGGGAGGACGTTGCGACCGTCGAAGCCCTGGATGCGGGTCACGTTCATCGCTTCCCGGAACGTCAGCTCACCGACGCGTACCTCCTTCGGGGCGAGGGCCCGGAGCGCGACGAGGAGGGCTCCCGCCTCGTGCACGGCGTTCTTGCCCTGCCATGGCCGGGCGCTGTGGGCGGTGCGGCCGCGGAAGGTGAAGGTCGCGTGCATCGACCCGCAGCAGCCCGCCTGGACGGTGAGATCGGTCGGCTCGAGGCAGAAGGCCACCGCGGCGCCGCGCAGGTCGGGACGGGCGGCGAGGACCGGGCCGAGCCCGTTCGTCTCGTAGGGGCCCTCTTCCCGATCGTAGAAGACGAGCACGAGCTCGCCGCGCAGGCGGGCGCGATCGAGCCGCTCGCCGAGGGTGAGCATGACCGCGAGGGCGCCCTTCATGTCGGAGGCGCCGCGGCCGTAGACCCGGCCCCCTTCGCGGCGAGCGGGAAAGTCGCCCTCCTGGATCGGAACGGTGTCGAGATGTCCGAAGAGCACGATCCCGGGGCGCGAGCCTGTGAGCCCGCCCATGACCACCGAGTTGCCGATCCGGTCGATCTGTCCGAACCAGGCCTTCGATCCGGCATCCGCCACGTGGCGGGCGATGTCCGCTTCCTCCCCGAGCGGGCTCTTGATTTCGCAGAGAAGTCGGGTCCGCTCGGCCAGTACCTCGCGCAGGCCGCTCACACGGACACCCCGAAGTCGCGCAGCGCCTGGTTGAGCGTCGTCTTGCGATCGGTGCTCTCGCTGCGCTTTCCGATCACGAGCGCGCACGGCGTCAGGTACTCGCCCGCGGGGAACTTGCGCGGCCGCATGCCGGGAATGACCACGCTGCGGGCCGGAATCCGCCCTTGCAGCTTCTGCTCGGAAGGACCGGTGACGTCGATGATGGGCGTGGAAGCGGTGAGGACGACCCCCGCGCCGAGGACGGCCTCCTCCTCGACCAGCATCCCTTCCACCACGATGCAGCGGCTCCCGATGAAGCAGCCATCCTCGATGATCACGGGGCGGGCGCCGGGGGGTTCGAGGACTCCGCCGAGACCGACGCCGCCGGACAGGTGCACGCCCCTGCCGACCTGGGCGCAGGATCCGACGGTGGCCCAGGTGTCCACCATGGTCCCGGTGCCGACGCGGGCCCCGATGTTCACGTAGCCGGGCATCACCACGGCCCCCTTCTCGACGTGCGCGCCGTAGCGGACGACGCCGGGAGGAACCACCCGGACACCGGCCTCGGCGAGGCCGTGCTTGGGAGGGATCTTGTCGTGGAACTCGATCTCGCCGGCCTGGTACGCCTCGAGCGGAGCAAGGCCGAAGTAGAGGTTGATGGCTTGCTGCAGCCAGCCGTTGATCTGCCACCGTTGCGGACCCTCGACCCGCTCGGCGACGCGCAGCACACCCCGATCGAGCCGGTAGATCACCTCTCGGACGGCGGCAGCGTGGGCGTCGCCACGTTTCAGGAACGCGGGGTCGCGACCGGCCTCTTCGACGAGCGCGCGGAGGTCGGCGACGGACGCGTCCGGCGTGCGCAGATCGGCACGCGTGGGGTCGTGCATGGTCATGCGGGCCAGGCCTCCACGGCGCGCTTGCAGTCCTCGACGGTCGGGACCATGGCAAACCGGACGAATCCCTTCCCGGAAGGCCCGAAGCTCGGGCCGGGTACGACCAGGATGTTCCGTTCGGCGAGGCGGGCGGCATACGACTCGCTCGTCTCGCCCTGGGGAACGTGGACCCAGAGGTAGAAAGCGCCTTCGCCCGATGTGCGCAGGCCGATGCGCTTCAAGTGCGCGACCAGGACCGCCCGCTTCTGCGCAAAGACGCTGCGGCGGGCCTCGACGTGGGCATCGTCGTCCCAGGCTTTTGCCGCGGCCTCCTGGACGATGGCTTGCGGAGCGACGCCGAAGTTCGCCCGGGCCTCCTTCATCTTCGCGATCAGATCGGGCTCGCCGGCCATGAAGCCGCTCCGGTACCCCGTCATCCCCGAGCGCTTCGAGAGGCTGTGGACGACGAGCACGTTCTCCCGCGAGATCTCGAGCGCGGTGTGGGGCGGGTCCTTCGCGTAGAGGTCCACGTAGGGCTCGTCGCACACCACGAGAAAGCCGTGCTCGCGAGCGAGGCCGAGAAGCTTCTGGTGATGGGAGAGCGGAGCGCCCGCGCCCGTCGGGTTGTGCGGATAGTTGTCGAAGACGATCGCCGTCCTCCGCCAGTCGTCGTCGGAGATCGCGTCGAGATCGGGAAGGAACGCGCGCTCCTCGACGAGCGGAAGCCTTCGCGGCTCGCCTCCGGCGAAGAGGATCGCCCGCTCGTAGACCGGGTAGGCGGGATCCGGGAAGAAGCAGATCGGCCGCTCGCGGGAGACGGCGCAGAGCGGCAGGTGGAAGAGCGCCTCCTTCGCACCTTGACACGGCAGTATTTCCCGGTCCGGGTCGACGGTGAGCTTGAAGCGTCGTTTCAGGTATCCGGCCGCCGCCTTGCGCAAGACGGGAAGGCCGGCCACGCTCGGGTACTGCGACACTTCCGGGACGGCGGCCTTGAGCGCATCGCGGATGAACTGCGGAGTCGGCTCGCGAGGATCGCCGATGCCGAAATCGAAGACGGGCTTGCCCGAGCGCACCGCCGCCTCGCGCTGCGCGCCTGCCTTCTCCTGGAGGTACGCGGAAAGCTCCGCGAGCAGTGGACGAAGTTGCGGCTTCATCGTTCGACGACGGGGTTTCGCAGGACCCCGACTCCTTCGACTTCTACTTCCACGGTATCGCCGGCGCGGATGGGGCCGACTCCTTCTGGCGTTCCGGTGGTGACGACGTCCCCGGGCTCGAGCGTCATGCCTTCGCAGATGAAGGCCAGGAGCTTCGGCACCGGGAAGATCTGATCGCTCGAGCGGCCATCCTGCGTGACCTTGCCGTTCACGCGGCAGACGACGCGGAGATTGCTCCAGTCGAGGCCGACGCTCACCCAGGGGCCGATCGGGCAGAACGTGTCGAAGCCCTTGGCCCTCGTCCACTGCACGTCCGCGCGCTGGAGATCGCGGGCGGTGACGTCGTTCAGGCAGGTCACGCCGGCGACGGCCGCGGCGCATTCCGTCTCGCTCGCGCGCCGCAGGCGCTTGCCGATGACCACCGCCAATTCCGCCTCGTGATGGACCTCGCGCGAGGCCTTGGGCAGCACGATCGGCTCTCCGTGACCGATGAGCGAGGAAGGAACCTTGCAGAGCAAGATGGGCTCCTTCGGCAGCTCGTTCTTCAGCTCCTTGACGTGGCCGGCGTAGTTGCGGCCGATCCCGACCACCTTGCGGGAGATCCCGAAGGGAAGGAGCTGCACCTCGGAAATCTTGCGCTTGTGACCGAGACGCCTTCCGCCCCGGAGCATGGAATCGAGACCGCTCACCTCCTCGATCTCGTCCCCCGTGACGACCCCTTCGAGGATTTCGCCGTCCTGCCCCTGGAAGCGCGCGACGCGGATCGGGTCGGTCATCTCCTGGCTCCTCCGAGGACGTCCTGCAGGTCATACAGCCCGGCGGGCTTCCCGACGACGAATTTCGCCGCCCGGATGGCGCCGCGCGC
>JBJMQD010000116.1:0-6388 GCA_045802855.1 Myxococcales bacterium | reverse complement strand
CGGTTGGAATCCCATGCGCTGCAACCGGGAGGGTTCATGCGCAAGCTCATTGTCGCAGTCCTCGTGTGTGCGGCCTGCACGCGAGGACACCGCGATCGTACGGGCTTCGACGCGCTCTCGACCGTACCCGCCGCGAAACCGCAGCCGCTCCGCTCTCCGCTCCTGCGCGCTGACGTCAGGCAGCACCTTGACGAGCGCTTGGGGATCCCCACCTTCCTGCAGGCCGTGCCACGGCAGGCCGGTCCGGACCTCGTCCCCGCCGAAGCCGCGCGCGAGCATCTCGCGACCTTCGCGCCGCTCTACGGAATGACATCCGATCAGGCGATGTCCGCGGACCTTCGCGCGCTCCACGACACGGGGCGCGGCGCGATCATCGCCCGCTTCGGGCAGTCCATCGCGGGCGTCGATGTCTTCCGCGACGAAGTACGTGTGGTGATGGATCGGCAGAAGCGGGTCATCGCGCTCTCCGGCTATCTCGCCCGCGAGGCGGCGGGCGCCACGCCGGGTGCGTTCAAGCGCGGCGAACGCGATGCGGTCGTCTCGGCACTCGCGGAGCTAGGTGCTGCCACCACGGTTCGCGATCTCGGCCCGCGCGACGGAGGCTACTTCGCGTACGTCCTCGACCGCGGCAGCGCCCGCGCGAAGCGCGTCTTCTTCCATCTGCCCGGAAATCTCGAGCCGGCGCATTACGTCGAGGTGAGCCTTCCGGGCACGAAGCCGACCTACCAGTCGTTCGTCTTCTCCGCGACCGACGGGCGGCTGCTGTTCCAGAACGATCTCGTCTTCTACGATCAGTTCACGTACCGGGTGTGGGCGGACACGACGAAGTTGCCCTTCCCGGGGCCGCAGGGACGAGGCGGCTCGCCGCACCCGACGGGCCTGCTCGACGCATTCCAGGCGCCGTTCATTGCGCCCGTCGACGTCACGCTGGCGAACGGACCTATCTCGTCGAACGATCCCTGGCTACCAGCCGGCGCGACCCAGACGATGGGAAACAACGCCGACGCCTATGTGGACCTCAGAGGTCCCGATGGCCTGTCCACAGGCGACTTCCGCGCGACGGTGACGGCGCCCGCAGTCTTCGGCCACACCTACAACACGACGCTTTCGCCCGATGCCAGCAACGAGCAGCGGATGGCCGCCATCCAGCAGCTCTTCTACGACGTGAACTTCTTCCACGACTGGTATTACGACGCCGGCTTCAACGAGGCGAGCGGCAACGCGCAGCAGGACAACCTGGGCCGCGGCGGCCTCGGCGGCGATCGGCTCCTTGCCGAAGCGCAGGACTTCAGCGGCCGGGACAATTCCAACATGGCGACGCCCGCCGACGGCGACTCGCCGCGCATGCAGATGTTCATCTTCAACGCGAATCCGGTCGTGGCCGTGCAGATCCAGGCGCCCCCGGACATCGCGGGCAACCACGAGGCGGCGCCGGCGCAGTTCGGACCGCAGAACTTCTCGACCTCGGGGACGCTCGTCGAGGGAGGACTCGCTTGCGGGACGCTCCCCGCCGCCGTCGCCGCCCGCATCGCGCTCATCGACCGCGGCACCTGCACGTTCGCTGCGAAAGTGGCGGCAGCGCAGGCCGCCGGAGCCATCGGGGTCGTGATCGTCAACAATGTTCCCGGCCTCGCCGGCATGGGCGGAACGGATGCCACGATCACCATTCCCTCGGTCATGATCCGGCAGGAATTCGGGGTGACGCTGCACCAGAAGGTCGCCGCCGGCGTGAGCCTGACCCTCTTGCGCCAGCAGGGACGGCCCGACCGCGACGGTACGATAGACAACCAGATCGTCGCGCACGAGTGGGGCCACATGATCCAGAATCGGCTCATCGGTAACGCGAACGGCCTCACCAACGTCGTCGCACGCGGAATGGCGGAGGGTTGGGCCGACTTCCACACGCTCTTGATGACCGTGAAGGCGGAGGACGCCGCGGTGCGCGCGAACGCCAATTTCAACGGCGTCTACGCGATCGCCGGATACACGTCCTCGGGCGGCACGAACCAGGGTTATTACTTCGGCGTCCGCCGGGTCCCTTACTCGACCGACTTCTTCAAGAACTCGCTCCGTTTCCGCCATATCGCGGACGGCGCGCCGCCGCCCACCGATCCAAACGGGCAGCCGATTCCGGTAGCGTTCTGGAGCGTGGACGACGCGTCGACGGGCGGCAATTCGGAATTCCACAATACGGGCGAGGTGTGGGCCAGCATGCTGTGGGAGTGCTACGCGGCGCTCTTGCGCGACACGACCGGGGCCAACCCGCGCCTTACCTTCGACGAGGCGCAGACGACGATGAAGGACTATCTCGTCGCTGCCTACAAGGCGACTCCGGTCCTGCCGACGATGCTGGAGGCGCGCGACGCGCTTCTCTCGGTCGTGACCGATCCGCGAGACCACGAGCTGTTCGTGAGGGCCTTCGCGAAGCGCGGCGCGGGCAGCGACGCGACCGGGCCGGATCGCTTCTCCGCCGATAACGTGGGAGTAGTCGAAGGGACGGTCGGGGCGAACGGCGAAGCAGACGTCCAGATCGTCTCTGTCACCGCGGACGACTCCACGAGCGCGCTCTGCGGCCCCGCGGACGGCGCGCTCGGCACGGGTGAGGCGGGCGTGCTCCACGTCGTCGTGAAGAGCGTCGGCGCAGTGGGGCTCGCAGGGCCGACCATCGAGGTAACCTCCTCCGAGCCTGCTCTCCGGTTCCCGCAGGGGGCGACCGCGAAGGGCAATCCTCTCGCGCCGTCGGGCACGGAGACGGTGGACGTCCCCATCAGCTTCGCAGCCGGCACCTCCGGTCTCCGGACGGCATTCCTGCAGGTCAGCGTCGCGGACACCGCGTTGGGCGGTCGCGTCGAGATGGCCACTTTCGTAGTGCCCTTCAACTTCCAGGTCGCCGCAAACCAGTCCGCTACCGATGACGTAGAGGGACCGCCGCAATGGACCACCGGCGGCGAGAAAGATGGGTTCCACATCGTCCAGGACGACGTCTCGGTCACTTTGCACCATTGGTCGTCTCCCGACCCCGGCTTGCGGGGGAGCCGGTTCCTGCTCTCGCCTCCGCTCCAGGTCGGCCCGGGCAACTTCACCGTCACCTTCAGCCACCGGTACGCGTTCTTCGAGGGCCTCTTGACCGACGGCACCGCCGTTGGAGTCGACGGAGGCGTCGTCGAGGTCTCGAATGACGGAACGACCTTCACGGACTTCTCGACGGACCCGACGCCGTATCCGGGTCCGATCTTCGCCGCCCGCCTCGGCAACCCGCTCGAAGGGCGCAATGCGTTCATCGGCCAGAGCGACACCTATCCAGCCTTCCTCACCACGACGCTCGATGCGGGGGCGAGGTTCGCGGGGCAGACGGTTCGGGTCCGCTTTTTGATCGGCTCCGCCGATTTCGAAGGTGTGTCCGCCTTCGGCTGGGACATCGACGACATCACCTTCGGCGGCCTCGCCCAACGGCCCTTCTCGAAGAGGGCCGGCCTGCGCGGCAGCGGATGCAATCGCGCGCCTGTCGCGGTGGCGCGAGCACCTTCGACGGGCGCGCAGCACACCACGGTGACTTTCGACGGATCCGGCTCGAGCGATCCGGACGGCGACGGGATCCACGCCCGCTGGGTCCAGCTGTCGGGGCCCCCGGCGACTTTCGATGGGACGAAGCTGTCGCCCTCGGTGACCCTGCCGCGAATCCGGAGCGATACGACGCTCGCCTTCAACCTCTTCGTCGACGACGGCCTCCTGGTCGGGGCGCCCTCGATGGTGAGTCTCTCGGCTCCCGGCGTGAACGCGAAGCCCGTCGCCAACGCGGGCCCGAACCGGAGGGTCGGACCGAACACGCAAGTGGAGCTCGACGGCTCGGGCAGCTCGGATCCCGACGACGATACGCTCACTTATCAATGGAGCCAGGTCGCCGGGCCGGGGGTGGTCCTCGCTCAGTCGACAGCCGCGAACCCCACTTTCGTGGCGCCCGCCTCCGGCGCAGTGGTCCTGCAACTGGTGGTGAGCGACGGATTACTCTCGAGCGACCCGGCGCGCGTGACAATCCAGGCCGGCGGGGGCGGCGGCTGCGGATGCACGAGCAGTCCCGACCTGGGATCGATGGTCCCGGCGCTGGCGTTCTTCGCTTTCGTCATCGGGCGTAGACGTCGTCGCTGAGGTTCAGCGCGCAGAGCGGCGTCTACTTCGGACCTGCGAGGAACGCCTCGATCACCCCGGCGAGCTCCTCGCCTCGATCCTCCTGCAAGAAGTGGCTCGCCCCGGCAATGGTCGTGTGCGGCTGACCCGCGCATCCCGGGATCTCCGCCCGGAAGACCTCGTCGCCGCCGCGGGTGATCGGATCCGAATCCGAGAACGCGGTGAGGAACGGTTTGCGCCATTGTCGCAGCGCCTTCCAGGCGGCGCGGTTCGGCGCTGATGCGGGATCGTCGGGCCTCGTCGGCACGAGGAGCGGAAACTGGCGCGCGCCCGCCTGGAACGACTCGTCGGGGAAGGGGGCGTCGTAGGCCCTTTGCACCTCGGGCGCAAGCGGCGTCTTGCAAGTGCGAGAGACGATCTTGCCCGCCTCGAACGAGGCAGCCGATTGCGAGTAAGCCTGCCATTTGCGAAAGGCAGGGCCGGGATCCTGATCGCCAGTCGGCAAGAACGTGTTCGCCGCCACCACGCGGTCGAACCGTTCGCCGTGCTCGGCGACGAGCCGAAGCCCGATGAGCCCGCCCCAGTCCTGCCCGACGAGCGTGACGTGCTCGAGCGCGAGCGCCTCGAGAACTCCGGCCATCCAATCGACGTGGCGCTGGTAGGTGTAGTCGCCGCGCTCGGCGGGCTTGTCGGACCGTCCGAAGCCGACCAGGTCCGGGGCGACGACGCGGTGTCCTGCCGCGACGAGCGGCGGGATCATCTTTCGATAGAGATACGACCAGGTGGGCTCCCCGTGCAGGAGGAGGATCGGCGGCGCCCGCGGCGGACCCTCGTCGACGTAGTGGATGCGCAGCCCGTCGATCTCCGTGTAGTGCGGCGCGAAGGGATGGCCGGGGAGATCGGCAAACCGGGAATCGGGCGTCCGAAGTACGCGCATCCGCGGGAACGTAGCAGAGGCCCCGTTGAAACCCGTCCGCGCACTTACGCCTACCCAGCCGTCCGGGCGTCCGGCTGCCGGGATTTCGTGAAGAATCATTTCGACCGCGCGGCGGCTTGAATGGGGGCCGAAAGGCCGGGGTCGAACGTCCGTGACCCGGAAAATCCTCTTGTTCGCCGCCGCCGTTCTCGCTCTTCCGCTCGCAGCGCGAGCCGAGTCTTCCGACCTCATGCGCCGCGGTCATTCGCCCGCCTACTACGAGCCGCGAACACGGCCGCAGGCGCGGCAGGGGCTGCTCCTCTCGGTGGGCGCAGGTGGCGGCTCGCTCTACCTCTCTCCCGAGGGCCCTGGCCGCTTCGGAGCCGCCGACCTCGATTTCCGCATCGGCTACGGATTCTCCGATCAGTTCCAGACCTTCATGGACTTCAATGCCGACATGGCGAACGACTTCTACGGCGACAGCGTCGGCTCCTGGAGCTGGACGCTACGAGGTCAACTCCTGCTCATTGGCGATCGCGCCGGGAACGGACTGAACGTGAACTTCGGAGCGGGGTTCGGCGGCCTCACGTACGACCCGGGTTTCTACGGTCCCGCAACCTCCTCTCCGACGGGCTTCGCGCTCGCGGGCGGCCTCTCCTACGACGCCCGCATCCTCCCGAACGTATCGCTCAGCCCCGAGTTCTTCTTCACCTGGCACGAGATTCCCAACGTTCCGGGCATCCCCGACGACGTCTCGAGCGTTTACGGGATCCGTTTCAATGTGCTTTGGTACCTCCACTGACCGAGCCTCCCATGCGAACCGCCCTCCTCCTGTCGCTCTGTCTTCTCCCTGTCGCCGCTTTCGCTCAGTCCGAGCCTCCTCCGCCGCCTCCCGACGACGCGCAGAACGTCGAGGCCGCGCGTCCGCCCGACTCACCGCCGGATCTGCAGCCGCCCCCGCCTCCAGCGGCGCCGCCGGCCCGGGCGGAATCCGACGACGACGATCAGGTCGGGATCCTGCAACAGCATTCCGAGGTCGCTCCGCAGCGCGCGCCTTACACGCAGCCGGTGCCGCGCACGGCGGGCCAGTGGGTCTTCACCGGCCAGTACGGCTGGGTGTGGATGCCGTACGGAAATCAGTACGTCGACGAAGGATCGGCGAGCGCCGACGTCCCGTACGCTTTCGTCTACACGGTGCGAGTCGGCTGGTGCTGGGTTGCCGCGCCGTGGGTCTGGGGCTGGGGTCCATACCCGTACTTCGGCGTTCGCGGCCCCCGGTACTATGGCTGGTATCGAGGCCTGTACCGATCTGGCTGGGGGTGGGGTCGCTATCGCGGCGGCGGTCAC
>JBJMQD010000098.1:0-9484 GCA_045802855.1 Myxococcales bacterium | reverse complement strand
CCACAGGCCCGGCACTCCCGCGAGTTGCAGCAGATTGCGCGGCACATATCCGTGCGCGAGGAGCGGCCATACCACCTCGACGAGCGGGTTGTAGACCTCGAGCGGAAATCCCTGGCAGACGAGGGAAGCGAGGCCCGTCGCGGCGATCGCCGGGGCGGCCGCGCCCGCGAGCAGGGGCAGAGCATTCGGTAAGCGCGCCAGAGTCAGACCCACGCAAACCGCGGCAAACGGTACGAGCGGCGTGATGTACCGCGGGCCCACGGTCCAGCCGCTCCGCCAGAGAGCATGGGTGATCTGGAACACCAGGTAATAGCCGACGACCAGCACCGCCACTCGTTCACGCGCGCCCCCGCGTCGCCACAGGAACGGCAGAAGGCCGACGGCGATTGCAGTCCATGGCGCCCAGAAGAAGAGCCCGAGGAACGGCGACAACAGGGATCCCCAGATCCGCTCCCAGCTGGGCAAAGAGATGCCGAGCACGCCAGGCGCGATATCGCGGACGAAGGACGGATTCTCCAGGTGCGAGTACGGCGTGGCCCAGGGCGCGCCGAAGGCGGCCCAGTGGAAGTGCAGGAGGGCTGCGACCGGCAGCAGAGCTGACAGCGCCGCGACCGCGATTGCAGACGGCGCCCGGCGCCGCGACAGCACCCAGGCGCCGCACAGGATGGCGGCCGCGGGAGCGGACGGGTACTCGCAGCAGACCGCCAGACCGGAGAAGAGTCCGAGGAGGGCAGGGCGCGACCGCCAGAACGCCGCCAGATATGCCGAACCAAGACAGAGCGCAGCAAGCTGGTGCCCGGCGAACATCTGCCCGTAGGTGAAGGAGAGCGACCCGAGCCCTCCGGCCAGGACGCAGCCGAGCGCGACCTGCGGCAGAGCGCCGGCAGCGAGCAGGAACCGCCGCAGCACGACCCAGAAGACTGCGGTGGGAAGGATGCAAAGGGTCCACCGCAAAACGAGCACGTCCAGCCACCGCAACCCGACCGGCGCGCCAACAAAGCGCAGCGCTGCCAGCACCGGCACGGCCAGGAACGACGGCCCCGGCGCCTTCGCCGCGTACAGCTTCCCCGCGCACGCCGGAGGCGACGCCCGCGGATCGTCGCAGACGAGCGCCTTGTCGTTGACGTACCCCCACTCGTCGTACACCGGCCCGACGTCGCGCAGCCCGCCCCCCGGTACGGCGACGCGCTCGCCGATCGCGTACGTCCCGTGCTCGACGATGGCCCGCGCCATGTACACGCGCACCATCTCGTTCGGGTTGTTGAGCTTGTCGAAGTAGACGAACAGCCATCCGTACGCGACGACGAGAAGCGCGAACAGCCCGAGGTCGGCTCGCCGCAGACTCTACCCCTTCGTCGCCTCGGCGATCTGCAGCCGAGCGGCCCGGGCCGCCGGCAGGAAACCGCCGAGCAGCCCCATCGCGACCGCGAACAGGACCGCCGGAATCGCGACGTCGGGCCCGAAGTGGAACCGGAACTTGATCTCGGTGAACGAGGAAAAATTGACGGTCGAGAAGGAGACGGCTCCCAGCATCGAGGCGAAGACGCATCCGGCGACTGCGCCGATGAGCGCGAGGATCAGGCTTTCGACCAGGAAGCTGAGCAGCACCCAGCGCCGCTTGAACCCGAGCGCCCGGAGCGTGCCGACCTCGCGCACCCGGCTCGCCACCTGCGCGTACATGGTGATCATCGCGCCGAGCGTCGCGCCGAAGGCGAAGAACACCGCGATCACGCCGCCCAGGGCGCGGATGAAGAGGGCGAGCGTTCCGCTCGACTCCTCGTAGTAGACGTCCTCCCGTTTCGCCTCCAGGTTGTAGCGTGGGTCCGCGTCTACCGTGGCCTGCAATTGCGAAAGCTCAGACCGCGACTTGAGCCGCACCGTCAATTGCGAGAACCCCGTTCGCCGGGCCGCGTCCATGATCTGGTCGGCGTCGGCCCAGACCTCGCTCTCGAAGCCGCTCCCGGCGGCCTCGAAGACCCCGACCACCTGCCAGTCGCGGCGGGCGATCCGGATCGACGATCCGACCTGCGCTCCCACGTATCGGCCGCGCACCCCGCGTCCGAGCATGACTTCGCTCGTCGCGGGCTGCGGCAAGCGGCCCTCGACCACTTTCACCGCGTCGTAACGCAAGAGCTTCAATCCGTCCGGAGTGAGGCCGCGGAATCCGACGTTCGCGCTCCCGTTCCCGTCTCCGGATGCTCCCGCCTGCGGCGTCCGCCCGTTGCCGGCGGATCCGGCTCCTCCTGCCCGTTGCAGCTGGAAGATGACGAAGACCTCCGGCGATGCGACCGCCTTTCCGCCCTGCACCGCGACCGCCGGATCGGCGGCGAAGACCTTCGCGGCCTCGCGCGGAACGAAGCTCGTCAACTCGGTGGTGGAGCCCTTCCGCAGCAGGATCGCGTTGTGCGGCGACCCGGTGGACTTCAGCGTCTCCTCGACGCCGCGAGCCAGCATCAGGACCGCGGCGAAGACGAAGACGACGAGCCCGAGGCCGATGACGGTCGCCACCGCCGAGACGCGCCGCCGCAGGATCGAGCGCACGTTGTACGAGAGCGGGATCACTCCTGCCTCCGCAGCGCCTCCACCACCTGCAATCGCCCTGCTGTCCAGGCCGGGAGTGCGCTCGCTGCCACTCCGATGAGCCCAGCGGATCCGAGGGTCAACGCAGCGGTGCCCGGCTTGAATCCGATGCCCGTCAGGAATCCCAGCCCGGACATCACTTTTCCGAAGAGGATCAGCATCGGCGTCGCCAGCGCGAGGCCGATGGCTCCGCCGACGAGGCCGAGCATCGCTCCTTCCAGGATCGAGATGGCCCGCACGTGCTTCGGCAAGAACCCGATCGCCCGCATCGCTCCGATCTCCGGAGTGCGCTCGCGCAGCCCCATCGCGAGCGTGTTGCCGAGGATGAGAGCCATGATGAGGAGGATGACGCCGCTCACCGCTTCGAGCGCGTAGAGGATGGCCGAGGATCCCTGGATGAACTGCAGCCGGAACGAGCGCTCCGTCTCGGTGTGCGTCTCGTAATCGCTGTTCGCGAACATGGCGTCGATCTTCCGGGCCACCTCGGGAGAGCGCCCCGCGTCGGCGACCGTGATCGTGTAGACGCCCACCACGTCCTTGATCCCCGCCGGCAAGCCTTCGTTCAGGCGCTGCCACTGGAAGTACATCGTGTTCGCGATCGACGCGTCGTCCGTTCCTTCGACGATTCCCGCCACCTTGAACCGCCAGTCGCCGGGAAAGATCTCGCTCGAGAGCGGAATGGTGTCGCCGACCTTGAACTTGAAGCGCTCGGCGAGCCCGGCTCCGACGATGCACGAGTTGCGATCGGCGAGGAAGTCCTCCTTGCTCCCGGCGACGAACCGGATGCTGAACACCTCGAGCGCGCTCTTCGGATCGACGGCGAACTGGGCGAAGAAGTTCTTCTTGTCCTTGTAGACGCCGCCGAACCAGTTGGAAAACGTTACTTTCGTTACTCCTTCCACGTTCGCGATCCGGTCGCGGTAGCTGAGGGGCAGGAACTGGGTGATCGAGATCGCATTGCGCGTGACGAGCCTGTCCGCCGCGCTCGCATCGCTCGACGCGTACCAGGCGGCGAGCACGGTGCGGAGGAACACGAAGGCGAGCGCCGCCACCGTGGTTCCGAGCACGGTGAGGAACGCGCGCGTCTTGTTGCGCAGGAAGGCGTTGCGCAGCGCGAGCCCTGCGAGCGTCACGTCAAGAGCCCCTTGTCGAGGCGCCGCTGGATCTTCGCGCGCCCGGCGGCGTGGGGATCGTGCGTCACCATCACGATGGTTTTTCCCAGCGTCTCGTTCAAGGTGGTGAGGAGCCCGAGCACGTCCTCGGCGCTCTTGCGGTCGAGGTCGCCCGTGGGCTCGTCCGCGACGATGATCTTCGGGTCCGCCACGATGGCCCGGGCGATGGCGACCCGCTGCTGCTGCCCGCCGGAAAGCTGGCGCGGCGTGTGGTCCATCCGGTCGGAAAGGTCGACGAGGCGCAAAGCCACCTCGACGCGACGCATCCGCTCCTTCCGTCCGAGGCCCGTGAGGAGAAGGGGCAACTCCACGTTCTCCGCCGCGGTCAGGACCGGCATCAAATTGTAGAACTGGAAGATGAATCCCACCGTCCGCGATCGCCACGAGGCGCGCTGGGTCTCGCTCATCCGCGCGATGTCGTCGCCCGCCACCCGCACCGAGCCGCTCGTCGGCGTGTCGATGCCGGCGATCAAGTTGAGGAGCGTCGTCTTCCCCGATCCCGAGGGGCCCATCAGCGCCTCGAACGATCCCTCCGGGATGTCCAGATCGATCCCGTCGAGCACGACCAGCTCCTGCCGGTCGCGGCGGTAGACCTTTCGCAAGCCGCGGATCTCGACGATGGGCTGCGCCGGCGCCGGTGCCCGTGCGGCGACGTTCTCGGTCATTGCTTCTCCTTGACGCGCATCCCCGGACGCAGATCGCCATTCGGACGTCGCACTACCTTCGTGCCGGCGGGGGGACCCTGGCGGAGCGCGACGAGGCCGCCCATCGCCACGCCGGTGACGACGGGCGCCATGCGCACCTCGTCGTTCCCGCCGACGACCCAGACGACCTTGTTCTCGCCCTGCTCGACGACCGCGTCCGATTGCACGGCCGCGACCGGCGCCGCCTTCGCCTGCGCCGCGTCCAGCTCCTTCGTCAGGAAGGTCACCTTGGCGCCCATGTCCGGGAGCACGTCCCGCGGCTCGTCGACGAACGCCACCTTGACGGTCACCGTCGCCTTGGCGCGATCGACGCGCGGCCGCACCTCCGCCACCCTGCCGCGGTAGCGGCGATCCGGAAATGCGTCGAGGACGATCTCCGCCGGAGTCCCCGGGGCGAGCTTCGCCACCTGGCTCTCGGAGACGTCGGCCTCGACCTGCAAAGTGGAGAAGTCCGCGAGCGAGGCGATGCCGCCGCGGCCGCCGGTCCCCGCGCTCAGCGCCCCGAAGACGATCTCGCCGATGTCGGTGAGCTTTTGCGTGATGCGGCCGTCGAACGGCGCCCGCACGTAGCAGTTCTCCAGGTTCACCCGGGCCACCTCGACGCCGGCGTTCGCTGCCTCCGTCTCGGAGCGGGCCGCCTCGAGCTGCGCCTTCGCGCCGGCGAGCCGCGCCGTCACCTGGTCGAGCGCCGCCGGCGTGGAGACGCCTTTCGACTGCACCATCTTTTCCCGGTCGTACGCGTGTTGCGCCTCGAAGAGGTCTGCCTCCGCCCGCTTCTCGCGCGCCTTCGCCGCCGCCACGTCCGCTTTGGCCTGGAGCACCTGGGCCTTGAAATCAGCGTCCTCCAGCACCGCGAGGAGCTGCCCCTTCTTCACCACCGTGCCGTCCTCGACGAACAGCTTGGCGACCCGCCCGCCGATGCGCGGCGAGATGTTCGCCTGCCGCTGCGGCACGACGTAGCCCGTGGCGACGAGGAGCTGCTGGGCCTGCGCGGGACTCACCAGCGACACCGCCGTCGTCTCGACTTCCGGAACGAAGACGCGCGGCGCGAGGACCTTCCAGGCCACCGCGAGGATCGCGATGACGACGACACCGGCGATCGCCGCGGTAGCCCAGCCGGGAAGGCGCGAGGGGCGCTCCTCGCGCTCGATCCGCAGGCTCTTCAACTCGTCCGCGACCGTCGGCACGAGCATCGAGATACCACAGGTACCTGACACCCCCGGCCGGGACGGACGGACGCGAGCCTATCCCCGGAACGCGCCTGGCGCGAGCGCGACCAGCACCGAGAACCAGAGGGCGGCCCAGGCAGCGAGGACGGTGACGGCACCGAGGCGGGAACCACTGAGGAAGCGATTCATTCTAACCTCCTTACGTCTTTCTTGACGGTTATATAGGGCCGGGCTATCTAACCTGTCAAGTCCGTTTTGGAGGTTAGCCGGTGCCACCTGCTTTCGAGCTCATCGCCGGGAATCCGGCGCTCGATTTCACCAACACGCTCTCCGGTGATCGCTTCCACGCGCCGAAGGAGAAGCTGAACGACTACGGTGACCTGCTCGCCTTCTGCCGCCAGGCAGGCCTGATCGACGCTGCCCGCGCGCGTACCCTTTCTGACCGCGCCGCGCGGGATCCGGCGGAGGCGGCGCGGGTGCTCGCCCGCGCCGTCGAGCTACGCGAGGCCGTCTTCCGCATCTTCTGGGCCCTCGGCTCGCGAAAGAAGCCGGCGGCCGCCGATCTGGCGTTCCTCAACCGCGAGCTCACGACCGCGCTCTCCCATCGCGAGATCGTCCCGCGCGGCTCCGGCTACGTCTTTGGCTGGAGGGAGTGCGAGGACCTCGAGCAGCCCGTCTGGGCCATCGCCGTCGCCGCTGCGGACCTGCTCGCCGACGAGCATCGCGGCCCCATCCGGATGTGCGGCCTCTCCGAGGAGAACGAGTGCACCTGGATCTTCCTGGACGAGACCAAGAACCATTCCCGCCGCTGGTGCTCGATGCGGGACTGCGGCAACCGCGCCAAGGCGCGCCGCCATTACGAGCGGGCGAAGGGGACGTGAGACGGAATTCGTCGCTTGACCCCGCGTGGCCCTCGCTGATACCGGCGCCACGTGCCCGGCCCGACGACGCCCACCTCGACGCTGACGCCGGCGAGCCTGCCGTCAACCGAAGGCAACTTCCTCTACCTCTCGCAGCTCCTCGGGCTTGCGGTCCGGGATCCGTCCAACGCGCGCCTCGGGACGGTCGTCGACCTGCTCGCCGACGCGTCCGGTGCGTATCCCCGTGTGGTCGCCCTTCGCGTCCGGACCGGGCTTCGCGGCGAGGTCCGCAGGGTGGAGTGGACGGACGTCGCGGCCTGGAATGCGCGCTCGCTCCGGCTGCGGCGCGGCGCGGAGGCGCTCGGGCCGCTGCAACTGCTCTCGAGCGAGATCCCCCTCGCCCAGGACGTCCTCGATCGCCAGATCGTCGACACCGACGACGCCAAGGTCGAGCGGGTCAACGACCTCCACCTGCTCCGCGCCCGCGGAGAGCTGCGCGTTGCTCACGTCGACGTCGGGTTCCGCGGCCTCGTCCGCCGGATGGGCTGGCAGGAGCTGGTCGACGGCCTCGTCCGCCGGATCCGTCCCGCGTCTCCCTATCTCACCCGCGAGAAGCTCGTCTCCTGGAAGTACGTCCAGCCGCTCGCCGCGGGATCGCCCCGGGTGCGCCTCGACGTCGCCCGCAGCGCGCTCTCGGAGATGCATCCCGCCGACCTCGCCGAGATCCTCGAGGACCTCGATCGCCGGGAAAGGGCCATCCTCTTCCGCGGCCTCCCGGTGGAAGCAGCCGCGGGGGCGCTGGAAGAGGCCGAGCCGGAGCTGCAGCGCGAGCTGCTCGAGACGCTCGAGCCCGCCAAGGCCGCCGACGTCCTCGAGGAGATGGAGGCGGACGACGCCGCCGACCTCCTCGCCGATCTCCCCAAGGAGGAATCGGCGGAGCTGCTCGCCGAGATGGAGCCCAGCGAGGCCCACGAGGTCGAGCAGCTTCTCGCCTACGGGGAGGACACCGCGGGCGGTCTGATGAATCCCGAGTTCCTCCGCCTCGAATCGCAGATCACCGCGCAGCAGGCCCTCGACCGGATCCGCAGCCAGGCCGAGACCGTTCCCCACCTGCACGACGCGTTCGTCCTGGGCGAAGGCGGCAAGCTCGCCGGCGTGCTGTCGCTCCGCGACATCATCGTGGCGAAGCCCGAGTCCCTCGTCCTCGGCCTCATGCACGAGCATCCCGCGCCGCTCAATCCGGACGATCCCGTCAAGCACGTCGCGGAGCAGGCGGCGAAATACAACCTCTTCTCGCTTCCCGTGCAGGACGCGGACGGGCGCATGCTGGGAGTCGTCACCGTCGACGACGTCCTGGAAAAGGTCCTGCATGGGTGACGCGCAAGCCCGCTCCCCGCCTGCCACGGGGCGTCTCCACCGCACCCGCGCAACCTCGCGCTGGGCGCGCCTCGCCGCGGCGCTCGCGGTGATCGGTCCCGGCATGATCACCGCCAACGTCGACAACGACGCCGGCGGGATCGCCACCTACTCGCAAGCCGGCGCCGATTTCGGCTACTCGCTCCTCTGGACCCTCATCCCGATCACGCTCGCGCTCATCCTCGTGCAGGAGATGTGCGCGCGGATGGCGGTGGTGACGGGGAAGGGCCTCTCGGACCTCGTGCGCGAGCGGTTCGGAGTCAAGATCACCTTCTTCATCATGCTGGCGCTCCTCGTGGCGAACATCGGCAACACCATGGCCGAGTTCAGCGGCGTCGCGCAGTCGCTGGAGATCTTCGGGATCCCGAAATACGCCTCGGTGCCCGTGGTCGCGGCGGTGGTATGGCTCCTCGTCCTCCACGGCAGTGCCCGCATCGTCGAGCGCGTCTTCCTCGTCGCCTGCCTCGTCTACGTCGCGTATCTCGTGGCGGGTTTCCTCGCCCATCCCGACTGGCACGAGGTAGCCCGCGGCTCGCTCGTTCCAACGCTGCAGCTGAACGGCGCGGCGCTGACGATGGTGGTGACGCTGGTCGGAACGACCATCGCTCCCTGGATGCAGTTCTATCTGCAATCGGCCATCGTCGAAAAACGCATCAGCCTCGATGACTACCCGCTCTCCCGCCTCGACGTGGTGCTCGGCTGCATCGTCACCGACGTGGTCGCCTTCTTCATCG
This sequence comes from Myxococcales bacterium, assembly GCA_045802855.1. Classification (GTDB taxonomy): domain Bacteria; phylum Myxococcota; class Myxococcia; order Myxococcales; family 40CM-4-68-19; genus VBKO01. Next base: position 849 of record JBJMQD010000098.1, on the reverse strand, counting down.
TCCTCGCCTGCGGCGCGACCATCTTCAAGATGGGCGGCCACATCGAGAACGCCAAGGACGCGGCGGTCGCCCTGGGGCCGCTCGCGGGAAAGTGGGCGAGCGCGCTCTTCGCCTTCGGACTGTTCAACGCCTCGCTCTTCGCGGCCTGCATCCTCCCGCTCTCGACCTCGTACTACCTGTGCGAGGCCTTCGGCTGGGAGAGCGGCATCGACAAGCGCCGCCACGACGCGCCGCAGTTCTACTTCCTCTACGAGGTCATCGTGGTCCTCGGAGCGGGCCTCGTCCTCATTCCCGGCCTGCCCCTCCTCAAGATCATGCTGCTCTCGCAGACCGCGAACGGCGTGCTCCTCCCGTTCATTCTCGTCTTCATGCTCCTCCTCGCCCGCGACGAGCGCCTCATGGGCCGCTACCGCAATGGCCCCGCGCTGGGGGCAATCGCCTGGGGCACGACGGTCGTGCTGGTGCTCCTCACGGTCGCGATGATCTGGTTCTCGCTCCGGGACGCGTTCGCCTAGCGGGATCATTCGCTCTTCGAACGGTCGGCTCCAGTCTTGTCCCCGCAGATGAGCCGAATGGTGTCGCGTTCTCGAAGATCCCGATCGCAGAGCCAGTGGGCTGCCGCTCGGTGCAGCCAGAAAGTTAGACGCGAAACCAGCATCCTGCGGGGTGCCCTTGGCCTCGCGCCGTCCAGCACGACGTCAGGGCCCCTTCCCGAACACCCGTATCTTGTCTGCTTCGTACCGCATTCCCACGCTGTGCCGAACGGCAGGGGGTGGGCTTCCATTGCGCGGATCGCTGGGTCGCACTCGCGTCCTCTCGCTGCTCGCCTTCCTGACGGCTTCGCTGGCA
>JBJMQD010000059.1:0-7142 GCA_045802855.1 Myxococcales bacterium | reverse complement strand
TCGCCGCAAGAACCGAGAGAAGCCGAAGGATCCAGACCGCTAGTGTCTCATGCCATCGCGGCGGACAGCGCGCGCAGCGCTTCCCGGACAGCGGAGTGCGCCATCACGGCGTGCGGGCTTTCTTGCAGCACGGGCAGGTACCGGGCCGCGAACGGATGAGCGGGATCGTGGGTGATGCCGAGCATGCGCGAGAGCTCGTTGCGGACGGCGGCGGCTTCCTCGGGCTGGGGCCGCGGATCGCGCCTCGGATCGAGCAGCTCGTCGATCCAGGCCATCAGCTCGCTGAGTGGATGGAGCCAGGCGAACTCGGGCGCGCGGGTGAGGAGCTGCAACAGCTCGCCGGGACCTCCCACCGATCCGTGTACCCGCTCGTAACCGATCCTGGTGTGCTCGATGAGCGCGAGATGGAGCTTGCGCAGCGAGTTCGTCAGCGCGGTCAGCTCCCGTTCCATCGCCGGCACGATAGATCAATTCAGCGAGCCGGGCTGCGTTAGCGGAAAGGCGGCGATCTCGGCGTCGAACGAGCGGCCGTCCTCGGCAACCATGCGATAGGTCCCTTGCATGGATCCGTGCGGCGTCTGGAGGATGGCGCCGCTCGTGTACTCGAAGTTTTCGCCCGGGCGCAGCACCGGCTGGTTCCCGACCACCCCGTCGCCGCGGACCTCCTCGCGCCTGCCGTTGCCGTCGGTGATCACCCAGTGGCGGCTCTTCAGCTGGGCGGTGACGGTCCCGAGGTTCTCGATGCGGACGGTATAGGCGAACGCCCACCGGCCGGCTTTCGACTGCTCGGGCAGGAAGCGGCTCTTCACCGTGACGCGGATGCCCTGGGTGATCGCGATCGACATTTTCGGCGAGAGGTTGCCACCGGCGCGCGGGTCGGGCAACAGGACCCCCGTGGCCGCCCCGGCGCCGCCGAAACGGTACATCACCACCCGCGGCTTCGAACGCCTCCGCGAGGAGTTCCGCCGCCTGCTGCACGACGAGCGGCCGCGGGTGACCCGCGAGGTGACGGTCGCTGCGGCCCACGGCGATCGGAGCGAGAACTACGAGTACAAGCTCGGCAAGAAGAAGCTGCGGGAGATCGACGCGAAGCTCCACCGCCTGCAGAAGATGCTGGAAAACTTCGAGGTCATCGACCCCGGCACCCGGCCCAAGACCGACCGCGTCTTCTTCGGGGCGACCGTCACGGTCGAGGACGACGACGGCGAGGAGACGACGTACCAGATCGTCGGAGGCGACGAGCTCGACGAGTCGCTCGGGAAGAACCGGATCAGCTACGAGGCGCCCCTCGGGCGCGCCCTCCTGGGGAAGCACGAAGGCGATTCGGTGCGCGTGCGCAGGCCGAAGGGCGAAGTCGAGCTGACCATCGTCCGGGTCGAGTGGATTCGTTGACACCGCGGGGACCCCGCCCCTACGGTCGCGCGCAAAACGCACAACGGTCCCGGAGGAACGACATGCGCGCTTCCGTCTGCCTCTTCGCCCTGGCCGTCGCCTGCGGCTCCGCTCCGCCGAAGCCCGTTCCCGACGATACCCGCCAGGCCATAGGGCCGATGCCCGACGCGGGAGCGCGGCCAGCGAACGAGCCGGGGGGGACGGCGATAGGCGTTTCGGACGCGGGTCCCGATACGGTCGGGGCGCACGCCGACGGCGGCCCTCGAGGCGAGCTCGAGGGCGGCGATGCGGGCGTGCGGATGTCGGAGGCCTCCGCCACCGAGCTGAACGAAGCCGTCCAGCAGTTGCCCCCGCCGCCGCCCATCCCGGAGACGCCGCCGTTCCTTCCGGCCGTCGAGGAATCGCAGGACAACCCCACCACGCCGGAGAAGGTCGCCCTCGGCTACAAGCTCTTCTACGACAAGCGGCTCTCTCGCGACGGATCGATGTCCTGCGAGAGCTGCCACCATCCGGACCAGGCCTACACGAGCGGCAACCCCGTGGACCCGAGGGTGGGCGGCTCGATGAACAAGCGCAACGCACCGACGATGGAGAACGTCGCCTACCACCAGAACGGCTACTACTGGGACGGCCGCACCGCGACGATGGAGGCGGTCTGCGCGGCGGCATGGAAGGGCCAACTCGGCGTGGACAAGCCCGACGAGGTGGCCGCGCGCCTGAACGCGGTGATGGCCTACCGGGCGGAGTTCCAGCGCGCTTTCAAGTCCGACGCCTCGGCGAAGAACGTTCCCCTGGCGCTGGCGTCCTTCCTGCGCGCCTTGAAGACGGGCAACGCGCCGTTCGACAAATTCGAGCAAGGCGAAAAGACCGCGATTTCCCGGGAGGCGCGGCGCGGGTCGCAGGTATTCCAGACGGCCCGCTGCACGCTCTGCCACGTTCCGCCGCTCTATACCGATTCGCAATTCCACAACGCGGGCATCGGCTCCGACAAACCCGAGGACAAGCGCGACCACGGGCGGATGGACGCGACCAAGGACAAGGCGGACGACGGAAAGTTCCTCACTCCTTCGCTGCGCGACGTGGCGAAGACCGCCCCCTACTTCCACGACGGCAGCGCGAAGACGCTCTCCGACGCCGTCGATCGCATGCTCGCCGGCGGCGTGAAGAACCCGAACCTGGACGAGAAGCTGAAGCGGTCGAAGATCTCGTCGCGCGATCGGCGCGCGCTGCTCGCTTATCTCGAATCGCTCACGGGGCAGAACACCTTCCCCAAGGCGCCGGACCTCCCCTGATTTACGCCACCGGCGGGGCCGACTCGACGGGCTCGGGCTCGCGCACCGGGGGCCTGCGGATGACCATGCGCGGCTCCGGCCGCACGCGCCGCCTGAAGGGCGGCATCTTCACGGAGCGGCCCTCTTCGGCGGAGCGCAGGATCGCCTCGATCACCCGCACGTCGGCGAGGCCTTCCTCGCCGTTCGGCTCCGGCACCGTTTCGCGCAAGATGCAGTTCGAGAAGTAGACCAGCTCCGGTCCGAAGTGATCGCTCTTGCGGAACTTGCGCGTGCGCGACTTGTCTTTGACGGTGAGGATGAACTCGCGATCGCCCTCGTACTCGTAGGCCTGATCGAGGCAGACGTCGCCTTTGGTGCCGACGATACGGAAGGTCGCCGTCGCGGACGCGTCGAAGCTCACGTTCAGGGTGGCGAGCTGCGTGTCGTCGAATCGCAACAGGCAGCTCGTGCCAGCCGGGACGCCTTCGAACCGCTTGTCGTCGTTGCGGGTGGTGAACGCAACGACCTCGACGGGCTCCTTGCGGAAGAGATAGCGGGCGGCGTTCACGCAGTAGATGCCGATGTCCCAGATGGGGCCGCCGCCCGTCTGGCGCTGCGTCCGGATGTTCCCGGCGCTCACCTGATAGGAGAAGTCGGAGCTGAAGAAGCGCGGCTCGCCGATCTTTCCGGACTTGACGACGCGGACCGCCTCCAGATTGGCGGGCTCGAAATGGAGCCGGTAGGCAATCATCAGCTTGACGCCGGCGTCGTCGCAGGCCGCGATCATGCGGCGGCAGTCCGATTCCGTGGTGGCCATCGGTTTTTCGCAGAGGACGTGTGCGCCCACTTCCGCGGCCCGGACGGTGTACTCCGCATGCATGGTGTTCGGGACCGCGATGTAGACGGCGTCGACGTCGTCGCGGCGAAGGCATTCCTCGTAGTCATTGTACGAGAACGCCGGCACCCGGTACTTGCGGGAGAGCGTCTCCCGCTTCTTCTTGTCGTCGCTCACCAGCGCCGCGAGCCGCGAGTTGCGCGCGTTCACGAAGGCGGGGAGCACCGCCGTCTGGGCGATATGGCCCAGTCCCACTACCGCGTAACCGATGCTGTTCGAGGTCTTGCTGCCGCGCGAGCGCTTGGTTGCCATTCGGGCTGCCTCCGCGCGGAAACATGCGGACGCGAGCTAGCGGACTCAAGCCTGGATGGGCAACCGCGAAGGGCTCCAGCGGAGGAAGAGCGAATCCGCCAGCACCAGCTCCTTGTCGCCGCTGAGGAGCAGCTGCCGGAACGACGGGCCGTCCTTCTCCTTGGTCCCGTTGGTGGAGGCGGTATCGATCGCCCAGACCTCGTCGTCGACCGACAGCAGCACCAGGTGGACGCGGGAGAGGTTCCCCTCGTCGAAGCCGCCGGTCGAGCAGCGATCGTCGCGGCCGATGAGGATCCCGCGCTCGAGCTGATCGCTCCACACCGCGTGCGTCGAGGTGAACTCGCCGGTTTGCGGTGACGACGAGTTGATGGTGATGGTCGCGAGCTTCACCGCGTCGGCGGCCGGCGCCGCTCGCGATTTGAGCGGCTGGGCGGCAGGAAGGATCTCCTGGCTGCGCGGGAAGAAGCTGCCAAAAGTAACGTCGGCATCGTCGGACCAGGGCCGGGTCGACGGACCGGTGGGGATGAGGAACAGCGTGTAGCTCGCGACCTGCAGGAAGAGCGGACCTTTCGAGGCGACCGCCTCGCAGCGCTTGCCTTCCTCGCTGAGGAGGCCCAGCCGGGACCGCAGGTCGATGGCGCGCAGATGGACGGACCCCTTCGGGGTCCGCGTCGCCCGCACGAGCAGGTGGCGCAGCGATACGTCGGAATCGCGGGAGAGCACGAAATCGCAGCGCTCGTGCCGGCCCACGACGAGATGGGCGATTCCGCTCTGCGGCAGGCGCAGGTGGGCGTGGGCGTCGAAGAGCCCGTTGCCGTCCACCGCGGCGACCAGCACCCCGTCCGCGGTCTGGGAATCGTGGGCCGCCTTCAAGGCAGCGAAATTCCTGCGGAACACCGCCGCGACGGGGTCGTCCCGGAGGGTTGCCCACCCGGAAGTGAGCGGCAGGTCGTCCGAAGGGCCTTCGTGCATCCTCGAAGAGTAACAGAGGTCCGAATCCCGAGTCGCCTGCCTTCGGTTAGACTCGCACAACCCCGCGAAAGGACGTTGCCGTGCTGCGCGAAATTGCCGATCGGGAAGCGCCCAGGAACGCCGAGAGCCCCGCGGAGCTGAAGGTCGGATACCAGGGCGAAATCGGCGCCTTCGGCGAGGCCGCGGCGGCGGCGCACGGCGGAATCCCGGTCCCCTACGCGAGCTTCGAGAAGCTCCTCGATGGGCTGCGCACAGGGGAGGTCGACGAGGCGGTCGTGCCGCTCGAGAACGCCGTCGTCGGGGCGATCACCGAGGCCCTCGAACCGCTCGCGGCGGCGGTGCTGAAAGGGATCGATCTCGTCGCGGTGGGACTGACGAGCATCCCGGTCCGTCTCGCGCTCGCCGCGAAACAGGGCACTCCCCTCGGCGACGTGAAGCGCGCCTGGTCGCATCCCGCCGCGCTGCGGCAAGTACTGCAGCGCCTCGGGGCCCTGGGCATCGAGCCGGTGATGTGCTTCGACACCGCGGGCGCCGCTCGGCTCATCGCCGCCGATGCCTCGACCGACGCGGCCGTCTGTTCCCGCCGCGCCGCGGAGCGGGCCGGGCTCAACATCCTCGTCGAGGACCTCTCCGACAAGGATCAGAACAATTCGGTATTCGTGCACCTGAGAATGGCGGACCACGCCCGCGCGCAGGTGCCGCTCGCGTTCTTGCGCACGAGCTCGATGACCGCGACGACGAAGCTCGACGTCCTCACCGGGGCGACCCTTCTTCCGCTCGCGGGTACGGCGGAGCATCCGGTTCGGATGTGGGTCCTCGGCGCGGACGCGGCCCGCCTGGTGGCGCTCGCTCCCGCTCGCGACGTGCAGGTCATCTCGCTCGGGCAGCCCGCGGCGCAGGCGGCGCGCATCCCTCCCAGGGAGGGCACGGCGCCGGCGGTGAAGTCCTTGCCCCATGCGACAGCGCGGCGCGCGCCGACGGTCGTCGAAGTCGGCCCATTCAAGGTGGGGGGCGGACATCGCGCGATGATCGCCGGACCGTGCTCGGTCGAATCGGCGGAGCAGGTATTGCGCATCGCGCGCGAGGTCGCCTCCTGCGGCGCCACCGCGATCCGCGGCGGTATCTTCAAGCCGCGGACGAACCCCTACGCTTTCCAGGGGCACGGATACGAGGCGCTCGACTGGCTCGTCGCCGCCGGACGCGACGTCGGGCTTCCCGTCGTCACCGAGGTGATGGCGGTCGATCAGGTGAAGCCGGTCGCCGAGAAGGCCGACGTCCTGCAGATCGGCGCCCGCAACATGCAGAACTTCGATCTGCTCCGCGCGGTGGGAAAGGCGGGACGGCCCGTCCTCCTCAAGCGCGGCGCAGGGGCCACCACGGACGAGTGGCTCGGCGCCGCCGAGTACGTGATGGCGAGCGGGGAATCGCGCGTGATGCTTTGCGAGCGCGGCATCCGCACGTTCGAGACTTCGACGCGCAACACGCTCGACGTGGGCGGCATGCTGGCGGTGCGCCCGCTCACGCATCTGCCCTTGCTCGCCGATCCGTCGCACGCGGCGGGACGCGCCGATCTGGTGGAAGGGCTCGCCCGAGCGGCCTGGGCCGCCGGAGCGGACGGGCTCATCGTCGAGGTGCACGACGATCCCGCTCGCGCGCTCTCGGACGCGGAGCAGGCCCTCGTGCCGCAGCGGTTCGCGGAGCTTGCCCGGGCGCTGGATCTCAATCCCGACGCGCGGCTTTCGTTGACGCAGCTTCGGGGCTGGGTGGACGCGATCGATCACCAGATCGCGGTGCTCGTCCGGCGCCGCCTGGAAGTGGCCCGGGTGATCGGCGAAGCGAAGCGTCACACGGGAAAGGCGATCCTCGATCCACGGCGGGAGACGGCGGTGCGCCGCACCTACATCGAGGCACTCCCCGGCGCTCCGAAGCTCGCGGACAAGCTCGTCGACCTGCTCCTCGAGGCGGCCAAGGCGCAGCAGAGCATCGACGACGACTGAAATTCCATGACCGGAAATGGAATGCGTTCCGCGCGGGCGGCGGATACGGATGCCCGCGTGGAAGCTGCCACGACAAACCGGGTGGATCGGCCCGCCGGCGTCGTCCTCGCGCTGGGCGCGCTCTACTTCATCTGGGGCTCCACGTATCTCGGGATCCGGTTCGCCCTCGAGGGATTCCCGCCGCTGCTCATGTCCGGAGCGCGCTTCGTCTGCGCGGGCGGAGTGCTCTATGCGCTGCTTCGCGCTCGCGGCGCGCCGAAGCCGGCTCCGCGCGAATGGGGCGCCTCCGCGCTGGTCGGAACGCTCCTCGTCTGCGGCAACGCGCTCGTCGTCGTCGCCGAGCAGTGGGTCTCTTCCGGCGTC
>JBJMQD010000043.1:0-4387 GCA_045802855.1 Myxococcales bacterium | reverse complement strand
CCAGAGGTTCTCGTCGATGGAGAAGGGGCTCTTCTTCGACGCCGGCACCTCGATGCCGTGCTGCTTGGCGTATTCGAGGGCGGCGTCGCGGGTGATGTTCCGCTCGCGCTGGGGAGCGACGATCTTGAGGTCGGGGGCGAGTCCCTTCACGGCGAGGTCGAAGCGGACCTGGTCGTTGCCCTTGCCGGTCGCGCCGTGGGCCACCGCGGTGGCGCCGTGCTTGCGGGCCGCTGCCACGAGATGGCGGGCGATGAGGGGCCGGGAGAGAGCGGCGGAAAGCGGGTAGACGCCTTGATACAGCGCATTTGCCTGCAGCGCCGGGAAGCAGAAGTCCTTCGCGAACTCCTCCTTCCCGTCGACGACCTCGCAGGCGATGGCGCCCGCCTTGCGGGCGCGCATGGACAGGTACTCCTTGTCCTTCGCCTCGCCCACGTCGGCGTGGCAGGCGATCACGTCGTATCCGTAATCGTCGCTCAGGATGCGGACGAGGACGCTCGTGTCCAGGCCGCCGGAGTACGCAAGCACGATCTTCTGCCGGCTCATGACATCTCCCTTCCGAAAAGGTTGCGGAGCTTCCGCGAAAGCTTGCGAACGGGCACGCCGCGGACGGGCGTCGCGAAGATGGTGTCGTCGCCGGCGAGCGTCCCCAGGCATTCGGGAAGGCGGGCCGTGTCGATGGCGAGGGCGACCGCGGAGGCGGCGCCCGCTCTGGTGCGGACGACGACGAGCGAATCGTTCTCCGCGACGGAAGCGACGAGATCGCTCAGCTCGGGAAGCCGCGCGCTTCCCTTCCCGGGCGCCGCGGGCAGCTCGTAGATCGTCCCCTCGGGCGCGCTCACCCGCACCGCGCCGAGCTGCTGCAGATCGCGCGACAGCGTGGCCTGGGTGACCCGGAACCCCTCCCGGGCGAGAGCGCGGCAGAGGTCCTCCTGGGTGCCGATCCGCTCCGCTACGAGTAGCCGGCGGATGGCCTCGTGGCGCGCGCTCTTGCTCTGGGGAATCTGCAAGTTCCTCATCTGGATATGAGCGTCCCGACACCCTTGTCGGTGAACAGCTCCCCGATGATGCTGTGAGGTACGCGGCCGTCGATGAGATGCACGCTCGAGACGCCGTTCTGCAGCGCCTTGAAGATCGAGCGCGCCTTCACCGTCATGCCGCCGGAAATCGTGCCGTCTTCAATATAAGCCGCGAGATCCTGCGGCTCCATCTGCGAGATGAGCTCCCCGCCCTTGAGGATGCCGGGGACGTCGGAGAGATAGATGAGCTTGGTCGCGCCGATGGCCATCGCCACTTCCGCGGCGACCTGGTCGGCGTTGATGTTGTAGCTCTGCCCGTCCTCGCCGATCCCGATGGGCGAGACGATGGGGATGTATCCCTGCGAGAGCAGCATCTCGAGGAAATCCTTGTTCACCCGCGTGACCTCGCCCACCTGGCCGAGGTCGCGGCCCTCGCTGTGGAGCTTGCGCGCCCGCAGGAGCGCTCCGTCCTTCCCGGAGACGCCCACCGCCTGGCCGCCCGTTTGATTCAGCAGTGTCACCAGGTCGGTGTTGATGGAGCCGGTGAGCACCATCTCCACGACCTTCAGATCGCTCGCGTTGGTGACCCGCTGGCCGTCGACGAACTCGGGCTTCGAGCCGAGCTTTTCCAGGGTGCGGGTGATCTCGGGGCCGCCGCCGTGCACGACGACGGGCCGCAGGCCGACGCTGCGGAGGAGGCCGATGTCGTCGCAGAAGGACTTCTTGAGAGACTCCTTCACCATCGCCGCGCCGCCGTACTTCACCACGCAGCGGGTGCCGGCGAACCGGCGGATGTAGCCGAGCGCCTCGACGAGCAGTTGCTGCTTGAACGTCGGGCTGTAGTTGGCAAGGCGGTCGTCCTTGGCGACGCCGCCGTCAGGGCGCGGGATGATGAGGCTCGTGTAGTCGGCGTTGATCTTCACGTAGTCGTAGGAGAGATCGCAGCCCCAGGCGACGCCGCTGCCGCTGCCCGCGCGGAGATCGACGCCGACGCGCACTTCCGGCTCGCGCATCCGCGCCTTGAGGACGCTCGAGTCGTGGACGAGGGGGGCGCGATCGTAGACGAACATCGACTGCACGCTCACCTTCGCCTGCGCGGGATCGATGGGATAGCCGGCGGTGCCGGCGCGAGCGCCGATCGAAGCGAGGACGCGGCCCCAGTTGGGATCGGCGCCGAAGATGGCGGCCTTGACGAGGCTCGAGCCGGCGACGGCCTTCGCGCAGTCGAGGGCCATCTCGTCGTTCGGAGCGCCCGTCACGCGGACTTCGAGGAGCTTCGTCGCGCCTTCACCGTCGGCGGCGATCTCCTTGGCAAGCTCCTCGCAGACGGCAGAAAGGGCGGCGGTGAACCGGTCGAGATCGGGATCGGAGAGCGGGTCGTTGCCGGCGAGGCCGTTCGCGAGCGCGAAGACGACGTCGTTCGTGCTCATGTCGCCGTCGACGGTGAGGGCGTTGAAGCTCTTCTTCATCGCCATCCCGAGCGCGGCCTGCAGCGCGGGAGGCGAGATCGCGCAGTCGGTCGTGATCACCGCGATCATGGTCGCGAGGGACGGGGCGATCATCCCGGAGCCCTTGCAGACGCCGGCGATGACGACTTCCTTCCCGCCGATCTCGACCGAGCGGCCCGCGAGCTTGATGCGGGTGTCGGTGGTCATCATCGCCTCGGCGGCCTGCTCCGGTTCGGGGCGGAGGTTGGCGACGAGCGAGGAAGCGGCGTCGACGATCTTCCGGGCCGGGAGCCGGTGGCCGATGACGCCCGTCGACGCGGAGAAGACGCTGCCGTCCGGAACGTCGAGGGCGCGGGCGATGGCCTCGCAGACGGTCTTCACGTCCTCGAGACCCTCGGGGCCGGTGAGCGCGTTGGCGTTCCCGCTGTTGATCACCACCGCCCGGGCGCCGCTCGCGGGAATTCGCTGCTCGACATCGAGGATGGGCGCGGCCCGCGCCTTGTTCTGCGTCAGGCACGCGGCGGCGGCGCAAGGGGCGACGCTGAAGACGAGCGCCAGGTCCTTGCGGTTAGGCTTGATTCCGGCGGAGATGCCGGCGAACTGGAACCCGTTCGGGACCTTCACGGATGCGACCCCCGCAAACCGTCGAGGCCGGCCGTCTCCGGCCAGCCGAGGAGGAGGTTCAGGTTCTGGATCGCTTGCCCGGCGGCGCCCTTCACCAGGTTGTCGATGGCGGAGATGACGACGAGGCGGCTGCCCTTGGCGGCGAGCCCCATCTGGCAAAGGTTGGTCCCGACCACGGACTTCAGGGCGACCTCGTCTGGACTGCCGGCGATGCGCAGGAACGGCTCCGATGCATAATCATGCATCCAGGCGGCGGCCGCGTCCTTCGCTGACGCGCCGTCGCCGAGGCGCAGATAGGAAGTGGCGAGGATACCCCGGCGGAGCGGCAACAGGTGGGGCGTGAAGGTGACATCGACGGGAGCGCCCGCTGCGCCGGAGAGCGCCTGGCCGATTTCAGGGGTGTGCTGGTGGCGCAGCACCCGATAGGCGCGGAAGTCGTCCATCACTTCCACGAAACTGAAGTCCTCGCTCGCCTTGCGGCCCGCGCCGGTGACCCCGGAAGCGGCGTCGACGATGGGAGCTTCCGCTGCGAGCACCCCCGCACGATAGAGGGGCGCGAGAGGCAGGATGGCGGCGGTCGGGTAGCAGCCCGGGTTCGCGACCAGACGCGCGCGAGCGACCCGCTCGCGCACCGAGGGAAGCTCGGGCATCCCGTAGACGGCTTCGGCGAGCAGATCGGTGCGGGGATGGGCGATGCCGTACGCTTCCTGGAAACGGGCGGGATCGGCGATGCGGAAGGCGCCCGACAGATCGACGACCTTGAGTCCCTTCGCGAGGAGCGCCGGGGCAAGCGCGAGGGAAACCTCGACCGGCGTGCAGAGGAGAGCGGCGGCGCATTCTCCGGCGAGGTCCACCGCGCGTTCCTGGGGAGCGTAGCGCAGCTTGCCGATCTGCCCCGAGAGGCCCGTGCGCCGTTCGAGTGCGTCGCCTTGCCAGCGGTCGCTCGTCGCGAGGCGCAACTCCGCCGACGGATGGTGGGCGAGGATCCGCGTCGCCTCCATCCCCGAGTACCCCGAAGCGCCGATCACCGCGATGGGGAGTCGCTGCATGAACGCGCATATTTATGCAACGCGTCGCGCGATGCAAGCGCAAAAGTTGCACTCAGCGAGGTAGCTCCCAGAAGGGCCCGTTCAGGCCGACCCGCGCGAACACTGCCTGTGCCTCCTCGCGGGTGAAGGGCCGGTACTCCGGATCGAGCCGGTTGCCGTACCAGGCGCGGGCGAGATCCCAGGTCTGCGCGAGCCCGAGCGTACCGCCTCGCTGCCGCCGCCATTGCTCGCACCATCGCTCGAGGTGCTG
>JBJMQD010000039.1:0-5596 GCA_045802855.1 Myxococcales bacterium | reverse complement strand
CTGCGTGACCGCGACAGGGCCCGCCCGATACAGGCCGCGCAGACCCGGGCTGAAGCTTCCCTTCCAGGCGATCTGGAGCGTCGCCGCGCCCTTGGGAACCTCCTCCCCGAAGCGGAGCGAGATGGTCTGACTCTCGGCGTCGGCCTCGATCCGTTCCGGCGCGAGCGTCTTGCTGCCGGCGCGCAGCTCGGCACGATTTATCTGGAGGTCGATGCCGTGCAGGACGATGTCCCTGCGAGAACGCGCGAGCGCAAGCTCGATGTCCATCCTGCCTTCGAAGCGGCCCTGGTCGAGGTCGGGGGCGAGATCCGCGCGATAGCGGGTCGGCCGAACGTCCTCGGGCAGGCGGAAGTTCTTGCCCAGTCCCATGACTCCTCCGTCGCGCCCTTGTATCGCACCTGCGCGTTCGCGTTCTTGGATCCCACCGCGGATGTCCGCTTGCGGCCCGCCAGAAGCCGAGCGAGCCTCCCGGCATGCAGCGCATCCTCGTCGTCCAGCACGAGCCGTTCGAAGGTCCCGGAACCCTGCGCGAGGCGCTCGCAGGCCGCGAGCTACGCTTCGTCCGCACCTTCGCGGGCGACCCGGTCCCGCCGTCCCTCGAAGAGGACGCGCTGGTGGTGCTCGGCGGTGGGATGGGAGTCTACGATCAGGATCGGTTGCCGCACCTGCGCGACGAGATCGCGCTCTGCTCCGCGGCGGTGAAGAGCGCGAAGCCGGTCCTCGGTATCTGCCTGGGAAGCCAGATCCTCGCCGCCGCGCTGGGAGCCGCCGTCGGGAAGGCGCCGCGCAAGGAGATCGGCTGGCACGGCGTCACCGTGCTTCCCGAGGCGGACGGCGATCCGCTCTTCGCGGCGCTGCCGAAACGGTTCCCGGCGTTCCATTGGCACGGCGATGCGTTCACGCTGCCGCCCGGAGCAGTGCCGCTCGCGGCCAGCGCAATGACGCCGCTGCAGGCATTTCGCAGGGCCGGGCGTGCATGGGGCATCCAATTCCACCTGGAAACCGACGAGCAGGTCCTGGAAGCGATGCTTTCCGGCGGCGCCGACGAGCTGCGCGAGGCTGGCGCCGACGTGCCGGAAATCCGGGCCCGGTCGCGTGAGGAGCTGCCGCCGCTGCGCGAGCGAGCGCTTGCCGTGTTCGCGCGCTGGGCGGCCGTCGCTTGATTCAGCGGAATTCGCGGGGCGCGTGGCCTCGCCCGCGCCGCACCGGTCTTTCCACTGTCAGGAGGACCGATGCACCGCTCGATCTGGTTCGTTCTCGGCCGCGACATCGAAAAGCGCGGCTCGATTCCGCATGCGTTGCTCGCCCTGGCGGACCGGCTGCGACTCGAAGACGTGTCCGTCACGATGGTGCTCGCGAAGGCGCCTGCGCCCGCCGAGAGGGAAGCCCTGCGCGGACTCGCCGTGGACGTCCGTGTGCTCGACTTCGAATCTGCCCGCGCGCCCGTGGCGCTCTTCCTTTGGTTCCAGGAGTACCGGCCAGCCATCGTCCAGTTCCACTTCGCGGGACATCCTCCTTGCACCTTCGTCGCCGCCGCAAAGCTCGCGCGAGCGTGCACGGTGGTCCAGGAACGCGATTTCACCGGGCCGCGCGGGCTCCTGCTCGACCGTGTGATCGACATGCGGATCGAGGGCTCGGCCGTTTCGCTGCGCAGGTTCGAGAACCGCGACGGCAGCGCGGTCCGCCGGCGACTCGGCCTCGGTCCGGCGCCGCTCGTCGTCTGCATCACGCCCCTCGAGGAAATGAAGGGTGCCGAGACGGTCGTCCGGGCGATGGCGCTGCTCGACGCGGAAGTGCACCTCGCCATCGCCGGCGAAGGCTCTTGCGAGATGGCCCTGCGCTCGATCGCGGACAAGCTGGGCATCTCGAAACGGGTCCACTTCCTCGGCGCGCGCGACGACGTCGAAGACGTGCTTCTGGCCTCTTCCGTCGTGGTCGTTTCGTCACCGGAGACGTCGAGCCTCGCCGCCATCGAAGGCATGGCTGCGGCGCGACCCGTGATCGTCACCCGCTCGGGCGCCCTGCCGACCGTAGTCGCGGACGCGGGCATCGTCGTGCCGCAGGAGGATCCGGCATCGCTCGGGCTCGCGATCCATACCGTGCTTTCCGATCCGGAAGAGGGCGCGCGGCTCGGACGCCTCGGCCGCAAGCGCGTCGAGGAAGCGTACTCGACCGACGTGTACGCCGACCGGCTACTGAAGACCTATCGGAGGATCCTCCTCCGCTCGGAACCGCGAACCGAGCCGAGCCGGATCCTCCAGGTCGCTTGAGCGTTACGCGAACGCCTCCTCGACGAGGCGCTGCTGCTCGAGCTTGTGGGCGGCGGCGCTTCCCGTGGCGGGGCTCGCGCTCTCCTCCCGCGAGATGCAGCGGATGCGGCGCAGGTGGAACCGGGCGCGGAGGAAATACCAGGCGCCCATGTTGAACGGTTCCTCCTGCACCCAGAAAAGCTTCGCTTCCGGGTACGGATCGAGCGCCGCCTTGATGTGCTCCTCCGCGAGCGGATAGAGCTGCTCGATGCGCAGGATGGCGACGTCGTCGCGCTTCTTCTCCTCCCGGGCGGCGAGCAGGTCGTAGTAGACCTTGCCCGTGCAGAGGAGCACGCGCTTCACCTTCTCCGGCGAGACCGACCCGTCGGGAATGATCCGCTGGAACGACCCCTCGGAGAGATCGCGCAGCGTGGAGACGGCGTGCTTGTGGCGGAGGAGGCTCTTCGGAGTCATGACCACGAGCGGCTTGCGATAGGGGCGCACGATCTGCCGCCGCAGCGCGTGGAAGAGCTGCGCCGGCGTCGTCAGGTTGCAGACCTGGATGTTGTCCTCGGCGCAGAGCTGGAGGAAGCGCTCGAGCCGCGCGGAGGAATGCTCCGGACCCTGCCCCTCGAAGCCGTGGGGGAGCAAGAGGACGACATGGGAGAGGCGGTTCCACTTGTCCTCGGCGGAGGTGATGAACTGATCGATCACCACCTGTGCGCCGTTGGCGAAGTCTCCGAACTGCGCCTCCCAGCAGGTGAGCCAGTCGGGAGTATCGAGCGAGAACCCGTAGTCGAATCCGAGCACGCCCGCTTCGCTGAGGGGGCTGTCGTAGATCTCGATCACGCCCTGGCCCTCGCGCAGGTTCGCGAGGGGCGTGTAGGCGACGCCGCTGCGGACGTCCCTCAGGACGGCGTGGCGGTGCGAGAACGTGCCGCGCCGCGAGTCCTGGCCTGAGAAGCGCACCGGAGTGCCTTCCTCGAGGAGTGACGCCAGCGCGAGGTGCTCGCCGATTGCCCAGTCGAACGGCTCGTCGCCTCTGCCCTCCGCGAGCCGCGCGCGAGTCTCGAGGAGCTTCCCGATCTTCTCGTGCGGCGTGAAGTCCTTCGGAACCCGCGAGAGCGAGCGGAGGAGCTCGCGCAGCTTTTCGAGCGGCACCGCCGTGTTCGCCTCGGGCGCGTCGCGATCGGGCCCGCCGCGGTAGTGCGACCACAGCCCGGCGAGCGGTGACACCCGGCGCTTGAGGCCCGCCTTGCGGGTGCGCTCGAGCTCCTCCTCGAGCTTCTGCACCCGGGCGACCATCAGCTCCTGCGCCTCGTCCCGGGTGGTGACGCCGTCGCCTTCCAGCTTGCGCGCGTAGATCTCGCGGGCGGGCGGCCTGCGCCGGATGATCTCGTACATGAGCGGCTGGGTGAAGGCCGGCTCGTCCGCCTCGTTGTGGCCGTACTTTCGATAACAGTACAGATCGATGAGGACGTCTTCCTGGAACGTCTGCCGGTATGCGACCGCCAGCTGGACGGCCCAGACGACCGCCTCGGGATCCTCGCCGTTCACGTGGAAGACGGGGGCGCGGAGGGCGCGGGCGATGTCGGTGCAGTAGTAGGTCGAGCGGGAGTCTTGCGGATCGGTAGTGAATCCGACCTGGTTGTTGATCACGATGTGGATGGTGCCGCCCGTCCTGTATCCCTCCAGGTTCGCGAGGTTCAGGCCTTCGAAGACGAGACCCTGCCCGACGACGGCGGCATCGCCGTGGATGAGTACCGGCAGCACCTTCTTGCGAGTGGGGTCCCGCCCGTCCCGGTCCTGCTTGGCGCGGACGCGACCTTCGACGACGGCGTTCACCCATTCGAGGTGGCTCGGGTTGAACGAGAGGCTGAGGTGGATCTTGCGGCCGTTCTTCGCCACCCGGTCGGACGAGTACCCCATGTGGTACTTGACGTCGCCGCGGCCGAGCATGGCCTGCGCGTCCTTGTCCTCGAACTCGACGAAGATCTCGGAGAGGTCCTTGTCGAGGATGTTGGCGAGGAGGTTCAGCCGGCCCCGGTGGGCCATGCCGATGACGATCTCCTCTCCGTCGTGCTGGGCGAACTCCTCGATGAGCCAGTCCATGCAGGGGATGAGGCTCTCGCCCCCTTCGAGCGAGAAGCGCTTCGCCCCGATGTACTTCTTGTGCAGGAAGGTCTCGAGGGTCTCCGCGTCGGTGAGGCGGTCGAGGATGCGCAGCTTCTCCTCGCGATCGAGAAGCGGCTCGTTCCCCGCCTCCTCCATCCTCTCCTGCAACCACCGCTTGATGCGCGGATCCTCGCCGTGCATGTACTCGACGCCGATGGTCCGGCAGTAGGTGCGCCGCAGGCGGGCGACGATCTCGCGCAGGGTGAGCGTGGGCGCGCCGACGTGGAAATCGCCTGTCGCGAACGAGGTGTCGAGCTCGTCCTCGGACAGACCGAAGTTCGCGAGCTCCAGCTCCGGAGCGGGCTTCTGCCGCAGGCCGAGAGGGTCGAGGTCGGCGAACAGGTGACCGCGGTCGCGGTACGACTGGATCAGCTCTGCCACGCACTCCTGCTTCTCCTCCGCGGCCAGGCGCTGCGCCTCGGGCGAATGGTCGCCGAGGTCCAGGAGGGCGGCGGCGAACTGCCCTTCGGAGGCGGGCGGACGGGCGGCGACTTGACCGTGTCCGTTCCCGTGGCCGTTGCCCTCGGGGGAGGGGACCGGGAGAGGCTGCGAGAGGGCGCTCGTCTGCAGTACGGGCGTCCGGGCTTGCGGAGCCGCGAGCCCGGCCAGCTGGGCGAAATAACGCTGCCATGCTTCGTCGACCGCCTGCGGATTGTCGCGCCAACGCTGGTACTGGTCTTCGACGAAAACCTGATTGACTCCGAAATCGCGGTCGAACTCCATTGCCTTCTCCGGAACGCCCTGGAAACGGTGGGCGGCGGAAAATAGCCGATCCGACCCGTGCCGGCCACCGTTTCGGCGCCCGCAGCCGCGGCGCTGGTGTCGGAGCGCCAACCCTCATGTCGGACCCGCCGAATATCCTCGCATGATGCGAACGCGCTGGACCCCCGACCAGTTGTTGCGCGCCGTTGAGAGTTCCAGAAGCTTTCGGGAAGTGATGCTGCGGCTGGGGCTTCGCGGCGCCGGCGGAAACTACGCCAGCATCAAGCGATATGTTCGCGACCAAGCGATCAGTACCGCGCACTTCATGGGCCAAGGATGGAGGCGCGGCTCAATCGCTCCCACACGGCCAGCGTGTCCGCTCCAGGACCTTCTGCGAGAAGGAGTCCATGTCCAGAGCTTCAAGCTCAAGCACCGTCTGTTTGCCGCTGGTTTGAAAGCGCAGAAGTGCG
>JBJMQD010000033.1:0-4579 GCA_045802855.1 Myxococcales bacterium | reverse complement strand
CGTCGAGGAGGCGGCCGGCGACGATGATCCGCTGGCCGAGCGCCTCGCCCTTGCCCGGACGGGTCAGGTCGGTGAGGGGAGAGCCCGCCCAGCCTCTCGCGAAGGCGGGGCCGGTCATCTCGCTGAGCGTGTGCGGTAGCGGCACCGGAGGCTTGCGCGGGGCGCGCTTGATGGTGCTGGCGTACGGCTCGTACAGGTAGGGCGGCTGCTCGCCGAGGCGGGGACGCGAAAAGGCGGTCTGCGGTGCGGGTGCCGGCGGCGGGCCCGTCGCCGATGCCGCCCTGTCGCGGGTCACGGGCCCTTCTCTTCCAGCACGGAGCGGGCGATCTGGAATGCGCTATTGGCGGCCGGGATCCCTGCGTATGCGCCGACCTGCAGGAGCACTTCCTTGAGCTCATCCTCCGTCACGCCGGTGTTCCGGCTCGCGCGGATGTGCAGGCGTAACTCCTCGTGCCAGCCGAGCGCGGCGAGCATGGCGATGGTCAGCATGCTGCGTGTCTTGCGGTCGAGCCCGGGACGGGACCACACCTCTCCCCAGGCGACCTCGGTCGTGAGGTCCTGGTAATCGGTTGTGAACGGGGTCGCGTTCTTGAGGGAGTTGTCGACGTAGGTGCTGCCCAGGACCTGCCTGCGCACGGCGAGGCCGCGTTCGTAGAGTCCGGGGGTCTTCGGCATCGTTGCTCCTCCTCAGGTGGTGAGGAATTCGAGAACGGAAGCGGTGAACCGGTCGGAAGCCTCGATGTTCGAGAGATGGGCGGTGTCGAGCTCGACGACCCGGGCGCCAGGAATCTTGCCGGCGATGAGGCGGGAATGCTCGGGGGGCGTGGCGGGATCCCGGGCGCCCGCGACGACGAGCGTCGGCACCGGAATCGCGCAGATCGCCTCCCGCTGGTCCTGGTCGCGGATGGCGGCGCAGCAAGCGGCGTATCCGGCGGGCGGGGTCTCGAGCAGCATGCGCCGAACCTTCTCGACGGCCTCGGGCTCGCGGGCACGGAACTCCGGAGTGAACCAGCGTTCGAGGACGCCGTTCACTACGCCCTGCATCCCCTCGTTCTGCACGATCGCGATGCGCTGGTTCCAGACGTCGGGCACGCCGAGCTGGGCGGAGGTGTTGCAGAGGACGAGCCGTTCGAACCGCTCGGGAGCATGGCATCCGAGCCACATCCCTGTCATGCCGCCCATCGAGAGGCCGCAGAACCGGGCGCGTTCGATGCGATTCGCGTCGAGCAAGGCGATGACGTCCCTGCCCAGGTCCGCGACCGAGTAGGGACCGGGCGGGACGGGGGAGCGGCCATGCCCGCGCGTGTCGTAGCGGAGGACCCGGAAGCGGTCGGAGAAGGCGGACATCTGCGGGTCCCACATCTCGAGCGAAGTCCCGAGCGAGTTGGACAGGACCAGCACCGGTGCCCCTTCGGGCCCGTCGAAGCGATGGTACAGGCGCACGGCGTCCGGCATCTCAGGGCTCCTCCTCGTACGCGGCTAGCACGCGGTCGATGAACCCCGTGGCCGCTCCCAGATAACCCTTCGGGTCGAGTGCGCGGGAGAGGTCCGCGGCGGAGAGATGCGCCGTGACCGCGGAGTCCGCACGCAGCGTCTCGAGGAGGGTGCGATGCGTCTCGATCGCTCGCCGGCTGGCGCGCGCGACGATTTCGTGCGCCTGGGGCCGCCCGATCCATTGCGCAAGCGCCGAGCTCGCCGCTTCCGCCAGCGCCACCCCACCTTTCGCTGCGAGGTTTGTCCGCATCTGCCCGCCGTCGACTTCCAGCCCCTCCATCGCCTCGGCCACATGCCGCAACGAACCTGCCACGAGCGAGGCAAGCTCGGGAAGCACCTCCCACTCCGCATGCCAGCCGCCCAGGCCTCGCTCGTGCTCCTGGATCATCGCCGCGAGCATCGTCGCGACCAGCCCGGGCGCACGGGTGGCGGCGGCGAGGGCCACCGCGGACGTCACCGGGTTGCGCTTCTGCGGCATGGCCGAGGACGCCCCGCGTCCTTCGCAGGCGGGCTCGAACGCCTCCGACACCTCGGTCTGCATGAGGAGGGACAAATCCCGTCCGATCTTTCCCAGCGTACCCGCGAGAAGTCCGAGGAACGCCGCGAACTCCGCGAGGCGGTCCCGGTGGGAATGCCAGGGCATCGGCGGCATTGGAAGATCGAGCTCATGGGAGAGCGCCGCGGCCACGTCGAGCGCCCGCGTTCCCAGCGAGGCCAACGTCCCCGAGGCGCCTCCGAACTGAAGGACGAAGGTGCGAGACCGCAGTTCGCGCAGCCGCGCACGATGGCGGGTACCGGCATCGAGCCATCCGGCGGCCTTGAGTCCGAACGTCACCGGCGGCGCCTGCTGCAGCCAGGTGCGGCCGGGTAGCACGGTCTCCCTGTGCGTCCGGGCAAGCCGGGCAAGCGCTGCCAGGAGTCGATCCAGGTCGCGAGCGAGGCCTGAGGCGAATTGGCGCAACTGGAGGACGAGCCCCGTGTCCATCGCATCCTGGCTCGTCGCGCCTAGATGAACGTATCGCGCGGCGCTGGCATCGTCGGCAGCGACCAGCGCGGTGAGCGCGGACACCATGGGAATCGCCGGATTGCCAGCGCGCTCGGCACCGTCCGCCAGGCGAGCAGTGTCGAACAAGTCGGCGCGGCACTTCCGCGCGATGCCCTCCGCCGCTCCGGTCGGAATCACCCCTGCCCGCGCCTCGGCCCGGGCCAGCGCCGCCTCGAAGTCGAGCATGCCCTGCAACCGGGCACGATCGCCGAGGCACTCCTGCGCCCCGGGCGCCCCGAAGAGCTTGCTGAGCAACTCGGAAGCCGGCGCGGCGCTCACCGGCCCGAGAATGGCGCATCGTTCGAGCCGGCGCCAGCGGGGTCCGGCGGCCCGCGGCCAGCTTGCCGCTGTCTCGATGCCGTGGACCTATCCCCTAGGGACGTTGACCTCGCCCTCGGCAAATGGCCGCATCACACCAGCGCCGGGAAGCTACCCGTCCCGGGACGGGTGGAGGAGTGCACGTCCCTCACCATCCGTGCTCGCTCCATGAACTCCTGCCCATAGAGCTTCTCGTCTGCGAGCTTGTGATGCCCAGTGCACAGCAACCGGACCCGCTCCAACTCGTGCTTGCGCGTCCGGGCGAAGCCGTCCGCGTGATGGAACTGCAATCCGGAAGTCTCGGTGCATCGCCGCCCGTTCTTGTCGGTGAATGTGCACCGACCCTGATCGCGCTTGTACGCAGCGCGCTTGATCGCAGCGGGAAGTGCGCGCGAACTGGCCCTCCCCTTCACGTCTTCGGGCTTCTTGCGCGGTTTGCGTACGATCGCAAATCGTTCCTTCTTCACTTTTTCGATGAGCAGATCGAGGGCCTTTTCCATGACCTCGGCGAACAGGCCCTTGCGACCACGGTGCGACAGCAGATCTCGCCCCTCCAACAGCTTGTCACGCAAGGCGCGCGACGCGGTGAATTGCACCTTGAAGGTGTCGCCGGAAAGCGGCGTGATGACCGCTGCTTCTGGATCCTGCCGCATGAGAGAGGCGCCCGCCTCCTGTGTCGCCGGCGGGTCTGGAACACGCCGAATCAAGTCTGCCGCCGGCGGGCGCGGTGCGAGCCGGGCCACGAGCTCCTCGATCTCCCGCCTCGACTTGCCGGCGGCGTCGGCCAGCACCTCGCGGTGGTTTTCTTGCGTGAGATGGCGCGCCAGAAGACGAAGCCCGGTCAGGTGTACCCGTCCCGAGCGGAGCGCATCGATGACGGCGGGCAGTTTGCGTCCGAGGCGCGCAACCACGATGCGGTTGAAGGCGACGTCCCCCGAGAAGCCCAGTTCTCCCAGGCAAAACGCGAACATCGAGGGAAACGCGCGCTCGAGGTACAGCTCGCGCGTGTCGATCTCGGCGAGATGTTCGACGAGGTCGGCTTCGAGGACGCGCGCACGACTCGCGAGATCGTGCGTGGCAGCAAGTAGGTGCTTCGCGCCCATCGTCTGAAGCGGGGACGGAGACGGTGACGGTGCTTTCGAAACGGAGTCGGTCATTCGTCTTCCCTTCGATGAAGGAGGCGCAGTCGAGCGACTGTCGAGAGGGCATCCTGCCGTGGGCATCGCGCGGGCGACATCGGCAGGCGCGAGGATGTCGGACCCTGCTGGGAAGATGGGAAAATGGGGGAGAATCATCGGCGGACAAGCGCGCCGGCGTCTCGGCATCACCCGTCCCGGGACGGGTGGTGGATCTGGCCCTTCGCTCGGTGTGGGGCGGCGTCTATCGTGCCAGGCCGATATCGAAGAGGATCGATTGCGGCCGATGCTATGGACAGGCGTCGCAGCCGGCGCGAAGGCGAGAGGCAATCCGCGTTCACTGCTCGCGTCGCGGAACCTGGATGCGCAAGCCGGAATGTCGAGGCCGTCCATTCCGGTCGTAGCCGCGCCGAGGATCAGATGGCCTCCCCAGGCGAGCCGCGGCGCCAATAGGTGCTCAAGCATCTCTTCGTGGGCATCGAGCGTGGTGGCCTTACCGCCAGTGAGATCTGGGAGATCGATACGATAGCTCTTGCCCGCGAAGCAGAGGATGATCCCGCGGTGGACCACGTCTTCGCGTTTCATC
>JBJMQD010000419.1:0-6277 GCA_045802855.1 Myxococcales bacterium | reverse complement strand
GGCATGAAAGCCCTGCGAGCCGTCGCCGCTTTGTCGATCTTCGCGCTTTCCGGATGCTCCTTGCTGCGGCAGGTGGCTGCTTCAGGGTTCGAGAAACCGACGATGTCCTTCAAGGACGCGACGCTCTCGGACGTGAGTCTCTCCGGCGCGACGGTGAACCTCGTCTTCACCGTCAACAATCCGAACGACGCTGCGCTCTCGCTCGCGGAGACCGACTACAAGCTGTCGATCGAAGGCAAACAGCTCGTCGCCGGCAAACCGGATGCCGGCATCCGCATCCCCGCCCGCGGATCGAGCGACGTCACCCTGCCCGCGTCGCTGAAGTTCGCGGACATCACCGGCTCGATCGCGGACTTCCTGCGCAAGGAGCAGGCGAACTATCGCGCCGAGGGGCACATCGGGGTGGACACCCCGATCGGCATCGCTGCTCTGCCCTTCGCGAAGGAAGGACCGGTGCCGCTGCCGAAGCTGCCTGATGTCTCTCTCGGTACGCCGAAGATCGGGTCGATCGGGCTCACCTCGGCGCGGATCGACGTGCCCATCGTGTTCGCGAACCAGAACCCGTTCGCGCTGCCGCTCGGATCGCTTTCGGGCGCCCTGCGCATCGCCGGAGCCGACGTCGGAGAGATCGGCGCGCAGCCCGTCGGACGCGTGGACGCGAAGAAGGCGAAGACCGTGACGCTGCCCGTGACCGTCCGCTTCTCGCAGGCGATGGCGGCGGCGAAGGCCATCCGCGAGGGACGCGCCCACGTCGCCGTCGACGGGCAGCTGGCGGCGGAAGGAGCGTCGCTCCCGTTCCACGTCGAGCACGACGTCGAGTTCGCGCAGGGAAATTAGTGCGTTTCCATTGACGGAGCCGTCCGTCATGGGCACAAACGGGGCCGATGCCCGAACCCGCCCTTTCGTTCTTCGCGCGCCTGTGGCTCGCGATCATCTGCCTGTTCAAGGTCGTCTTCGATCCGCCCTTCGCCGCGCTCGTCGCCCACGCGCGCGACCAGAAGGCGCTGCCGGCGCCCGCCCCCACGGAGCCGGTCCGGGCGCCGCCCGATGCGGCCCTGCACCTCCTCGCGCAGCTGCAGCGCGAGGGCCGCTTCATCGATTTCTGCGAGGAAGAGATCGCCTCCTTCGCCGACGCGGACGTAGGCGCCGCCGCGCGGACGGTCCACGCCGGGTGCCGCAAGGTGCTGCGCTCGGTGCTCACCCTCCAGCCGGTCCGCTCCGATGCGGAAGGATCCGAAGTCACGGTCGCGGAAGGCTTCGATCCCGCCTCGCTGCGCCTGACCGGGAACGTTGTCGGGAGCCCGCCCTTCCGCGGCACGCTCCGCCACCACGGCTGGAAAGCCGCTTCGGTGAAGCTGTCGCCGCCGGGCGCCGGCCAGGACGCGACGGTCCTCGCCCCCGCGGAGGTGGAGCTTCCGTGACGGCGCGGTACTCGGTTGGAATCGACCTCGGGACCACGAACAGCGCGATGGCGGAGATCGATCTCGCCGTCGAGCCGGCGGGGCCAACGGAGGAGCCGGCTTTGCCGGCGACGGGCCGGAGCGGAACGCGGAGGCATCCAACGGAACCTCTTCCGGCGCCACTTTCGGTGGAGGTGCCGCAGATCGTCGCACCCGGAGAGGTCGCTGCTCGCGAGTTGTTGCCGTCGTTCGTGTACCTGCCTTCGCCCCACGAGGCGCAGAAGGGAGCCTTCGCGCTGCCCTGGGGAGATCCGGGATACGTCGTCGGCGCGTATGCGCGGGACCGCGGGGCGCAGGTCCCCGGGCGCCTCGTCTCCTCGGCGAAGAGCTGGCTTTCCCATCCTGGAGTGGACAAGCGCGGACAGCTCCTCCCTCCGGGGGCCGAGCCGGAAGTGCCGCGCATCTCGCCCGTCGAGGCGAGCGCGCGGATCCTCACCGCTTTGCAGAAGGCGTGGGACGCCGCGCACGAGGACGAGCCGCTCGCCGATCAGGCGGTGACGCTCACCGTCCCCGCCTCGTTCGATGCGGTGGCGCGGGAGTTGACGGTGCAGGCCGCGACGCAAGCGGGCCTGGGAAACATCACGCTCCTCGAGGAGCCGCAGGCGGCGCTCTATGCCTGGGTTACGTCGGCGGGCGAATCGTGGCGCAAGATCGTCCACCCTGGCGACGTCATCCTGGTCGTGGACATCGGCGGCGGGACCAGCGACTTCTCGCTCATTGCTGTACGCGAGGAGGACGGGCGGCTTTCGCTCGAGCGCCTCGCGGTCGGCGACCACATCTTGCTCGGGGGCGACAACATCGATCTGGCCCTCGCCCACCTGGTCCGGACGCGGCTCGAAGGAGAGGGCCGCAAGCTCGATGCCTGGCAGTTCACCGCGCTCACCCACGCTTGCCGGCAGGCGAAAGAGCATCCGGAGATGCAGTCGAAGGGAAAGGTGTCGCTCGCCATCCCCGGACGGGGAAGCGGACTCGTCGGCGGGACGGTGCGGACCGAGCTTTCCGTCACCGAGTTGCGATCCGTCGTCGAAGGCTTCTTTCCCGACGTTCCCATCGACGCCGCCCCGGCCCAGCAGCGAAGGCTAGGCCTCACTACCCTCGGCCTCCCGTACGCCCAGGATCCGGCGGTGACGCGCCACCTCGCGTCATTCTTGCGACGGGCGGGCGGCGCCGGAAAGAAGAAGGGCGCGACATTCCTCCACCCTACGGCGCTCCTTTTCAACGGCGGCGTATTCAAGGATGCGGGTCTGCAAGACCTGGTGGGAAAGCAGGTCGATCGGTGGGTCACCGCCGAGAAAGGCGCGCCTCTCAAGCGACTCGTGCCCTTCAGCCTCGATCTCTCCGTCGCGCACGGCGCCGCGTACAGCGGCCTTGCGCGGCGTGGACGCGGAATCCGCATCCGCGGTGGAACGGCGCGCGCCTACTACGTCGGGATCGAGTCCGCGGCGCCCGCCGTGCCGGGCTATCCGGCGCCGCTGCGAGCGGCATGCCTCGCTCCATTCGGAATGGAGGAAGGCAGCTCGGTTACGATTCCAGGCCTCGAGGTCGGCGCGGTGGTCGGCGAGAAGACGTCGTTCCGCTTCTTCGCCTCGAGCGCACGGCGCGACGATCAACCCGGGACGATGATCGAGGAAGTCTCGGAGCTGCAAGAGCTGCCGCCGATCGAGTCGGAGCTGCCGGCGAAGGAAGGAAGCGCGGGCGAAGTGCTCCCCGTGGGCCTGCGCGCCTCGGTCACCGAAGTCGGGACGCTCGCGCTGGAGCTCTTCGCCCGCGACGAGAAGCACGCCGGGTCGGCCTGGAAGCTCGAGTTCTCGGTCCGCGGAGAGTAGCGGCGTGGCGCTGCGGTACGCAGTCGGAATCGATCTCGGGACGTCCAATACGGCGCTGGCCTTCGCGGACCTTGCCGCGAAGGACCCGGGTGCGTCGGTCGAGATCTTCCCGGTCCCGCAGCTCGTCGCCGCAGGTGAAGTGACGCCGCGCCCGCTGCTCCCTTCGCACCTATATCTGCCTGGCGAGCACGAGCTACCGAAGGGCGCGCTTTCGCTCCCGTGGGATCAGGCGGACCCGTCGCCGCCGGTGGGAACGTTCGCACGCGATCAAGGGGCGCGCGTTCCGGGCCGCCACGTCGCTTCGGCAAAGAGCTGGCTTTGCCATCCTTCGGTCGACCGCACGGCGCGGATCCTGCCCTGGGGCGCGCCGCCGGAAGTCCCGCGCCTCTCTCCGGTCGAGGCGAGCGCGCGCATCCTCGCCCATCTGCGATCGGCCTGGGACGCGGCCCATCCCGACGCGCCGCTCTCGGAGCAGGATCTGGTCGTCACGGTGCCCGCCTCGTTCGACGAAGGCGCCCGGGCTTTGACCCTGCGGGCCGCCGAGGAGGCCGGCCTCTCGCGCCTCGTCCTGCTCGAGGAGCCGCAGGCCGCGTTCTACGACTGGACCCGGGTGCACCGGGGATCGCTCGCTACCGAGCTGGAAGGGATCCGCCTCATTTTCGTCTGCGACATCGGCGGCGGCACGACGGACTTCACGCTCGTCGTCGCCGGTCCAGGTCCCGAAGGTCCCGTGCTTCGCCGGGTCGCGGTCGGCGACCACCTCTTGCTCGGCGGCGACAACATGGACATCGCCCTCGCCCGGTCGGTCGAGTCGAAAATCGTAGCGAAACTCGGCGCCGGTCAGTGGGGCGCCCTCGTGCAGAACTGCCGCGTCGCCAAGGAGCGACTCCTCGCCAGCGAGGCGCCGGAGGAGATCTCCGTCTCCGTCCCCGGAACCGGCTCGCGGCTGGTCGGAGGCGCGCTCTCGGCGTCGATCCGCCGCGACGAGGCCCGCTCCCTGCTGCTCGACGGCTTCCTGCCCGGAGTGCCGCGCGACGCCGTTCCCGCGCGGGCCGCTCGCGCGACGGGGCTTGCGGAGCTGGGACTGCCGTATGCCGCCGATCCGGCCATCACCCGCCATGCCGCCGCATTTCTACGCCGGCACGCGCAGACCGTGGCCGAGGCGCTCGGATCCAGTGAAGTGCCCGTCGATGCCATCTTGTTCAACGGCGGAGCGCTCGCGGCCGAGGCGCTCGCCTCGCGGCTCACGTCGGTGCTGCAGTCGTGGCAGACCGCGCCGCTGCGGCGGCTCCGCAACGATGCTCCGGACCTGGCGGTCGCGCGCGGCGCCGCGATGTATGGCCTCGTCCGGCGAGGTCTCGGGCTGCGCATCGGCGGTGGCAGCCCGCGCACGTATTACGTCGGCGTATCGTCGGAGGGCTCGACCGGGGCGCTCTGCGTCGTCCCGCGCGGTGCGGCGGAGGGAGTGCCGCAGGAAGTTCCGGACCGTACGTTCGGGCTCGTCCTGGGCAAGCCCGTCCGCTTTCGCCTCTTCGCGGCGAGCGGCTATCGCCCGGAGCGCCCCGGCGATCTCGTCCCGGTCGACGACGACCTCGCCGAGCTGCCCCCGCTGCAGACCGTCGTGCAGGGCGAGGGCACGGCGCAGGTGCGGTTGCGATCGACCCTTACCGAGATCGGCACGCTCGAGCTTTCCTGCGTCGCGGACACACCAGCCGCTCCCCAGTGGAAGCTCGAATTCCAGCTCCGGCAGTCGGCCGCAGGCGAGAACGAAGGCAGCGGGTCGGTCGCGGCGCTGCCGCGCACCATCGAGCAGGCGCGCGAGGTCATCCAGCAGGTCTTCGGAAAGAAGCCTCGCGAGGTGGCGGGCCGCGAGGTGAAGGACCTGTGGCGCAATCTCGAGCGCGCCCTCGGCGACCGGAGCTCCTGGACGCTCGCCACCAGCCGCGATCTCTGGAGCGTCCTCTGGGCGGGAGCGCAGAAGCGGCGCCGCACTCCCGATCACGAGCGGCTCTTCCTCCAGCTCTGCGGCTTCACCTTGCGTCCGGGATTCGGCGCGCCACTCGACTCGTGGCGCTGCGAGCAGGTCTTCACGCTCCTCGGTCAGGGCGTGACGCACCACAAGGAGGCAGCGGTGTGGGCGGCCTGGTGGATCCTCTGGCGGCGGATCGCCGCCGGGCTCGGGGACGCCGAGCACGCCGCGCTCTTCGCCGCCATCGACCCTCACCTGCGTCCGCAACCGAAAGGCCGGGTGGCGAATCCGGGCAAGAAGCCCCCGGGCCTGGCGGTGGACGAGATGGTACGGCTCCTCGGCGCCCTCGAACGGCTCGAGCCCGCGAAGAAGGTCGAGGCGGGCGGATGGCTCGTGGATCGGCTGCAAGCGGGCAACGCCCCGGGAGTGGCGTGGGCGCTCGGCCGGCTCGGCGCGCGCGTTCCGATCGCGGGGGCCGCGCATCATGTGGTGCCGGAGGAGGTCGCGGCATCGTGGGTCGAATTGCTCCTCGGCGTCGACGCGCCGGAAGCGTCCTTCGCACTGGCGCAGCTGGCCAGGCTGTCGGGGGACCGGGCGCGGGATCTCCCGGAGGATTTGCGGTTGCGGGTGGCGGAGACGTTGGAACGGCGGAGGAGTCCGCCGGAGTGGTCTCGCGCCGTGCGCGAAGTGGTGTCGCTCGGGGCGAGCGACGAGCAGAGGGTGTTCGGAGAGTCGCTACCGCTCGGCCTGCACCTCGCGTAACTCAGGTTCTCGTTCTGGTTCTGGTTCTGGTGCTGGTTCTCGTGCTCGTGCTCGTGCTCGTGCTCGTTCTGGTGCTGGTTCTCGTTCTCGTTCTGGTTCTCGTGCTTCGGGACTCGTTCTGGTTTTCGATTCACGGCGTGAGCCAGGAGGTCTCAGCGACGTCTTGAGTTGCTCCGAGTTGCTCCCCGAGTTCCTCCCCTTCCCGAAACCGCATCACAACGACAACCAGAACGACAACGAGAACGACTACCAGCACGAGC
>JBJMQD010000366.1:0-5750 GCA_045802855.1 Myxococcales bacterium | reverse complement strand
GTCCGTACGCATAGTAGGCGGCGCACGCGCCCTCGCTCGAGACCATGGTGGCGCCGAGCGGCGTGAGCGGCGTGCATTCCTTCCCGAAGGCGGGACATTCGCGCGGCTTCTTGATTCCGCGCAAAACCTGGCCGCTGATGCAGACCTTCGACTCGTTGGTCTCGACGTCCTCCACCTCGAAGCGGCGCTCGGCGTCGTGGTCGCGGTACTCCCAGCGCAGCCGGTAGCCGCTCTTCGGGATGGTTCCCACGCCGCGCCACTTCCGGTCGCAAACCTCGAAGACGTCGTCGACGAGCGCGCGCGCAGCCGGATTGCCTTGCGGCCGTACCGCGCGCCCGTAGGAGATCTCCACTTCCGCGCGCCCGGCTTCGAGCTGCTTCACCGCGCGCAGGATGGCATCGAGCAGATCGAGCGGCTCGAATCCGGAGATGATCACCGGAACGCGATAATGGCGCGCGATCGGCTCGTACTCCGAGGTGCCCATCACGGTGCAGACGTGACCGGGACCGAGGAACGCCTGCACGCGGTTTGCGGGCGACTGCAAGATGGCCGTGATCGCGGGCGGAGTGAGGACGTGGGAAACGAGCACCGAAAAATTGGCGAGCCCGCGCTTGTGCGCGAGCGAGAGGGCCATCGCGTTCGCAGGCGCGGTGGTCTCGAATCCGATGGCGAAGAACACGACGGCCCGCTGCGGATTCGCGGCCGCGACCTTCACCGCGTCGAGCGGCGAGTACACCACCCGCACGTCCGCGCCCCGCGACTTGAGCGCGAGCAGGTCGCCGCGCGAGCCCGGCACGCGGAGCATGTCCCCGAACGAGCAGAGGATCACCTCGGGGCGCGAGGCGATCGCGTGCGCGCGATCGATCATCTCGAGAGAGGTGACGCAGACGGGACATCCCGGACCGTGGACGAGCTCGATGCCGTCCGGCAGCACCTCGTCGAGGCCGTACTTCACGATGCTGTGGGTCTGGCCCCCGCAGATCTCCATGATTACCCAGGGGCGCGTGGCGGCGTGTCGAATGAGATCGACGAGCCCGCGGGCTGCGGCGGCATCGCGGTATTCGTCGAGGAACTTCATGAAGAGAGCTCGGCGAGCTCGCCCAGCTCGCGAAGCGTCTCGAAGACGCGCTGCGCCTCCGCCTCGTCGATGCGCGCGAGGGCGAATCCGACGTGCACGAGGACGTAGTCTCCGGGCTGGGCGTCGGCGACGTGCTCCAGACAGACGATCTTGCGGGTGCCGCCGCCGAAGTCGACCTTGCCCATCGCGAGGCCGTTCTCTTCCGTCCTCTCGATCAGGCGGCCGGGAATCGCGAGGCACATCCCCTACTCCTCGCCCGCGTCGCGGGCCGCGGCGGCCGCCAGCTGCCCGAGGCACAGTCCGCCGTCGTTTGGGGGGACGAGCCGGTGCCGCAGCACACGGAAGCCCTCGACCGCCAACCGTGCCGCGCATTCGTGCGCGAGGATGGCGTTCATGAAGACACCGCCGCTCAGGGCAACGGTTGGGACTCTCGTGCGCTCGCGCAAGAGCACGCAAGTCCGCACGACCCACGAGACGACGGCGGAGTGGAACCGCCGGGCGATCCGCTGTGGCGCAACGCCTCTGGCCCTGTCGCGAGAAACCGCTCGGACGAGCGGCCGGGGATCGAGCACCAGAGCATCGCCCGTCTCGAAGAGCTCCGCCGGGTATGCATCCTCGGGCTCGATTCCCGTCGCGCGCCACTCGAGCCCGATCGCGGCCTCTCCTTCGTAATCCACCCGCCCGTCGTGGGTGCCCGCGATCGCGGCCACGGCGTCGAAAAGCCGGCCCATGCTGGAGGTGAGAGGGCCGCCTCCGGGAACCGAGGCGTGCTGCTCGCCGGCGGCGCGAAGGTGCGAGGCGGCCATCCGCCAGGGCTCCCGGATCGCGGCCTCGCCGCCGGGCATCGGTAGGGCGAGCAGGTGCGCCGCGCGTGCCGCCGAGCGCGCTCCGCCGACCAGGAATTCGCCGCCCCAGATGGTGCCGTCGGGGCCGTAGCCGGTGCCATCGAAACAGACTCCGATCGCCTCGCCGCGCTCTCCATTCTCGGCGAGGCAACTGGCGAAATGTGCGTGATGGTGCTGCACGGCGAATCGCAAAAGGCCCGATCTCTCGGCCCAGCGGGTGGACGCGTAGTCGGGGTGGAGGTCGTGCACCACCCGCTTCGGCTCGATCCGGCAGAGCTTCTGGTAACGAGGGATCGATTCGGCGAACGCGCGATAGGCCGGGAAGTGATCGAGGTCGCCGAGATGATGGCTGAGGAACGCGCGCCCCGCGGTCCCGAGGGCGAACACGGATTTCAGCTGGCCTCCCACCGCAAGCGTTGGCGAGGCCAGCGGGATCGGTAGCCCGAGCGGCAGCGGGGCGAATCCTCGCGCGCGTCGCAGCGGCAGTGTGGCACCGTCGAGCACGCGAACGACGGAGTCGTCGCAACGCGTGTGGATCGGCCGGTCGTGCACGAGGAAGAAGTCCGCGATCCCGGAGAGGCGCCGGAATGCATCCTCGTCCTCGTGCGCGATTGGCTCGTCGGAGCGATTGCCGCTCGTCATCACCAGGGCACCGTCGAACGAGCGAAGTAACAAATGATGCACCGGCGCATAGGGGAGCATGATGCCGAGGCGCGGGTTTCCGCCCGGAGCGACCGCCGCCGCGACGCGAGCGCCAGAGCGCCGCGCAAGGAGCACGATCGGGCGCCCCGGCGAGGCGAGCAGCGCGCGCTCCTCCGCCGATAGATGGCAGAGCGCTTCCGCCTGGGCGACGCCCTTGACCATCAGCGCGAACGGTTTGGAATCGCGCGCCTTGCGCTTGCGCAATTCCGCCACCGTCTCGTCGCTGCGCGCGTCGCAGGCGAGATGGTATCCGCCGATTCCCTTGATAGCCGCGATCCGTCCTCGCGCGAGCTCGCGAACGGTGAACGCGATCGGGTCCTCGGTGGTCTGCGCAGGAGCGATCCGCAGCGTCGGCCCGCACGAGGGACAGCAGACGGGCTCGGCGTGGAATCTCCTGTCTCGCGGATCCTCGTACTCGGCGCGACACTGCTCGCACATCCGGAAGCGCGCCATCGTCGTGCGCTCGCGATCGTACGGCGCACCCTCGATGATCGTCAGCCGCGGCCCGCAATTGGTGCAGTTGATGAACGGATAGCCGTACCGGCGGTCTGCGGGATCGAGCAACTCGCGCAGGCAGTCGTCGCAAGTGGCGGCGTCCGGCGGAACGACCGCCTCGCCCGCTCCTTCGTCGCTCGCCTCGATGCGGAACTGCGATTCTCCTCTCGGCTGCGACTCGCAGACGGCAATCTCGTCGAGCCGGGCGAGGACCGGAGCGCGCGTGCGCAGCTCCTCGACGAAGCGATCGAGCGCTTCCCTGGCTCCCTCCACCTCGATGTGGACGGCGCCCGCACGGTTTCGCACGCAGCCGCCGAGGCCGAGCCGAGACGCGATCCCGTGTACGAACGGACGGAAGCCGACGCCCTGCACTACGCCGGTCACATCGATCGATCGCCGGGCAGGCGTCATGCCCGAATAGAGGGTCGCGGAGGCGGGGCGGCAACCCCCCGCAGGGCGTCCATGACGTGCCAACGCAGGAGCGCTCCTTCGGAAGCTCACATCCTGTAGATTTCCTCGACATGGATTGGCTCAACTACCACCACCTCCTGTACTTCTGGACAGCCGTTCGCGAAGGCGGAATCGCCCGGGCCGCGGAAAAGCTTCGGCTCTCGCATCCGACGCTGAGCGCACAGATCCGCACGCTCGAGGAGTCGCTGGGCGAAAAGCTCTTCCAGCGCAAGGGCCGCTCCCTCGAGCCCACCGAGATGGGACGCGTCGTCTACGGATACGCGGACGAGATCTTCGGCCTCGGCCGCGAGCTTCTCGACGTGGTGCGCGGCCGTCCGACGGGGCGGCCGCAAAAGCTTCGCATCGGGGTGGTGGACGCGCTCCCCAAGCTCGTCGCTCGCGAGCTTCTCGCTCCGGCGAGAGGCGCTCAGGTGCGGCTCGTGATCTCCGAGGCGTCGCCGGACGAGCTTCTCACAGGGCTCGCGGGGCACACCCTCGATCTGATCTTGTCGGACGGACCCGTGCCGCAGGGGTCGGCGGTCCGCGCTTTCGGACACCTTCTCGGCGAGAGCGGCGTCACCATCTTCGCGGCACCGCGATTCGCTTCCCGGTACAAACGCGGCTTTCCGCAATCGCTCGACGGAGCGCCGTTCCTTCTCCCGACGCAGGACACGGCTCTGCGGCGATCGCTCGACGCCTGGTTCGAGGGTCTGTCCGTGAAACCGCTCATCGTGGCGGAGGTGGCGGACAACGCGCTTCTCGAGTCCCTCGGCGAGGACGGCGACGGCCTCTTTCCGTCGTCCACCGCGGTAGAGGAGCACGTGGCGCGGCGGTACGGCGTCGAGGTGGTGGGCCGCGCGCCGCAGGTCCGGTCGCGCTTCTACGCGATCTCCGCGCAGCGTCGCGTCACGCATCCCGCGGTGAAGGCGATCCAGGAAGCCGCGCGCTCGGCGCTGTTCCATTGATCAGCGTTGGACGATGGTCCAAATTGCATTTCGCCCAGCGGTAGGCTTGGAGACTTGCATGTCCGATTCCTTTCCCTGGATCTCCCTCCTCACGCTGACCGGGATGGAGATCGTTCTGGGCGTCGACAACATCGTTTTCATCGCCATCCTGGTCGCTCGCGTCGCCGCCGCGAAGAGGGAGCGGATCCGCCGCATCGGCATTGCGCTCGCGCTGGTGATCCGGATCGGTCTTTTGTTCACGCTCTCCTGGCTGATGCAGCTCACCGCGCCGCTCTTCACCGTGGCCGGAAACGAATTCTCCGGCCGGGACCTGATCCTTCTCGCCGGCGGCCTGTTCCTGGTCGCCAAAGCGGCGCACGAGATGCACGCCAAGCTCGAAGGAAAAGAGTCGCAGGGGTCGCCGGCCGCCGCTCCCGCCGCCGCAGGGACGGTGCTCGCGCAGATCCTCATTCTCGACGTCGTCTTCTCGCTCGATTCGGTAATCACCGCGGTGGGAATGGCGACGGAGCTCTGGGTGATGATCACCGCGATGGTCCTGAGCGTCGTGGTGATGCTGGTGTCCGCCGGGGCGATCGGCGATTTCGTGGAGCGGCACCCGACGGTGAAGATCCTCGCCCTCTCGTTCCTGCTGCTCATCGGCGTCGTGCTGATCGCCGAGGGGTTCGGGCAGCACATCTCGAAGGGCTACATCTACTTCGCCATGGCGTTCGCGCTCGCGGTGGAGCTTCTCAACATGAGGCTGCGCAAGGTGCAGGAGCCGGTCCATCTGCGCGCCGGGACAGAGCGCACCGCCGCGAAGGGGATGGCTGATATCCGTTAGCCCTTCGGAACGCAGGCCGCGTTCGCGGAAGCGGCCGCTTCACGGCACCGTTGCTCGTCGTAGTACCAGCATCGGCTCTCGTCTCGGGTGACGACACAGAAGGGGGCGTTTCCCGACCCCTTCTTCTCTGCCGGCCGTTCCTTGTCGTTTTCGATGCACACCCCGGCGGTTCCGGCGGCGTCCCGGCATTCCTGCAGCGTGTAGTACTTGCATTGCCGGCCGCTCTGATAGACCGCGCAATACGGAGCCGCCGCGGAGGCGGCAGCAGAGATCAGGGTCACGCCTGCGAGGACTAGCGCTTTCATGTTTCTCTTCTACACTGTCGTCCTTCTCCGCGGAGCCGATATGAAAAGAACAGTCCTCGCCGCCCTGCTCGTGCCGGCCGCCGCTCTGGC
>JBJMQD010000360.1:0-15829 GCA_045802855.1 Myxococcales bacterium | reverse complement strand
CTGCTTGGCGGTGGTCCGGCGTCGGGCGTGCCACCGTCCGTCGCGGGCGGGAAGACGCCGCCGTCCGCATCCGGGCCCGCGTCACTCGAAGGAGGTGAGGTGGACGCTGGTCCGGTGCTGGTGCCGCGCGAGCACGCGACGGCAATGCTGATTCCGAGGATTGTCGCAAACGCCAGCCGGCCGGTCAGCCGCTTCCACCCACGCATGCCAGGCACCTCGGGCGCAAACGGGTCCTGGGCTCCTTGCTAGCAGCGGGCCAGCGGCCTACCCGGTCGTGCCGGGCTGCCAGCCGTCCGCCTCGAGTTCCGAGCGGTGGGGAAGCGCCGTTCCCACCTGTTCCGCTGTCTGGTACTGAGCAGGCGTGACCGGAACGCTCCGTTACGGAGCCCGCGCGATCGAGGCAGACAAGGGCCGCATCCTTTCGGGCGCCCTCGATGCCCTCCGGCCCGAGCGCCCGGCCGGCGCCTTCGATCTCGACGGTACGCTGCTCACCAACAAGCCGCGGCAGGCCCGCATCGTGCGCGACTTCGGTCGCGAGCGCGGCAGCCAGGCGCTCGCTCGCTG
Source organism: Myxococcales bacterium (assembly GCA_045802855.1). Classification (GTDB taxonomy): domain Bacteria; phylum Myxococcota; class Myxococcia; order Myxococcales; family 40CM-4-68-19; genus VBKO01. Next base: position 15,265 of record JBJMQD010000360.1, on the reverse strand, counting down.
CGAGCCCGGGATGATCGTCTCCTGGGATCTGCGCGACACCATGCGTCTGTGCGGACTCGATCCGGCGGAGATCGAGGATCGCCACCAGGATCTCCGCGCGTACTGGCTGGAGCGCTTCTTCACCAGCGAGTACTGCAAACACGACGAGGCGGTGCCGGGGGCGCGCAAGTATCTCCAGCGCGTCGTCGAGCGCGGCGGTCACGTCCTTTACATCACCGGTCGCCACGCGAAGATGGAAGAGGGGACCCTCGCCGCGTTCCGGCGGGCCGGGTTTCCGATGCCCGAGATCGTCGCCGCCACCGCGCCCCAGAGCGTCGCCACGGTGCAACTCTGGCTCAAGCCGAAGCTCGAGGACGACGACGACCGCTGGAAGGAGATCTGCCATGAGCGCCTCGTCCACATGCGCGGCCTCGCCTGCGCGTTCGACAACGAGCCGACGCACGTGAACGGCTACAAGCGGCGCTTTCCCGACGCGTACGTCGTCCACCTCGATACCGACTATTCTCCCCGCCCGGTCGCCGTGCTCGACTCGATTCCGTCCGTAGTCGATTTCCGCATGACATGAGGCGGGCCGTTCCGAAGACGCTGGCGGTGGTCGACATGGGCTCGAACGCCGTCCGCTTGCAGATCGCCTCGGCGCAGCCTGACGGGACGCTGGAGGTCCGCGCCGAGGATCGCGCCCCCGTGCGGCTCGGCTCGCAGGTCTTCCGCACCGGGCGCCTCTCCCCCGAGTCCATCAACGCCTGCGCCGATGCGCTGGGCCGGTTCGCCAAGCTCGCCCAGACCGCGGGGGCGACCGAGGTGCGCGCGGTGGCGACGAGCGCAGTGCGCGAAGCGTCGAATCGCGACGAGCTCCTCAAGGCCGCAAAGGCCAGAGCGGGAATCGACATCGAGGTGGTGAGCGGCGCCGAGGAGGCGCGCCTCGTCTGCCTGGGGGTCTTCCAGGGCGCGCCCGCGAGCGATCGGTCGCTCCTCATCGACATCGGCGGCGGATCGACCGAGATCATCTCCGCCCGGGGCGAGGAGCCGGAGAACGCCATCAGCCTCCAGCTCGGCTCGGTGCGGCTGACCGAGTTCTTCGTCGAGCACGACCCCATCGCGCGGCGCGAAGCGAAGCTCATCGAGGAGGCCGTCGAGGACGCCGTGCTGCAGATCGATCCGGTGCTCATCGGCAAGCACCGGCGGATGATCGGCGCCGCCGGCACCACCGGGGCAGTGGCGAATCTCGCGCACGCGATCTCCGGAGCGCCCGCCAGCTCGAGGCCCGTGTCGCACGCCGAAGTGCGAGGCGTTCTCGACAAGCTGCGGGCAGCGGACGTCAAGAAGCGCAAGAAGATGGGCGTCGATCCGTCGCGCATCGACACCGTCTACGCCGGTACCGCCATCCTCGAAGGCGTGATGCGCAAGCTCCGCGTCGAGGAGATGCAGGTCACGGCGCGGGGCCTGCGCGACGGGTTGATGGCCGACCTCGTGCGCAGGGTGGTCCGGGCGCCTGCCGCCGGACTGCATGAGGAGAACGCCGTCGTCGAGGGGCTGCGCGCGTTCGGACGGCGCTGCGGTTATCGCGAGCCGCACGCGGAGCAGGTCGCGCAGCTCGCGCTGTCGCTGTTCGATCAGCTCCGCGCCGTGCACCGGCTGGGCGCCGAGGAGCGCGCTCTCTTGCACGCTTCCGCGCTCCTCCACGACGTGGGCACGTTCGTCTCCTACAACCGCCACCACAAGCACAGCTACTACTTGCTCTTCTACGCGGACCTGCCCGGGTTCACGGATCGCGAGCGCGAGCTCATCGCCACCATCGCGCGGTATCACCGCCGATCGGTCCCGAAGGACCGTCACGACGTCTTCCAGATCCTCACGCCTGGAGAGCGCCTCGTGGTGCGAAGGCTCGCCGCCATCCTCCGGGTGGCCGACGGCCTCGATCGCGGTCACCGCCGGCAAGTCAGGCGCCTGGAAGTCTCCCGGCGCGGCGCGGCGCTGCGCATCGACGTCTGGGCGGAGAAGGGAGCGGAGCTCGAGGTGTGGTCGGCGCAGCAGAAGGCGGACCTGCTCGCCGAGGTGAGCGGCGGCCCCGTCCGGTTCCACCTGCACGTCGTGTCAGCCCGACGCTGACGAAGGTCCGCGTCGTGCGCAGGTTCCCGTCCGTGCGATTCGTCGCCTTCGCCACCGACTACGACGAGACGCTCGCCGGCAAGGGGGTCATCGAGCCGCGCACGCTCGCCGCCCTGGAGCACGTCAAGTCGAGCGGCCGGAAGCTCCTCCTGGTCACGGGCCGCGACCTCGACGATCTCGTCCAGGTCTTCCCCGAACATGCGGTGTTCGATGCGATCGTGGCGGAGAACGGCGCGCTCCTCTACGTGCCTTCGACGAAGAAGGAGAAGAAGCTAGCGGAGACGCCTCCGCCCGAGTTCGCGCAGAGCTTGCGGCGGCACGGTGCGACGCCGCTCACGGTCGGGCGCGTCATCGTGGCGACGCGCGTTCCCTACGAAACCCTCGTCATCGAGGAGATCCGGCGGCTGGGGCTGGAACTGCAGATCATCTTCAACAAGGGCGCGGTGATGGTCCTTCCCGCCGGCGTGCACAAGGGCACGGGGCTCAAGCTCGCGCTCGCGGAGATGAAGCTCTCGCCGCACAACGTGGTCGGCGTGGGCGACGCGGAGAACGATCATGCTTTCCTCGCCGAGTGCGAGTGCGGCGTCGCGGTGGGGAACGCGCTCCCCGCCCTCAAGGACCGCGCCGATCTGGTGATGAAGGGTCACGCGGAGGACGGCGTCCTCGAGCTTCTCGAGCAGCTCGTGAAAGACGATCTGCGCTCCGCTCTCTCGGGCCGTCCGGGCCGCCGCGACATCCTGCTCGGCGAAACCTTCCAGGGCGCGAGGGTGGCGATCCCGCCGGCGGCCGGCCCGCTCCTGTTCGCAGGCTCCACGGAGAGCGGAAAGAGCACGGCCGTGAAAGGGTTCGTCGAGCGGCTCCTCGACGCGGACTACCAGTGCTGCGTCTTCGATCCCGAGGGCGACTGGGTCGCCTTCGAGCGCACCGTCCAGCTTGGCGACCCGAAGCGGGCGCCGACCGTCGACGAGGTGGTTCACGCGCTGTCGCAGCCCGACGAGCAGATCGTGGTCAATCTCGTCGCGGTTCCTTTCGACGACCGCGGCAGGTTCTGCTCGGCCCTCCTGTCGCGTCTCGCCGACCTTCGCGCGCGTTCGGGCCGGCCCCACTTCATCGTTCTCGACGAGGCCCATCACCTCGTTCCGCCGGCCTCGCGACCTTCCCAGGACGTCCTGCCGCAGGACCTGACCGGGGTGGTCCTCGTCACCCTGGCTCCGCAGAACCTCGCGCGGCCCTTGCTCGAGCAGCTGGAGATGGTCGTCTCCGTGGGTGTCGACGCGGGGAAGACGGCGGCCGAGTTCCGCAAGGCAGTGGGCCTTCCGGCGAAGGCCTCGTCGCGAACCCTCGAGCGTGGCGAGGCGCTCTTGTGGCGGCGCGGGAGCGGCGACGAGGTGCCCATCCGCCTCGCACGGACGAACGCGAGGCACCACCGGCATGCGCGCAAGTACGCGGAAGGCGATCTGGGGCCGGAGCGCAGCTTCTACTTCCGCGGCGCGGAGAAGAAGCTGAACCTGCGCGCGCCCAATCTGGTCCAGTTCGGGGAGCTGGCGGCGGGAGTCGACGACGACACCTGGCTGCACCACCTGCGCCAGGGGGACTACTCGAAGTGGTTCCGCACCGAGGTGAAGGACGAGGAGCTGGCGCGGGACGCCGAGGTGGTGGAGCGCGACCGGGCCCTCGACGCCAAGCAGTCGCGGGAAAAGATCCGCGCGGCGATCGCGCAGCGGTACACGCTCCCCGCCCAGCCTTGAAAGCTACTCGAGCACCCTGACCGGCAGCACCACCATCGCCAGTCCGGCGAACTGCAGCCGGCGCTGGATCGAGTACGCGGTCTCGTTATGGAGGAGCCGGTCCCACCATCGCTCCCGCTCGAAGATCAGCTTCCCGGAGAAGAAGATGCTCCGCTCGTACTCGCGGGCCACCTCGGTGGCGAGCCGCTCGCACTCCGCCACCGCCTCGGTCCCGATGCTGCTCTTGAAATCGGCAGGAATCCCCATGCGCCGGGCCAGGTCCACGTACTTCTGCAGGGCGAGCTCGGTCTCCTCCCGCACCCGGTCCACCTCCTCGACGCCCTGGAAGGTGGCCGAGTCCACCACGGCCACGGACATGAAGACGACGTTGTGGAAGTAGCGGGGGAACAGCTTGATGATCGTCAACAACGAATGGATGCCGAGGCCGGAGAAGCCGCTCACGAGCAGCACCGCCGTCGGCTTCTTCTTCTCCAGATGTAGCTCGCGGATGGGGCCCGAGGAGGGGAGCGCGTCGATGATCGCGTCGAGGCGCTTCAGGCGGGCGAAGGTGCCCCGATAGTGGCGCTTGATGACGAGGCAGAGGGCGATGAGCGTTCCCGTCACCACCACCGTCACCCAGGCGCCCTCGAAGAACTTCTCGTACACGTTGATGACGAGGATGAAGGTGCAGAGGATGAAGCAGAGCACCGCGATCACCATCGACCCGCGCCAGTCGGCGTACTTGAGCTGCGTGTCGGGGCGCAGCCAGTACTTCATCATCCCGGCCTGGCTGAGCGCGAAGGTGACGAAGACGTTGATCGAGTACATCACCACCAGGGCATCGACCGAGCCTTGCGTGTAGACGAGCATGAAGAGGCTCGTCCCGCCCATGAGGAGGACGCCGTTCTGCATCGTCAGCCGGTCGGAGAGCGCGCTCAGCCGGTGCGGCAGGTACGAGTCGTGCGCGAGGTTCGCCATCACGCGCGGCCCGGCGATGAACCCGGCCTGCGCCGCGACGAAGAGGAGCAGCGCTTCCGAGGCGATGGTGAGGATGACGAAGATGCGCCCGATGGGCGCCCCGGCCATGTGCAGGTCGCCCGCGAGCAGCTGCGCGAGCGTCCAGTTCATGGTCTTGCCCTCGACGTGCTGCACCCCGACGAGGAGGTAGCCGAGGATGATGCCGCCCGCCGTGATCGCGAGGCTCGTCGACATGTAGACCATGGTCCGCTTGCCGGTCGCGACCCGCGGCTCGCGCATGATGGAGAGGCCGTTCGAGACCGCCTCGATGCCCGTGTACGTTCCGGCGCCGAGCGAGTAGGCGCGCAGGAAGAGTAGCGCGAGCGCCATCAGCCCCATCGAAGAGATGTCGTTGTGGAACCCCGTGTCGATGCTGCGCGCGACGTCGTCGATGCGGCCGATGTGCAGCCCGATGCTGCCGGTGATGAGCAAGGCGTGAGTGACGAGGAAGGTGAGGAACACCGGCATGAGGAACTGGATCGATTCCTTCACGCCGCGCAGGTTCAGGATGGTGAGGAGCACCAGCACGACGAACTCGACGGGCATCTTCCAGGAGTGCCATTCGCGCGGGAAGAAGCTGAACACCGCCTCGCCGCCCGCCGCCACCGAGGTCGTGGTGGTGAGCACGTAGTCGATGAGGAGCGCCGCGCCGCTCACGACGCCCGCGTTCGGTCCCAGCAGTTTCGAGGTGACCGCGTACCCGCCGCCGCCGAACGGGAAGTGCTCGATGATCTTGGTGTAGGCGGCGGAGATGACGAGCACCGTGACGCCCGTCGCGATGGCCAGGAAGACCGCCAGGTACTGGTGCGAGCCGAGGTTCTTGAACGCTTCCTCGGGACCGTAGGCGGAGGAGCTGAGCCCATCGGCGCCGAGACCTACCCAGGCGAGGAACGCGGCGAGCGCGATGTGCTGGAAGAGCTGCGGGTCGAGGATGTCCTTGGGCCCGCCGAGGAGCGCCCGGATGAGCTTCTGCCACCGCGTGCGCGGAAGTTGAGGTTCCTCCTCCGGCGGCTGCGATGGTGGGGGGACGCTGCTCGGCGCCGGGGACGGCGCACCGTGGTCCATGGTTGGAGGGCCCATTTAGCATGAAAGACCCCCTCGGCGGCGTTCCGGGGCCTGCAAGCGTTGGATAGGTCAGGCGGCGAGGAGGCGCGAGGCGGCCCGGGCGCCGTCGCGCAGGCAGTCGAGCACGCTCACGCCGCGGTAGAAGGCGCCCGCCAGCTCGAGTCCGGGGCGTGCTGCCGTGAGCGTCTCGATCTCGGCGATCCGCGAGCCGTGGCCCCTGACATACTGCGGCAATGCGTGGGTCCAGCGGACCACGCGCAGGAGGCGCGGCTGCGCCGCCAATTTCAGCTCGGCTCGGACCAGGCTAACGAGGTCGGCATCGGGCAGGGCCGCCGCATCGACGTTCCGGGCGCCGCCCACCAGCGCGGACAGGAGGACGCTTCCCGCCGGCGCACGCCCGGGGAAGAGGGAGGCCGGAAAGAGGGCGCCGACGAGCGGCCGCCCCGGCCGCAGGATTCCGAATCCGTGCTGCACAGGGCCGATGTCTTCCGGCCGGAGCGCGAGGTGCACGAGGGAAATGGGAGCAGCGGCGAGCGCGCGCAGACGCTCCGCGAGGTCGGGCGCCAGGGCGGAGAGCACGTCCGCGGCTTGCGGTGCCGGGAGCGCCACCACGAGCTTCTCCGCGACGAGCTCCGCACGACCTGTCCGGTCCTCGAGGTGCAGGCGGAAGGACCCGCCGTGTCCTTCGATGGCGGCGACGCGCGTACCGAGGCGCAAACCCGGCTGGACCGCTTTCGCGAGGGCGTCGACGAGCTCCTGCAGGCCGCGCCGGAACGAGGACAGCCCGGCGCGCTTTCCGCGCGGCGTCTTCATCAGGCCGCGCAGGAGGCTGCCGTGCTGCTGCTCGAGCTGGAAGAGCTGCGGGAAGGCCGTTGCCATCTCCAGCGAGTCGGGGTCACCGGCGTAGATTCCGGTCTGGATCGTGTCTCCGAGAAACGAGCCGGCCTTCCCCAGCCGCTTCTTGAAGAAGCCCGCCACCGACACGTCCGAAGGCGATCGTCGCCGGAGGGGCTCCGCGAAGAGCGACAGCTTCTCGCCCCCCCGCAGAAAGCCCGTCTTCAGGAAATCTCCCGGCCCGCGCGGCATCGCGTAGACGGTGCCGTCGCGTTCCACGTACCGCTCCTTCGCGGCAGAGCTCGCGTGCACGCGGGTCAGTCCGAGCTCCGTGCAGAGCTGGCCGAGATCCCCCGACTTGTCGAGGAGCGCGAGGGCGGCGCGCTCGGTGACGAATCCCTCCTGCTCGTCCGTTCCCAGCTTCCCGCCGGCCCGGTCGGCCGCCTCGAGGACGAGGGCCGTGACGCCTCGCCGGCGCGCCTCGTACGCCGCTCCGAGCCCAGCGGCGCCAGCGCCGACCACGATCAAGGGGTTCACGCGGCTTCCACCTTGCGCACGAGCCGCGCCAGGGCGCGCGCGAAGCGGGGACTTTCGTTGAGCGCGTCGGCGACTTCGTAGCGCTCGATCCCGGCGGCCTCCGCGATGCCTCGGAGCAGGATCCGCTGCTCGTGCAGCGTCTCGATATGATCGGAGACGAACGCGACCGGCACCACGAGGACGTTCTTGACGCCGCTCTGCGCCAGCGCGGGCAGGTGCTGCGCGGTGGCGGGCTCGAGCCACTTCACCGGTCCGACCTTGCTCTGGAAGCTGAGCGACCAGGGCTGGCCCTCCGGCATCCTCGCAACGAGGCCGCGCACCGTCGCGCGGATTTCCTTCTCGTACGGGTCGCCCTTCTTGATGATGCTCACCGGCACGCCGTGGGCGCTGAAGACGACGTGCGCGGCAGGACGCACCGCGGGTGGAAAACGTTCCAGCCCTTGCCGCACCGTGGCGGCGAGCGCGTCCAGATACTCCGGGTCCTCGGGATAGCTCTCGACGGCGCGGACGGGAAGCCCAAGCCGCTTCGCCTCGAGGTTCAGATCGTGCAGCACCGATCCCGTGGTCGCGCTGCACCACTGGGGAAACAGGGAGACTCCGACGAGCTTCTCGGCGCCATCGTCCTTCGCTCTTTGCGCCGCTTCGCGGATGTAAGGCTTCCAGGCGCTGAAGGCGACGTAGCAGCGGTAGCCCGGACCGAGCTCGTTCTCGAGCAGCCCGGCCTGCGCGCGGGTGATGGGCTCGATGGGCGACCGCCCTCCGATCTCGGCGTACAGCTTGCGGACGTGCGGAGCGCGGCGCCGCGCGACCCAGCGCGCGAAGACGTCGCGGAGCTTGCCCCTGATCGGGAGGCGGATGAGGAACGGATCGCGGAAGAGATTGACGAGATAGGGTTCGACCGCGTCGAGCGAGTCGGGCCCGCCGAGGTTGAGGAGCAGCACGCCCGTCACGCCGCAGTTTGTAGCAGCAGAGCGTGCAAACACGAAGGCCGGCGCGAGTAGTCGCACCGGCCTCGGGTCCCAGGAAGGCGTTTACTTCGTCGAGGCGGTGTTGCCGACGCTCTTCTGCAGATCCTGCGCCATCTGCTTGTGGCGCTCGAGCGTGGGCAGCATCTGGTCGAGCATGTTCTTCAGGTCGCCGCTCGCGTTCGACTGCGCGTTCTTGACCATGTCGATCACGTGATCGTGGCCGTTCGTCATCATGGTGAGGAAGGCCTGGTCGAACTCCTTGCCGGACATCTTCTGCAGCTGGTCCATCTTGGCCTGGTGGACCTTCATCTTGTCATGGTCCATGCCGGACATCTGCGAGCTGTCGCTGCCCGAGCGGTCAGCGCTCGCGGTCTGCGAATGGTCCATGCTGCCGGAGTGCTCCATCTTGGAGTGGTCGCCCGAGTGCTCCATCTTGGAGTGGTCCATGCCGGAGTGGTCCATCTTGGAATGGTCCATGCCCGAATGATCCATGTCCGACATGTCCATCTTCTTCATGTCGACGTGCATCTTGTCGGCCATCGCCAGGACCTGCTTGTCGGCCTGCTGGTGATCCGTAACCAGCGTCCGGCCGTAGTCCTTCACCTCGCGCGAGGAGGCCTTGCTCTGCGCCATCTGGCCCGCCTTGATCTCCTCCATGTTGGCGTGGTGGAGATGGCGCAGGACCATCTGGTCGCTCATCTGGCCCTTGTTGCGATCCATGTTCGCGTCGCGATTCATGCTCGAATCGCCGCTCTTCATGGTCGAATCGCCGCTCTTCATCGTCGAGTCGCGATTCATCGTCTGATTGGGCTGATCCGCGGTGGCCCGATCGCCTCGAGAACCCTTGTGGTCGTCGGCGCGGGAGGTAAGTGGCGCGAGCGCGAGCGCCGCGGCAAGCAGGGTCACGTTCAGTTTCATGGTCTCTCCTCTTCTCGGACGCTCTCTGGTCCGCTGGAAACCTTGCTCCTGACCGGCCGCCGGGAAAGTGCAGGGCCCCGTCCTTGCCGTCGGGCCCCTGCTCGCTATCGGGGGCCGACGGTACCTGGCGTCCCGCCGTCCGTGCCGGATCCCGGGCCGGTGGGGGAGCCGGGCGGTCCAGCCGTGCCGGCAGTCGGGCCGGCGGGTCCAGCCATGCCGGGAGCGGGATTCGCCGGTCCAGCCATGCCGGGAGTGCCGGCATCGCTCACCGCGGCGCCGGCCGTTCCGCCATCGGCGAATCCGGACGCGCCGCCGCCCGCGCCAGCACCCTGATTCGGGACGTCCTGGACGCGGACGCCCGGGTTTTGATTCGGCACGTCTTGAATGCTGGTACCTGGCGGGAAGGGGGCGCCATTCGGTTGCACGCCGGCGCCGGGTTGCACGCCGCCGCCGGGTATCACGCCGGCGCCCGTCTCGGTGCCGCCGGGGGTGGTCGGCGTCGAGCCTACCGTCGTTCCCGGCGCAGCCCCCGTCGTTCCGGGCGCGGCCCCCGGCGTGCCGTTCGAAGGAGAGGTCTGCGTCCGCCCGGGTGTGGCGCGTGTCTGTCCAGGCTGGGTCTGGGGAGGCATCGGACGGCCGCCCGCTCCCGTGCCGCTCGACTGGGCGAGCAGGGCGGGAGCGCCGATCATCGCCGCAAGTGGGAACAGGAGCGCTTTGCGCATCGTGAACTCCTCTCGGAAAGAATCTCTGAGAGGAAGTTGCGAACCTTCCCGCCGCGGGCAAAGGGACGGCGGAGCGGATGTCCGCCCGGCAGTCCGGCTGATCCGGGACCGCTACTCCCGGGCGGTCTCGCGGTGGACGAGATCGACGACGAACCGCGCATTTTCCGGCGGCGTCGTGGGAAGGATCCCGTGACCGAGGTTGAAGACGTGCCCGGGTCCTGCCTGTCGCGCATCGTCGAGGACGCGCTTCACCCGCGCTTCCAGGATCGGCTCCGGCAGGAACAGGCTCGCCGGATCGAGGTTTCCCTGCAGCGCCACCCCGTCGCCCGTCCGTTTTCGCGCGTCAGACAGTGGAACGCGCCAGTCGACCCCGACCATGTCGGCGCCGGTGCCGGCGAGGGCGCCGAGAAGCTCGCCCGTCTCGACCCCGAACACGGTCACCGGCTGGCCTTCCCTGCGCAAGGACCGTATGACCCGCGCGATGTACGGGGACCCGATCCGCGAGTAGTCGTCGGGGGCGAGCGCACCCGCCCACGAATCGAAGATCTGCAGGGCGTCGGCGCCCGCGTCGAGTTGCGCCTGCAGGTAGGCGATGAGCGCGTCGGAGATCTTGGTCAAGAGCGCGGAGGCGAGCGACTCGTCGGAGAGGAGCGCCGCCTTCGCCTTCTCGAAGCTGCGGGACGTCTTCCCTTCGATCATGTACGCCGCGAGCGTCCAGGGGCCGCCGCAGAACCCGATCAGCGGGACCTTGCCCGCGAGGCGCTTCTTCGTCTCGCGGATGGTGTCGAGCACGAACCCGAGCGATTCCCTCGGGTCGGGTACGCGGAGCCGGTCGACGTCGGCGCGGGATCGCAGCGGCTCGGGAAAATGCGGCCCTTTGTCCTCCAGCTCGAGCGCGAGCCCCATCGCCTCGGAGACGACGAGGATGTCGCTGAACAGGATGGCGGCGTCCACGCCGAGGCGATCGACGGGCTGGATCGTCACCTCGGCGGCGAGGTCGGGCGTCTTGCAGAGCTCGAGGAATCCGACCTTCGATCGGATCGCGCGGTACTCCGGCAAGTATCGTCCCGCCTGCCGCATGAACCAGACCGGAGTGCAGTCGGGCTCCTCGCGCTTGCAGGCTCGCAGATATCGGTCGGCCCGTGACATCGCGTCGTCTATAGCATCAGGACCGGCGTGCTACCTGCTGCAGTTCGAGGACGGCCTTTCCTTCCTTGAAAACACGTACCGTGCCCGAGGACTGGGAGACCGAGACGGCGATCGCCCGCGTCTCGACTGTGATGCCGGCGGCTGCGGCATGGCGCGCACCGAGCCCGAGGGGAAGATCGACGCCGTCGCGATCCGACGCCGTGCCTCCCACTTGCAAGTAGCGGCCAGCGGCAAGAACGACGCCGTCCTCGCGGATGACGAAGGCCCCGTCGAGGACCGCGAAGTTCTTCAAGGCCTCGCGGATGGTGGGGTCGAGGACGTTGCGGTCCGCCTCGCTCATGCCCTGGAACGGGTTGATGGTGAGCTGCTTGCTCTGCTCCATCACCGCCGTCGAGTCGCCCAGCACGAAGATGGTGCCGATCGGGTGACCCTCGAATCCTTCGTGGCCGATCGCCATGGCGAGCGAGACCATCGCCTCGACCACCTGGGAGCTGAACTCGGCGCCCAGGCCGATGGTGTCGATGGCCCCCTTCTCCTCGAACCCGCGACCGATCTGCAGGCGGATGAGGGTGTCGGGCATGCGGGCACCGCTGCGACCCGTGAGGCAAAGCACGTTCTCGCCATCGGCAAGAACGTTCGCAGTCATGGCCGCGACGAGCGCAACTTTTACCTTCTCGACCCGCGAGTAGTCGTAGGGTGGGACGGTGACGCACGTGTACCCCTGCCGGCGCAACGACGCCGCCAGTTGCTCCTCGCTCACCGCGTAGACGAGCTTTTTCTTCAGGGGCCTGCCACGCAGCATCTCGGGCGAGAGAGGCGTGTCGGACACGAAGAGCAGGTGGTCCACCTCCGCCCTCGCGGCGAGGGAGAGGATGGTCTTCAAGAATTCCCGGTCGAGCTTCGTGTCGGGCATGCTCTTTGCGTCTGATCGCGTCTTGACGGGACTGTACCTGCTCCCTAAACTTTCGCCTCTTTTTTACGGGTGGGGAAGACGCAATGGCCAGCAACTCGCAGGCGGCGCAACAACGACTCTTGGGGGCGCAGGTGAACCAGAAGGACCTCAAGCGGTTCAAGAAGATCCTCGAGGAGTCGAAGCGCAGTCTTCTCCAGCAGGCCCGCAAGACGTTGAACGAGGAAGCTGCCTTCGACACCGACGACCTGCCCGACGAGATCGACCTCGCTTCGTCGGAGTACGCGCAGAGCATGGTCTTCCGGCTGCGCGATCGGGAGAAATTCCTCCTCAAGAAGATCGACGACGCCCTTGCGCGGATCGAGAGCGGCACCTTCGGCATCTGCGAGATCTGCGAAGAGGAAATCTCGGTGAAGCGTCTCGAGGCGAGACCGGTGACGACGATGTGCATCCGGTGCAAGGAAGAGCAGGAGAAGCAGGAGAAGTCGTACGGCTAGCGCCTGCTTTTCGTGCACCTGAACGTGAACGTGCACGTGAACGGCTTTTCGTGACTGCCGTTCACGTTCAGGTTCACGTTCACGTCGCTGCGTAGCCGGTTCGTTTCCTCTCAGCGCGACGCGGTCTGGGTGCCCTTCAGGAAATCCAGGATCTCCTGGAAGAACACTCCCCGCTGCTTCTCGAACAGCACGAAGTGCGTCGCGTGCGCGATTTGCACGTTCTTCTTGAGGGGCGCGTTCGTCAGATCGCGCATCAGCCCCTCGCGGTCCTCGGGGAAGCTCCAGGTGTCGTCCTCGCCGGCGATGACCAGCGTGGGCACGAAGATGCTCCCCGCGTTCCAGAGGGGCCTTCCCGTCGCCTGGTAGAAGGAATCCTCGAGGACGCCATTGGGCGCGCGCAGCGCCGGCGGATTGCGCGTGTTCGAGGTGGGGTCCGTCGCCAGGGCGGCGGCGTTGAAGGCGTCGACCACCGCCTGCTCCCGATATTGGGTCTTGTCGGCGACCGGGATCTCGCCGTCCCAGCGCTTCTGGTTGGCCTCGCCGCTACCGAGGCGATACGCGCCCATCGCATAATTGAAATTGCCCGGGTTGCGCTTGTCCTGCAGGCCCGAGCCCGAACCCAGGTTCGTATGCTTCGTATACGAATAGAGCGGGGCGTAGAGGACCAGCTTGCGCACCTTCTCACTATGCAGCGACGTGTAATACCCGGCGGTCATCGCCCCCCACGACCAGCCGATCAGGGTGACCTTCTTCACGTTGTGCTTCTTCTCGATGTGGTCCACGACCGCAGAGATGTCGCGGATCACCTGGTAGCTGCGGGAGACCGGCTTGTTGTTCGCGGCCGGCTCGTCCATCGCCTTCTCGCGCGTGGACCCGCCATAGTTGCGCTTGTCGAACATGTAGACGACGTACCCGTGGTTCACCATGTAGTCGGCCCACGAGTAGTCCTTGAACTCGAGATCGAAATCGGGCGTCGAGGGGAAGGTCGCCCCGTGCACGAACAGCACGATGTTGTCGTCCGTGAACTCCTTCTGTCCGTCGGCCATCTTGCTGCGGACGAAGAGGCGGATGCCCGGATCGACGGAGTCGATGGTGTAGTCGTTCTTGACGATCTTCGCCGGCGCGGCCACCGCCGCCGCCGAGACGAGCATCCCTGCTAGTACCGAGAGCGCTGCGATCCGCATGGTGTGACCCTCCTTTTGCAGAGGGTCGAGACACTACCGGTTTCGCAGCGCGATTCTCAAGCGGTCGCGCGGCGGGGAGCCACCGCGCAGCTCGCCTCGGTGTACTCGGGCAAGAGCTCCCGCATCGGGTGATCGCCGCACGCCGGGCAGGCCGGATCGCGCTCGTACTTCACCTCGCGGAATCGCTGCTCGAGGGCGTCGTAGAGCAGGAGCCTTCCGACGAGAGGCTCACCCTTGCCGAGGACGAGCTTCAAGGCCTCGATGGACTGCACGAGCCCGATGATTCCGGGCAGAGCGCCGAGCACTCCCGCTTCCTGGCACGAGGGAGCAAGCTCGGGAGGAGGCGGCTCCGGGAAGAGGCAGCGATAGCAGGGGCGCCCGTTGCCGGGCACGAACGTCGTCGCCTGACCGTCGAAGCGGAAGATCGATCCGTGGACGTTGGGCTTCCCGAGCAGCACGCAGGCGTCGTTCACGAGGTAGCGGGTGCCGAAGTTGTCGCTGCCGTCCACGACGATGTCGTAGTTCTTGAACAGCTCGATGGCGTTTTCCCGGGTCAGCCGGAGGCGATGCTCGTCGACCGTCACGTCCGGATTGAGGGCCGCGATGGTCTGCTTGGCCGACTCGGTCTTGGGAGTGCCGATCCGCTCGGTATTGTGGAGCACCTGTCGCTGCAGGTTCGACTCGTCCACCACGTCGTCGTCGACGATGCCGATGCGGCCGACGCCAGCGGCGGCGAGGTAGAGGCCGGCCGGAGACCCGAGCCCGCCAGCCCCGATCAGCAGGACCTTCGACTTGAGCAGCTTCGCCTGCCCCGCCTCGCCAACTTCCGGGATGAGGAGATGGCGGCTGTAGCGGTTGCGCTGCGCGTCGGTGAGCCGGAAGGGGACTTCGACCGGAAGCCCGGCGCTCTTCCACCCGCCGAATCCGCCGGCGAGGCTGCGGACCCGCGAATAGCCCATGTCCTGCAGCGTCCGGGCGGCGAGAAGGCTTCGCGTCCCGCCAGCGCAATAGAGGACGACGTCGGCGTCGCGCTCGGGGACCGCCTCCTCGATGCGAAGCTCGAGGAAGCCGCGCGGAATCTTGCGCGCGCCGGGCAGGATGCCCGCGTCCATCTCGTCCTTCTCGCGAACGTCGACCAGGATCGGCTTTCGCGAGGAAATCTCCCGGGCAAGGTCGGCGGGAGTGATCTCGGGCACGCTCTTGCGCGCGGTCTGGAGCAACTGGTTCTTGGATACGGGGTCGGCCATGTCGTCGGTTCCTCGGACCTCTTTGGATAACCCAGGTGCGGAGCGGATTCGAGCGCCCGCTTCGCCGGCAGGGGTGACCAAAGACCCCGATCCGGCCGTGAAATGACCAGATCACGCGGGCATGCAAGCGACCGCCCGTCTTGGATGCCCCGCCCTTCGGGCTGCGCCCGTCGCAGGCAAAGCCCGCTCCTCCTTGGATGCTCCGCCCTTCGGGCTGCGCCCGTCGCAGGCAAAGCCCGCTCCTCCTTCTCGCTGGCGCGCTCGAGGCTTACGTTCACTCCCGAACCGGACAGGGGGTGGGATGGGGCTGGGGGTGGCTATAGGTGTCTTCGCGCGAGCACAGGCGCTCGCGACGAAGCTGTTCGGACGTTCGGGGTCGCT
>JBJMQD010000266.1:0-10228 GCA_045802855.1 Myxococcales bacterium | reverse complement strand
GGACGGTGCGCCCCGGCGAGCTTCCCATCGAGAGCGCCGCCCGCTACGTCGAGGACGTCGACCGCGACCCGATCGTGATCTTCGACGGCTTCACCAAGAACTGGCGCTATCCGGGGTGGCGCGTCACCTGGACCGTCGCGCCGAAGGCGGTCATCGAGGCGGTCGCCAGCGCCGGGTCGTTCCTCGACGGCGGTGGCACGAAGCCCTTGCAGCGCGCCGCCATCCCGCTCCTGACCGCGGAGCATGTCGACAAGGAGACGCGGGCGATCCAGGGAATGTTCCGTGAGAAGCGCGACCGGATGCTTTCCCGGCTCGATCGGCTCGGCATCCGCGCCGACCGCGCTCCGGACGGGACCTTCTACGTCTGGGGGAACCTCGCGAGCCTTCCGCCCCCGCTGAACGACGGGATGGCGTTCTTCCGGGAGGCGCTCGACCGCAAGGTCATCACCGTCCCGGGCGAGTTCTTCGACGTCAATCCGGGCAAGCGCAGGAGCCGCCGCGCATCTCGATTCCGCAGCTATTCGCGCCTCTCCTTCGGGCCGGCGCTCGCCGAAGTGGAGACGGGTCTTTCGCGAATCGAGGAGATGGTGCACGCGGCGACCGGCAAGGCATAGCAGCCAAGCCTGGTCGCCGCGGCCGTGCCGCTCTACCGCTGCTGCGTGGAGCTGGACCCGGTCGAGTTCTGGTTCGAGCTGGAGCCCTGATCGCTGCTCTGGTCGCTCGAGCTGGAATTGCTGCTCGGGCTCGAGATGCCGCTCGAGCTTCCCGATCCGGAGCTCGAGGAACCGTACGAGCCCGAAGATCCGGAGCTGGAGGAGCCGGAAGACGACGAGCCCTGGCTGGACTTGACGTCGATCTTCAGCGCCTGCGCCTGGCCGTCTACCATCTGGTAGGACGCGCGCACGTCGCTACCCGGCTGGATCTGCTGCGCCGACGAGGACTTCCCGTCGACGGTGATCGCGGTCGAGTCGCTGAGCTGGAGGTTCATGTCGCGATCGCCGGCACGGACCTTCAGGGAATCCGAGGAAGCCTGGAAGACCTTGCCGCTGATGTTCCGGGCCTGAGACCAGGACTTCTGGTTTTCCTGGTGAAGCGTCTGGCGCGTGTTCGCCTCGGACTTCTGGTACTGCAGCGCCTGCTGCTGCGAGCTCTGCGCCTCCTGCTGCGCCTGCTGCGACAACTGCTGCGCCTGTTGCTGGGCCTGCTCGGCCTTCGCCTGCTGGCCCTGCGCCTTGGCCTGCGCTTCCGCGAGCGCCTTCTGCGCGGCAGTCACTTCCTGCTGCGCCTGCTCCGCCTTGGACTGCTCTTCGTTCGCCTGCTTCTGCGCGTCGGCCGCCTTCTGGAACGCGGACGACGCCTGCGTCTGGGCCTTCGAGGTCTGACTGGTGCTCTCGCTCTTGCTGCCACCCATGTGCGAGCAGGCGGCGAGCGCGAGGGCGGGGATCAGCGTCAACCACCGCGATTTCATTGTTGGTCCTCCAAAGATGTGTTCCCTCCGCGACACGCAACGTGGACACCGGGCGGCCTTTTTGCAGGAAGACCGAGGCCTTTCTCGCTCTCCGAAATCACCCGGATGACGCACGAAGACGCGGTGCGCACATTCGGTCCTTCAGGGGGCTTGCATGCGCTTCGTTCGCTGGTTTTCAGAGGTCGGCCTCTCGGACGTCGACCTCGTCGGTGGGAAAAACGCTTCGCTCGGCGAGATGATCCGCGAGCTTTCGCCGCTCGGGATTCGCGTCCCCGACGGATTCGCGATCACCGCGGAAGCCTATCGGGAATTCCTCAGGGCCGCGGATCTGGAGGCGCCCATCCGGCACCTGCTCGCGGGCCTGCGCCGGCACGACTTGCAGGACCTCGTCGATCGGGCGGCGCGCATCCGCAAGATGATCCTCGGCTCGGACCTGCCCGACGAGATCGCCGACGAAGCGCTGGAGGCGTACGCCGGGCTGTCCGCCCGCTACCAGGTGGCGAGCGCCGACGTGGCCGTCCGCTCCTCGGCAACCGCCGAAGATCTGCCTGGCGCGAGCTTCGCCGGCCAGCAGGACACGTATCTGAACATCCAGGGGCCGCAGGCGGTGCTCGACGCGGTCCGGCGCTGTTTCGCGAGTCTCTTCACCGCGCGTGCGATGGGGTACCGCGCCGACATGGGGTTCGATCACTCGCAGGTGGCCCTCTCCGTCGGCGTGCAGAAGATGGTGCGTTCGGACCTCGCCGCGAGCGGTGTCATTTTCACTCTCGATCCGGAGAGCGGGCACCGCGAGATGGTCCTCGTCACCGCGAGCTACGGTCTCGGCGAAGCCGTCGTGCAGGGGCAGGTGGTTCCCGACCAGTTCTACGTGCACAAGCCGACTCTGCGGGCGGGTTTCTCCTCCGTCGTCTGGCGCACGGTAGGGAGCAAGGAGCAGCGGATGGTCTACGGCTCCTCGCCCGAGAAGCTCACCACGCTCGAGCCGGTTCCAGAGGCGATGCGCTCCCGTTCCTCCCTCACGGAGGAGGAAGTGTTGCAGCTCGCCCGCTGGGCCGTCCGGATCGAGGAACACTACGCCGCGCGCCGCGGCACCGACTCGCCCATGGACATCGAATGGGGCAAGGACGGCCAGACCGGCGAGCTCTTCGTCCTCCAGGCACGGCCGGAGACGGTCCACTCGAACCGCAAGAAGAAGGCGCTGCGGATCTACCGGCTCACCGGCAAGGGTGAAGCGCTCGCCCAGGGTCTCGCCGTCGGCGAGGGGATCGCGGTCGGGCGCGCCCGGGTCATCGCCAGCCCGACGGAGTTCGCCAGATTCGAGAAGGGCGAGATCCTGGTCACCGAAAGCACCGATCCCGACTGGGAACCGGTCATGAAGATGGCCGCCGGCATCGTCACCGAACGGGGCGGCCGGACCTCCCACGCCGCCATCGTCGCGCGCGAGCTGGGCATTCCCGCCGTGCTGGGAACGGCCGATGCGATGAAGAGCATCCCGGATGGCGAGACGGTGACGCTGAGCTGCGCCGAAGGCGAGCAGGGGCGGATCTACCGGGGCGCCCTCGAGTACGAGGTGGACGAGCTCGATCCTTCGCAGTTCCCCCGCCCGCGCACGCAGATGATGCTCAACGTGGGAAGTCCCGAGCAGGCCTTCCAGGTGGCGATGCTGCCGAACGACGGCGTGGGCCTCGCGCGGATGGAGTTCATCTTCGCGGCCTGGGTGAAGGTGCATCCGCTCGCGCTCACCCGGTTCGACCGGCTTTCGCCGGAGGTGAAACGCGACGTCGAGCAGGTCACCCGCGGCTATGCCGACAAGACGGAGTACTTCGTCGACAAGCTGTCGCAAGGCATCGGGGTCATCGCGGCCGCGTTCTACCCGAAGCCGGTAATCCTCAGGTTGTCCGATTTCAAATCGAACGAGTACGCGACGCTTCTCGGCGGACGGCAGTTCGAGCCGACCGAGGAGAATCCGATGATCGGGTGGCGCGGCTCGTCGCGCTACTACCATCCGGAATACAAGGAGGGCTTCCTGCTGGAGGCGCGGGCCATCCGCCGCGCGCGCAAGGAGTTCGGCCTTTCGAATTTGAAGATCATGGTTCCGTTCTGCCGCACGCCCGACGAGGGTCGCAGGGTGCTCGAGGTGCTCCGCGAAGGCGGGCTCGTCCAGGGCGAGGACGGTCTGGAAGTGTACGTGATGGCGGAACTGCCCTCGAACGTCTTCCTGGCGGACGAGTACGCGGAGATCTTCGACGGGTTCTCCATCGGATCGAACGATCTGACCCAGCTCTGCCTGGGCGTCGATCGGGACTCCGCCCTGGTCGCGCCGCTGTTCGACGAGCGCAACCCCGCCGTCCGGCAGGCTTGCGCGCGGATCATCGACGCCGCACGGCGGGCCGGGAAGAAGGTGGGCATCTGCGGGCAGGCGCCGAGCGACTTCCCCGATTTCGCTGAATTCCTGGTGGAGCAGGGGATCGACTCCATCAGCCTCACTCCGGACTCGCTCCTCCGTACGTCGGAGCGGGTGATGCAAGCGGAGGCGCGGCCTCGCCGTTCGCGCCCAGCGCGCAGGGCGGCGGATCTCTCGGGCGCCGCGGCGAACAGCGATCTGCTCTCCGAGCCGGTCGCCGCGTACGCCGACACGGAACCGGTGCTTCCGAACAAGAAGGAGTAGAGTCCGCGCCCGTGTTCGCGGGCCACGTCGGGGCGGCACTGATCGTGAAGAGGGCGGCGCCGGGCGTCGGGCTGGGAAAGCTCGTCGCCGGAGCGCTCTTGCTCGATTCCTTGCTCGGCGTCTTCGTCCTCGCCGGGCTCGAGCAGGTGAAGATCCCGGACGATTACCCGATCCTCCACTATCTGCAGTTCGATTTTCCGGTCTCGCACGGATTCCTCGCCGCCGTATCCTGGGCGCTCGTCGCGCTCGCCATCGTGCAGAAGCGCTACGGGGCGGAGGCGGGCAACGCGGTCGGCCTCGCCGTGTTCACCCACTGGCCGCTCGACGCCATCGAGCACGAGCCCGAGCTTCCCCTCGTCTACGGGCAGCCGATGATCGGCCTCTCGCTGTGGCGCGTCCTGCCCGTCGCGATCCTCCTGGAAGCGGTCCTCGTCGGGGCGGGAATCGCCTTGTACTGGCGGCTCGGCCGCCGGCGCCGCCGGGGGGTGGCGATAGCCGCCGTGGTCATCCTTGCCATGACCGCCACCCAGCTGTTCGCCACGCAGCCGCCGTCGATCCGCGGAGAGGCGGTGACCTGGATCCTCGTCGCTCCGATGTTCGGGTTGCTCTTTGGCTGGCTCGATCAGGACCGCTGACGCCGCGCCCGAGCGAGGAACAAGCAGAGCAGTCCGACGGCGAGAAGCGTTCCCGCCTCGCCTACCCCTCCCGCAAGCCGCGGCGGGATCGATCTCGGGACCGCGCGCAAGGCGATCAGCGCCGCGACGAGAATGCCGGCGAGCCCCTCGCCCGCGACCAGGCCGGAAGCGGCGAGGATGCCGCCGTCCGCTTCTCCCTCGCGCACCGGCACGGCGCCGCGGTCGGCGAGAGCGCGGACGCAGCCGCCGACGAAGATCGGCATCATCGAGGAGAGCGGCAGGTAGACGCCGATCGCGAACGCGAGCCCGGAGACGCCGCAGAGGATCGCGGCGATGGCGAGACCGCCGCCGGTGAGGACGAGTCCCCAGGGAAGCGCCCCGGCGAGCACGCCTTCGACGATGGTCTTCATCAAGGTGGCCTGCGGAGCGGGCAATTCGCGCGAGCCGAACGTGTACGCGCTTCCCAGGAGCAGCACCGTCGCCGCCACCGCCCAGCACGCGAACGCGGCTCCGAGGAGCTGGCCGAGTTGCTGGCGGAGCGGGGTCGCCCCTACCAGCCATCCCGTCTTCAGGTCCTGGGAGATGTCGCCCGCTTTCGAGGCCGCGATCGCCACCACCGTCCCCACCGTGAGGACAGCGGCACGGTCGCTCAGGCTCGTCCACCCCGAGGCCGCGAACACGGTGGCCGTGCCGAGCAGCGTGACGAGCGCGATGCCGGAGGTGGGCTGCGAAGTGACGCCGACGATTCCGACGATCCGCGCCGCGACCGCCACGAAAAGAAGTCCGAAGATGCCGACCCCGGCGGCGCAGACGAGCCGCTGCACCGGCGAAAGCGGTCCGGAGAAGATGCCGGGGACGAACGCGCAGGCGAGGACCACGGCGGCGATCCCGGCCACGACGAAGCTACCCGGCAGGTCCCTGTCGGCTTCGGGATTCGCGACCCGGCCCGCGACGGGCGCAGCGCCTGCGCCGGCCTCCTCGCGCGTCGTCCGCATTCCTTTCACGACGGCCGTGAATGCCGAGGTCATCGTGGGAAGGTTGCGCACCACGGTGACGATGCCGGCGACGGCCACCGCCCCGGCACCGATGTAGCGGACGTACCGCGACCACAGCTCCCCCGCGCTCATCTGCGCGACGAGCTTCGTGGTCTCGGGATAGAGCGGCCGGGAAAGACCCGATCCGAAGAAGGAGATCAGCGGAATCAAGACGAGCGACGAGACCAGCGCTCCCGCGACCAGCACCGCCGACTGGCGATATCCGAGGATGTACCCGACCGCGAGGAGCGCCGGGGCGAGCTCGATGGCGAGCTGGGCGCGAGGAAGCACCGGAAGCGCGACGCTCAGATCTCCCGGGACAAGGAAGGCGAGCGACACGGCCAGCTTCACTGCGGCGCCCACCGCCATGCCGTAGAAGATCCATCGTCCTCCCGCCGGATGTTCCGCGGTCGTCGCGCGCAACACCTCCGCGCAAGCCGTTCCCTCCGGGTACGGCAGATTCGCGTGCTCGCCGACGACGAGGAGCCGGCGGAGCGGGATCATCGCGGAGAGCCCGAGTACCCCGCCCAGGAAGCAGAGCGCGACGACCTGCAGATACGGAGGGGCGGCGCCCCAGAGAAAGAGCGCGGGAATGGTGAAGATGGTGCCGCTCGCGAGCGAGGTCGAAGCGGACCCGATGGTCTGCGAGAGATTCGCCTCGAGGATGCTGCCGCGGACGCCCGCCAGCCGGAAGATCGCGACCGTCATCACCGCCGCCGGAATCGAGGCGGTGATGGTCAATCCGACGCGCAGCCCGAGATAGGCGTTGGCCGCGCCGAAGACGAGGCCCAGCACGATCCCGGTGGCGGCGGCACGCAGGGTCCATTCCGCGACCGGTGGTGCTTGCATGCGCCGGCACTCTACGCGATCGGCCGCTCGTTGCCTCCCGGCGGGGCCGCGCAATCGACCGTTCGACCCCTCCCCCGCGCTCCGGGTCGCCCGGTCCACGGATGTCCGCCAATCCGGCTCCTCTTAAATTTCCACCGAACGAACGCTCTCACCTTGGAGAAGCATCCATGCTCGCGCTCGCTCTCCTCCTCGCCGCGGGGTCCGTCGCGCCCATCGTCGGCGGCAACGCCCTCACGCTTCCGTCGGCGCGCCACTTCGTCCGGGTCGGTCCCGCCGGGACGCTGCTTCTCGCCTTGCAGCAGGACGGCGCGCAAGGCCACATGCTGGGTTGGTTCCGCAGCGATGACGCGGGTACGACGTGGCGCCACTATGCGCCGATTCAAGACACGCGGACCGACCGCGATACCGTCGACGTCCTGGTGTCGGGGAACGACATCGCCATGGTCTATTCCTACGAGGGCCCGTCGCTGAGCGGGTCCGCGGCACACGACGTCTTCTTCCAGTGGTGGCGATTCGACGGCGCCGCGGACTGGAAGCCCGGACCCGCGGTGCGCGTGTTCGACTCGGCTTCCGCTTCCACTGCCTTCTATCGAGGGCTCCTGGCCCGCGATTCGGCCGGCCGGATCTGGGTCCAGGCATTCGAGTTGAAGCCCGACGGGAGCAGCCGGGCCGCGATCTCGGTGAGCACGAACGGCGGCGCGTCGTTCACGCGCCTTCCCGATCTGGCGGTGACGGCCGCGCGCGGGGGAGGACGCCTCGTCCACCTGGGCAAGCGGCTGATGTTCCTCTGGGGCACCCATCGAGCCCCGGACGTCGGGTCGATGCGCTTCCACGACGACGCGGCCGATCCGGCGAGCTGGAGCACGGCGGTGACGGCCTTGCCGGATGGCATCTACCACGGCGCCGCGCTGAGCTCCGTCGCGGACGGGCGCGGAGGGCTGCACCTCGTCTACAAGGACGGGAGCATCCGCCTCTTCTATCGGCACTTCGACGGAGCCACCTGGGGCCCGCGAACGCTCCTGGAAGGGGCCGTCGACTGGGCGACGCAGCCTGCGGTGACGCTGATCGGCGATTCACTGCTCATCTTCTACAACCATCCGGTCACGATGAATTTAGATTACCGATTCGTATACCGGGTGTTGCGCGGCGGAACGATCGGGCCGCCCGTCGTCCTGCGGGATACGCGTAGCTTCAAAGGGTACCCGGCGGCGGTGGAGACGCTGCCTTCGTCGCTCGCGCAAGTTCCCTGCATCTTCGGCGACACCACCGACGCCGGGACCGGCGGAAACGCGGGCATCGTCTTCGGCAAGAACCCTGCCGTCGGCAGCAGCCCGCCGCCTCCGCCCCCTCCACCGCCGCCTCCACCGGGCACCGGCGGGGTCCTCTTCTCCGACGCTTTCGACCGCGTCGATCCCCACACGATGGGTCCACAATGGAGCGTGGCCCAGGGAGTGTGGATCACGACGAAGGGCTTCGGCGTATCGGGACTGAGCTCGGGCAATCGGGCGGTCGTGGCGGGGGTGAGCTGCCTCGATTGCCGCCTCGACGCTGTGTTCAACACGTTCGCCACCGAGGCGGGATTCACGCTTCGTACGCAGCCCAATGGCGATCGGTACGAGATGGCGTTCACCGCCAACGGCGCGCTGCAGATCCGGCGCGTGCGCGGTGGCGTGACGACCGTCCTCGGTCAGATCGCGAGCGGGATCTTCAGCACCTTCGCGAAATACAGCTTCTCGGTCCAGGGGACGGGTCCAGTGACGCTGACGGCCTCGATCGACGGTGTCCTGAGGCTCACCGTCGAGGACACCACAGCGCAGCGGATCGCCGGCGCGGGACAACCCGGGCTCTTCGCGAAAATCGCGGGGGTGCCGTTCGACGATCTGGTGGTGACCTCGCTCGCTCCGTGAGGCGCATGGTTCAGGTCATCGGCACCCACCCCTCGGGAGTTGCTACTTCCCACCGGAGCCGGTCGGGTGCCGAGCCCGAAACGCGGATCCTGCCCATGTGGACGCCCTGCAGGTGATGGACCGCGCACAGAGAGGTTAGATTCGACGAGTCGTCGCTTCCCCCTCGCGACCGGTACCGGATGTGGTGCGCGTGATCAGCGGCCCTGCTGCAACCGGGTACCTGGCAGAGGAACCGATCGCGCTCGAGCACCTTCCTGTGGAGCGTGTTCCGCACCCGCAGGAGCGGCTCCCAGACGTCGATGAAATGCTGCGCGATTTTCGCGAGGCACTCCCCCGTCGAGATCCATCGGCCCGCCGCCTTGCGAGCGGCGCTGCAAGCGAGCGCGATCAGCGCCGCCACGCTGCGCGGCGCCCAGACCTCGACCGGCTGCGTAGCTCGGCGAGCCTGCGCACCTCCGCATCGAGAGCCCGCGGATCGCGCCCGGCGTCGGGATCGAGATCAGGCACCTCGACCGGCTCCGGTCGATCGAGGAATGCCCAATTCTCCGACTCCGTCTCGAGCCACTCCTTGACTGCGTCGAGCTCCTCACCAGGTGTGGCGAAGGCGTGTTGGGGCATGCCCTCGGGCGGCGGATGCACGCCCAGGTATTCCTCGCAGATTCCGCGGGCGAGCTCCCATCTGGGCGCCGTGGCGCAGAGTCCCTCTCGCGCGAAATCCATTGCCTTGTCGAACACCGCTCGTTGCTCGGGCGACATCCGCGCGCGGGTGCGATGCCACGTCTCGTCATCGTCGTCCGGGCCCGCGACACCGTCGCTCCTCACCTCCGCCTGGAGGGCGCGGACCGTCTGGTGCCGCGCGCGCTCGACCCACGCCGCTTCATCCTCCCCAACGGCCCGCGGCAGAATCGCCTCCGCCGCGCGCATCGTCACCTCGCCTGTCCGGACCGCTGCACGCAACAGCGGCCGTTCGCGCAGCCGTCGCGCGAACCGCACCATCTTCTGCGCCGTGCTCGCGGCGATGCCGAGCCGTTCTCGCGCGTAGTCGCCGAGGCCGGAGAAGCCAAGCTGGACCACGCGGCTCCCCAGCATGTCGAGAGCCTCGCCGACGGCGAGGTCGAGCGCGCCGCGTCCTCGCGCCACGCGAACGAGGAGCGCATCCACCGCGCGTGCCGCCTCGTGGCAAACGCTCTCATCCCGTTCGCGCGGCAGCGGCCACTCGAGGATGGCAGCAACGTTCGCGAGCGCGGCGACGTGAGCGTCGGGCGTCGATGCGGCTTCGAGCATGGAGAAAACGCTAGCAGCCCCCTCCGACATCGCGCGGGTTCCCGCTCGACGTCCTCGATTCCATCCGGGTGCGGCGCCGCGACGCGCGAAGACGTGGAAGTATCTGGACCGAAGTGCCGCCGCGGGGCTCTTGGGTGCGCCCGCTTCTGGCGGCCGAGACAATAGTAAGCGGCGACTGTTCCGCGCCTAACGTGCCGATGACCTTCACCAGATCCGCTTCTTCCGGCGACCGTCGCGGGCCGGGACGTTCATCTCCAGATAGCGGGTGTGCGATTTCACGGAGCGACCTCGTTCACGGGATGAAGCGGCCGCTCACCGCGAAGGACCCGGGCCGCGTCGGTGAGCGCGAGCTCCGCCATGCGGGCCCGGGTCGCGCCAGTGGC
>JBJMQD010000152.1:0-3127 GCA_045802855.1 Myxococcales bacterium | reverse complement strand
CCGCAACCCCGACGCTCGCTGGCGTCTCACGCCCGAGGAGGTGCAAACGTTTCCGCCGCGG
The DNA here is from genome assembly GCA_045802855.1 of Myxococcales bacterium. Classification (GTDB taxonomy): domain Bacteria; phylum Myxococcota; class Myxococcia; order Myxococcales; family 40CM-4-68-19; genus VBKO01. The sequence goes on along the minus strand of JBJMQD010000152.1, from coordinate 3,066 downwards.
CAGAGCGAGATCCTCGCGCGCTACTCGGATCTGGTCCGGCCGGGGGGATTGCTCGTCTACGCGACCTGCTCGATCAATCGGGCGGAGAATGAGCAGGTACGGGAGGCCTTCCTCGCGGCGCATCCGGGATTCGCCCCGGAACCCGTCTCCGGGTTGTTAGGAGCGGATCGCGCGAAGGGGCTCGGCGCGCGCGAGCACGACGTGCAACTTTTGCCGGATCGCCACGGCACAGACGGCTTCTACCTGGCGGGTTTCCGCAGGAGGTAACGAAATGGAAGGCAAAATCCTCGTCACCGGAGCCTCGGGGAACCTCGGCACGGCCGTTTGCCGGAAGCTCCTCGCAAGCGCTCGCGTGGTCGCGCTCGTCCACAAGGAAGGGTCCCGCGCGGCGCTCGCGGAGAAGCTAGGGGTGAAGGCCGAGGTGCGCGTCGCCGAGCTTTCGTCCGAGTCGTCCGTCGCTCAGGCGTTCGAGGGCGTAGGGCCAGTCTTTGGCGTCGTCAACTGCGCCGGCGGATGGAAGGGCGGGTCTGCGGTCGCCGAGACCTCTCTCGACACCTTCGATCAGATGATCGCGCTCAACGTGAAGAGCGCGTTCGTCGTCTCGCGCGAAGCGCTGCGGCGCGGAGCGCGGCGGATCGTCAACGTCGCGTCGATCACCGCGGCGCAACTTGCAGGAATGTCCGGATCCGCCGCCTACAACCTCTCCAAGGCCGCGGTCATCGCGCTCACCAAGGCGATCGCCGAGGAGGGCGCGCAGAGCGGCGTGCGCTGCAACTGCGTCGCGCCGGGAACGCTGCGGACAGAGGAGAACCAGCGGGCGATGCCGGGTGTCGATCCGGCGCGCTGGGTGTCGCTCGATTCCGTGGCGGAGGCGATCGCGTTCCTGCTCGCTCCGGAAACGGAGGCCCTGAACGGCGCCGTCCTCACCCTTCCGTCGCGCTGAGCGCGCGGCGGGCCTCGACGCGGACTCCTTCCGCGGGATCCTCGAGCAGTTTCCGCGCGAGCTCTCGCACCTCGGGCGCGAGCGGCCGTTTCGCCACGGCCAGCGCGCTCCGCACGAGTCCGTCCCGGCCGGCGCGTAAGAGAGGCGTTCCGGTGAATCGCGCTCTCGCCTCTTCGTGCGTCAGGCCTAGCGTTTCGACGAGCGACAGCGCGCGCTGCTCGGGGCGTGCCCGCAGCGGGACCAGCTTTCCCGCCGCAGCGCGGCGATTCCACGGACAGGCCTCCTGGCAGGCATCGCAGCCGAATACCCTCCCGTCCGCCTTTCGCGAAAGCTCCCCGGGAATCGGGCCGCGGTGCTCGATGGTGTGGTACGCGAGACACCGCTGCGCGTCGACGTAGCGCGGCTCCGGGATTGCCGCGGTCGGGCACGCAGGGATGCAGGCGACGCACTCGCCGCACCGGTCCGGATGCGGCGCGTCCGTGGCCAGATCGAGGTCGGTGACGAGCGCGCCGAGAAGGAGCCACGACCCGAGTTGCGGATGGATGAGACAGCCGTTCTTCCCGATCCACCCGATGCCGGCGCGCTGCGCCCATTCCTTCTCCAGCACCGCGCCGGTATCGACTTCGCAATAGACGCGGGCGCCGAGGTCCTCTCGCAACCATGCCGCGAGCTTGCGAGCGGGCTTCAACACGACGTTGTGGTAATCGCGCCCCTGCGCATAGCGCGCGACGCGCAACTCACCGGTTGCGGGAGTCTCGGGCAGGTCTGGCGCGTAGCTCGCCGCGAGCGCGACCACGGAGCGCGCCCCGGGCAGGAGCAGCGAAGGGTCGAGCCGCTCGGCGCGGCGCTCGCGGACATAGGCGATGGCCGGACCGTCCCAGCCCCGCTCGATCCAGCGATCGAATCTGGCCGGATCGACCCGCTCCGCACGGGCGATTCCGCACAGGTCGAAGCCGAGCGAGGCGGCCTTCCGCTTCACCCGATCCGCCAGCTCGCGCGGCCCATCTCGAAAGGGCGCTATTTCATTTCCTTGCACGCCCGGGCAAGGTAGCGCAAAAAACCGCGTCATGGCCCGCCTCCTCGCCTATCTCTTCCGCCTCGCGGTCGCCTTGCTCCTCGGCGGGGACTTCTTCCTGGCCGTGGTCGCGGCCCCGGCTGCCTTCCCTCGCGACATCGCCTCGCTGCCGCCCGGAAGCTGGCAGCGGGTCGCCGCCGCCGATCTCGTCGGCCGGATGCTCGCGCAGCTCGATCGCATGACCCTCGTGCTTTCCGGTGTCGCCGCGCTCTGCGCGATCGCCCTCGCCCGCACCGGCCTCGCCCGCGCGCGGATCGCCGTCGCCCCGGTCCTCGCGGCGGGCCTCTGCGCGTTGTGCTCGCTCGCCTGGGTCACTCCCCGCATCCACGCCCTGCGCGCGCTCGGCCAGTCGACTGGCCCCGAGTTCGGCCGGCTCCACTTTCTCTCCACGGCGCTGGTCGGAATCGAGATGCTCCTCCTCCTCGGCGCACTCTGGCTTTCCCCGGCGCCTTCCGAGGTTGCAGTACCGCGTTAGCGGGTCTACAAGGCGCGCCCCATGGCGACGGCGGTCACACTGATCCCCGGCGACGGGATCGGGCCCGAGGTGGTCAGCGCGGCCGTCGAGGTGATCGAGGCGGCGGGCGTGAAGCTCGAATGGCATCGGGCGGCGGCGGGCGCCGGTGCCGTTCCCACCCACGGAACCCCCATCCCGGCGGCCACCCTGGAATCGATCCGCGAGACCAAGCTGGCGCTCAAGGGCCCGCTCGCGACGCCCATCGGCGAGGGCTACCGGAGCGTCAACGTCGCCTTGCGCAAGGAGTTCGACCTCTACGCGAACGTCCGCCCCGCGCGGAGCTTCGCCGGCGTGGAGACGCGCTACACCGGGATCGACCTGGTGGTGATCCGCGAGAACACCCAGGGGCTGTACTCGGGCGTCGAGCACTTCATCGACGAGGAGCGGAGCGCCGCCGAGTCGATCAGCATCATCACCCGCAAAGGGAGCGAGCGGATCGTCGAGTACGCCTTCCAGTACGCCAAGTCGCGGGGACGCCGGAAGGTGACGCTCGTCCACAAGGCCAACATCCTCAAGTGCACGAGCGGGCTTTTC
>JBJMQD010000120.1:0-4341 GCA_045802855.1 Myxococcales bacterium | reverse complement strand
GTATGCCGGATTGCCCAAGTTCCATGGTTCCGAGAAGGACCCGATGGTTGGCGGCCGGATCGGCGGTGTCAACGTGTTCGGAGGCGGTCTCGGTCTCTATGCAATCGGGCACAAGCTCCTCGGTGGAGTGGGTGTGAGCGGCGACACGTCCTGCGCCGATCACTCGATAGCCTGGCGGGTGCGGAACCTGCTCGGCCTCGATCACCTGGGCGCCTCGGTATCACCCCCCTTGGCAGCAGTGGGCGGCGTCTCCGGCGACCCGGCCCGGCCAGACAACATCATCTTCGACATCAAGGAAAATCCCCTCGGGGGGACGGGCCGTAGCGCGGGCGGGTTCGGCCATCCGACTTGCCTCAACACGGGCGACCCCGGTCTCTTGCCGGCGGTCAGCCCCTGAGCCAGCGGCGCTACTCGTAATACTCGTGCCCGACGTGGGTGAGCGGCTCCTCGCCCATCATCCACCGCATCGAGTTCTTCAGCTTCTTCAGCTGGATGAAGAGATCATGCTCCGGGTACAAACCCGGAGCGGTCATCGGGCTCTTGAAATAGAAGCTGAGCCACTCCTGGATCCCGCTCTGTCCCGCTCGCTTGGCGAAGTCCATCAACAACGCGAGATCGAGCACGATCGGCGCCGCCAGGATCGAGTCCCGGCAGAGGAAGTTGATCTTCATCTGCATCGGGTAACCGAGCCAGCCGAAGAGATCGATGTTGTCCCATCCCTCTTTCGCGTCGCCGCGGGGCGGGTAGTACTCGATGCAGACTTTGTGGCACAGGTCGCCGTACAGCATCTTGTTCCGCGACGGCTGCAGGATCTGCTCGAGCACCCCCAGCTTCGAGACCTCCTTGGTGCGGAATGACTCGGCGTCGTCCAGCACCTCGCCGTCCCGGTTGCCCAGGATGTTGGTCGAGAACCAGCCGCGGATCCCGAGCTGGCGCGATTTCAACGCCGGCGCGATCACGGTCTTCATCAAGGTCTGACCCGTCTTGAAGTCCTTCCCGGCGATCGGCACGGAGCGCTGCCGCGCAAGCTCCTGGGCGGCGGGAAAGTCGACGGTGAGGTTCGGCGCGCCGTTCGCGAACGGTATCCCTTCGCGGAGCGCGGCCCAGGCGTAGATCTGCGAGTTGGTGATGGCGGGGTCGTCCCGGCGGAGCCCTTGCTCGAAGGCGTCGATCGACGCGTGCACCGGCCCCGGCTCGACGTAGACCTCGGTCGATCCGCACCAGATCATCACGGCGCGCGCGCAATGCCGTTCGCGGACGAAGGTGCGGATGTCGTCGCGGACCGATTCCACCAGGTCAGCCTTGCTCGCGCGAGGCTTGACGTGCGTTCCGTGGAGCCGCTTGACGTACTCGGGAAGGAACACGCCCGGCATGGGAGCGATGGCGCGGAGCTCGTCGCGGATCGGATCGAGGTGCCGCGCCTCCAGCACCTCGGCGTGCGCCGCCGTCTCGTAGGCGTTGTCCGGAAAGATGTCCCAACCGCCGAACTCCAGCTCGTCGAGGCCGGCGAGAGGGAGGAACTCCTTCACAGGCGGAACGCGGTTCTCGGTGCGCTTGCCCAGCCGGATCGTTCCGAGCTGCGTCAGCGAACCGACCGGCTTTGCCAGACCGCGCCGTACCAGCAGCACGCCCGCGATCATGGTGGTGGCGACCGCGCCCATGCCCGGCATGAGCACCGCCAGCTTTCCGTCCGTGGGATGGATCGTCGCGCCTTGCTTCATTTGACAGTCCCCTTGCAGGGACGCTGCGCGGCCGGCCGCGCCCGCGCATCCGTACCTTCCCTTGCGTGCGGCCACCCGGTTGTTAGGGCGGAGGACGCATGCGCAGCTTGCGGGCATGGGTCTCAATGCCGATCAGATCCAGGCACGCGTTCGAGAGCTCGGTCCCTGGTTCCACGACCTCGACCTGAACGGGGTCCGTACCGCTCCGGATCATTTCCTCGGTAGTTATCCGCTGGGCCTCTGGAGGTGCATCGAGCACGCCGTGCCGCGCGATCTCACCGGGAAGTCGGTCATCGACATCGGCTGCAACGCGGGGTTCTTCTCCATCGAGATGTCGAGGCGGGGCGCCGCTCGCGTGCTGGCCGTCGATCACGACGAGCGGTACCTGGAGCAGGCGCGCCTCGCCGTCGAAGTCGCGGACGCCCGCAACGTAGAGTTGCGAAAACTTTCCGTCTACGACATCGCGGAGGTGGGAGAGAAGTTCGACCTGGTGGTGTTCATGGGCGTCTTCTATCACCTGCGGCATCCGCTCCTGGCGCTCGATCTGGTCCGCGAGCACGTCGCGTCGGACCTGATGCTCTTCGAATGCATGCTGCGGGGATCCGCGGAGGTGAAGGCCTTCCAGCCCGATTACCCGTTCGAGGTGCGCGAGCCGTTCGACGATCCAGCCTGGCCGCGGATGCATTTCATCGAGAAGAAGTACGCGCACGATCCCACCAACTGGTGGACGCCGAACCGCGCGGGAATGGAAGCGATGCTGCGGTCGTCGGGCTTCGAGATCGTCCAGCACGCGTCCGCCGAAGTGTGGCTCTGCCGCGTCGCGGGGAGACCGCAAGGAGAGGGCGCGGTATATCCGAACAGGGGATCGAAATGATCGATTCGGTAATGCTCTGGAACGAGCCCAACAACAAATCCCACTGGGACTTCGAAATCGATCCAGAGTGGAAGACGTACTCCGAGATGGTGAAGCTCGCGTCGGCGGCGGTCAAGGCGGAGGCGCCCCGCCTCACCCGCGTCCTGGGCGGCATCTCCCCCATCGACGAGGCGTTCATGCGCCGCATGGACGCGCAGGGCGCGGTCGCCGCGGTGGACGCCATCGCCGTGCATGGCTTCCCGCTCGACTGGAACCACTGGCAGATCGACGAATGGCCCGCGCGGCTGCGCGAGATCGAGGCCGCGGTGCCGGGGAAGCCGCTCTGGATCAGCGAGGTGGGCGTTTCCACCTTCGGAGCCGAGGAAGTGCAGGAGTTCGGGCTCCGCCGGACCGCGGAGCTCGTGATTGGAAAGGCGGACCGGGTCCACTGGTACAGCCTGTTCGATCTCCCGCGCGCCTGGCCGGCGACCACGCGTCACCGGGAGGCAGAGGGGTCCTCGTACTACCGGCATTTCTACATGGGGCTCATCAAGGAGGACATGACCCCCAAGCGGGCGCTGCGCCACTTCGCCGACTACACCCCGCAGCTCGGCATCTGCCAGTGGTTCCACTTCGAGGACCACCGCCTCGACGAAGGCGTCAAATGGCTGCAGAAGCTCGGCGTCAAGCACCTGCGCACCGGCCTCTCCTGGGCCGACACCTTCCGCCCGGGCGCGCTGGAGTGGTTCGACCGGCAGATGAAGGCGCTGGAACCCTTCACGGTGACGGTGACGTACTGCTTCACCCCGGAGCACCGCGGAGTGCGCCCCCACCACACGAGCCCCCCTCAGCGGATCGAGGAGTTCGCCGATTTCTGCGCGGCGATGACGAGGAGATACTGCTCGTGAGGGAAGCCCTCGACCTGAGCTGGGTCACGTCTGAGCTCGCGGTCGGGGGCCGTTTTCCCATGGAACGGGCCGGGGAGCTTCTTCGCGAGCTGGGAATCGCCCGCGTCGTCGACGTGCGTGGCGAGTGCTGCGACGACGAAGAGGTCCTGCGCCGGAACGGGCTCGAGTTCCTCAACCTCCCGACGCAAGACCGTTGCGCCGTTTCGCAAAAAATGCTCGACGACGGCGTCGCCTGGGTACGGGAGCAGCTCCGGGCCGGCCACAAGACATTCATCCACTGCGAGTACGGGATCGGCCGGAGCGCGCTGCTTGCCCTCTGCGTCCTTGCGGATTCGGGGGTCGGCGCGCTCGAGGCGCTCAGGATGCTCAAGAATGCCCGCTGGAAGGTCTCGCCCAGCCCCGAGCAACTGGAAGGATTTCGCGCCTGGCTCGCCCGTCACGCGATGCATGCGCCTCCGCTCGACGCGCTGTTCCACATCGCCTACGCGCATTTACGCCAAGGCGAGACGGGCACCGGCACGGCGGGATAGGCGCGGGTGCTCGTCTACGGCGATCACGCGGACGAGGCCGACCCGCGAGAGGTGATCGCGGATGTTTCCGCTCGGGTGCGTCGAGGCGATCGCGAGAACGCGCGCATCGAGGCCGGGCGTCTCGTGCAGGGCCTCCTCGACGCCGAGCAGGCCGCCGCGGGCGCTGACGATCTGACGCCGCTCGCGGAGTCGTGCGCGCGGGCGCTCGCCGATCTCGACCTGCGCGGTCTCCAGCGGTTCGCCCTTCCCTCACGGGTCACGATGAAGCTGCCGGAAGGATACGCGTTCTACGCCGTGTATCCGGAGCTCTACAGGGCTGCTGCGCGGCG
>JBJMQD010000105.1:0-3966 GCA_045802855.1 Myxococcales bacterium | reverse complement strand
GCTCGCGCCCGTCGAGCCCATGCTGCCGCTCGCGCCCGTCGAGCCCATGCTGCCGCTCGCCGTGGCGCTGCTGTCCGTCGACCGGGTGGTTCCGTTCACGGTCGAGCTATCGGTGTTGGGGTTCGTCGCGGCGGTCCCGGCAGTCGCCTGGCCGCCTTCCACCGTTCCCTGCTGGGTAGTGCCGGTGGCGCTGGCCGTCCTCGTTTCCTTGTTCGAACTAGAGCACGCAGCCATCAGGGCAGCGGCTGCGATCGCGGTGCCGACATGAAATTTCATTTGGCCTCCTCAGGCGTAGAGTGCGCGGCGCAGAGCCGAGATGGCGCCGCGGTCGCTGCCCGGCGAGGTTTGCCGGGTGACAAAGCTAGGTAGGCATCTGGCCGGCAAAGGGGAACCCTTTCCTTGGGCAGCGCGCCGCCGGGTCCCAAGGAAGGGTGCTAGAAGAGCGCGTGCTCGCACGCTGCCCGAGCTGCCGGAACACGTTCAGCACCGAGCGCCCGGGCCGGCAGGTCTGCCCGGTTTGCGGCAAACCGCTCGTCGTCCCCGACGTCGCCCAGGGGGTTCTGCCCCCCGTCCCGCAAAGCCTCCCTCCGGAGGAGCCGTCGGGGCACCTCGGCACTCCGTGGGAGCGGCGCGGCGAGCTCGGGTTCGCGAAAGCGTGGGCAAGGACCGTGACGCAGGCGCTCTTCGAGCCGTCCCGGTTCTTCGCGTCGGCGCGCGTCGATCGCAATGCGGCGCAGGTCGGATTCGCCGTCCTCACGGCGAGCGCCTTCGCTGTCGTCGGCCAGTTCGTCGAGCACCTGTTCCTCGCGGCCCAGCGGGAACAGATCGGCAGGATGCTGGGAAACACGGCCGAACTGCCTCCGGCTCTGGCGCGGTATCTGGACCTGTCGCAAAGGTCCGGCCCTGGCGTTTTCGTTGGCATCGCGATCTTCACGCCGCTCGTGATGCTCGCCTTCCTGTACGCCAGTGCCGTGGTAACCCACGGGGTGGGGCTCGTGCTCGGACAGTCGAAGCGCGGCTTTCCCGCGACGCTCGCCGCCTGCGCGTACGGATTCGCTCCCCTCGTGCTCCTCGCGCTTCCGGGTTGCGGCGTCTTCATCGCCGTCGTCTGGGTCGCGGTCCTCACCGGAATCGGGCTCAAGGAATTGCACGGGATTGGCTCGGGCGGCGCGGTCGCGACGGTGATCGTTCCGTACTTCGTCCTTTGCTGCGCCACCTGCGGCCTCGGCGTCCTCGTCGCGACCAGCTTGTCGAAGGCCATGCCGCGATGAATTCCAGTCCTTCCGTCGTCGAGGCCGCGCTGGCGCCGCCCATCGTGCCCGGGAACGCGATCGTCGTCTCGGCGCTCCACCTGGCGGCACTCTCGGCCGCCCGCATCCTTCCGCTCGACGCGCCGCCGCTGTCGCTTCTCGCCTGCCCATTTCGGGCCATCACCGGGCTTCCCTGCCTCGGCTGCGGATGTGTTCACGCGTTCGCCGCCGTCGCGCGCCTCGAATTCGGCGCTGCGTTCCTCGCGAACCCGCTCGGGGCGTTGGTGGCGATCGGCGGGATCTGCTTCGCGGTCGGTACGGTGCTGCGGTTGCTTGGCGTGGCGCTGCCCTTGCCGCGCATCCCACGGGAGCGAGCGCGTCTCGCTCGCATCGCGGTGGTACTCGCCGTCGCCGCGAACTGGACGTTCGTCGCGCTCCGGGTCTCGAGGTGATCTCGACGCTGGCGGTGCTCGGCGCGTATCTCGCCGGCTCCGTCCCGTTCGGCCTGTTCGTCACCCGGCTGGTGTCGGGCAGGGACGTGCGAACCGTCGGGTCGGGCAACATCGGGGCGACGAACGTGGCCCGGGCGGCCGGCCCGGCGGCGGCGCTCTCGACGCTGCTGCTGGACGGCGCGAAGGGATTCGTGCCGGCCTACTTCGCCACGAAATCCGCCGATTCAACCGTGCTGGGTGCGGCCTGCGGCGTGGCCGCCGTCGTGGGACACTGCTTTCCCGTCTGGCTCCGCTTCCGGGGCGGCAAGGGCGTCGCGACTGGCCTCGGCGTCGCGCTCGCGCTCGCCCCGCTCGCAGCCCTGGCGGGGGCGGCGGTCTGGCTCGCCGCATACGCCGCCGTCCGCATCTCGAGCGTGGGATCGCTCGCCGGCGCAGCCGCCGCGCTGGTCTGCGCCGGAGTGACCGCCAACCGCCCCGCATTCTTCGCCATGACGGCCATCGCCTGCCTGATCGCCATCCGGCACCGCACCAACGTAGCCCGCCTCCTCACGCGCGAGGAGACGGACAAGCGATGAGCAGGGGCGGGCTTTCTCGCACGCTCCTTGTCCCGGCGCCGCCCGACGCACACTCTCTCCGAGAGACCCGGAGACCGGATGGCCACCTACGATCCTTCGTACGATCCTTACGGCCCGGATCGCCGCGCCCGCCGCGACTTCGGCCTCGACTTCCGGGCGATCTTCGCGGGCACGATGGTCGGCTGGGGCCTGCTCCTCTTTCTCTCCCTCGCCGGCGTCGCAGTCGGGCTCGCTCCCATCCACCCATATGCCGCGACCGACGCCGGGGCGGGGTCCGGCGCGTGGGCCGCGGCCGCGACGCTGGCATCGTCGGTCCTGGGAGGATTTCTGGTCGTGCGCCTCGCCGGCGAGCGGCGCTCGCGCTCGGGACGGATGGAGGCGATCGTCTCGTGGGCGCTTTCGATGATCGCGGGGACTCTCTTCGCATTCGCCACCGCCGCGAACACTGCCGTGCGTACGGACGAAGCCGCCATAGCGGCGGCCGCGGCGCTCATCGCGCTCGTGGGAGCGATGGGCGGAGCGACGGTCGCGGCGCGGCGCCGGAGCGACCGCGAAACGATCTTGCCCGCGTACTTTCGCGAAGAGCAGGAAGAGCTGCCGAGCGCGCCCCGGGGCAGCTACCAGGTGGAACGGGACGAGCCGACGATCCTGCCGCCGACGCATTGACGGCCGCTCACATCGCCTCGTTGAAGCCCTTCAGGAAGAGTTGGTCGATTGCGTCGACGCACGCGCTCGCCTGCTCACCTTCCGCCCGGACGAGAATCTCCGATCCCTTCGCCGCGGCGAGCATCAGGACTCCCATGATGCTCTTCGCGTTCACCTCCTGGCCGTCCTTGAGGAGGATCACGTCGCACGGGAACTTGTTCGCGGTCTGCACGATGAGCGCCGCGGGCCGGGCGTGCAGCCCCATCTTGTTGCGGACCAAGCAGGTTCTCTCCGCCCGTTCTTCCGCCACCGAAGATCCTTTCGCCTTCACGGTTAGAGGAAGCCGCCGCCCAAAGCAAGACCGAGGGCGAGGGCAGCATACAAAGCTATCGGCAGCCGCACGCGCGGGAGGAACACGACGCCTGCGACGATCACCGCCGCGACCAGGACGCCGTTCCCCGGCCTGTGCGGCAGCGACGCGAGGAGCACGCCGCGGGCCGCGAGCGCGCCCGCCAGCACCGCCGCGACCGCCTTGAGGACGCGGGTCGCGAGCGGGATGTGCGCGTGCGAGAGGATCTCGACGATTCCGGCGGCCTTGCGGTACCCGGCCCCGAACAGCGAGACGCGCGCCGCGAGATGCACCGAGTCGTACACGAGGAGGAAGAGCGGCACGTACCAGAGACCGAGGAATGGCTGGGTCAATGCCGCGAGGAGCGCCGCCACGGGGCGCAAGGCGAGCCAGAAGAAGCCATCCCCGAGGGCCGCGAACGGCGAGGCAAGCGAGAACTTGAACATCGAGACGTCGCGAGCGGAGGCCTTGCCGGCCGCGACTTCCTCCTCGAGCCGTACGGCGCCTCCTACGATGGCGGCCGCCGCGTAGGGATGACAGTTGAACAGCTCGAGGTGCCGGCGAGCGGCGGCGACGCGGTCCTTCTGGTCCCGGTAGAGATCCGAAAGCGCGGGTGCGATAGCCGATGCGAAGCCGAGGTTCTGCATCCCGCGGGGATTCCAGGCCGCCTGGATGAACAGCGCCCGGAAGAACAC
>JBJMQD010000097.1:0-2825 GCA_045802855.1 Myxococcales bacterium | reverse complement strand
CGGCCGCCGCTGCCTGGACGACGCCGAGAGGCAGCCCGAACCGCACGAAGGCGCGCTTTCCGAGCGCCTTCTCGATGGCGTCGAGCGCCTCGCGCCACACCAGGACCTCGCCGTCCTCCACGAAGTAGGTGCGCCCGCTCGGGACAGAGTCGCTCACCGCGGCCCGCACGCAGGCGGCGGCGCAGTCCTTCCCGTACACGACGCTCAAGGTGTTCCTGCCATCGCCGGTCATGGGCAAGACGCCGTTCCTCACCGACGTGAAGAAGGCCAGCGTCTCTTTGTCGCGAGGCCCGTAGATGAGCGGCGGGCGGATGACCGTGACCGGGATCCGGTCCCGGACGGCGAGGACCGCCTCTTCGGCGGCGAGCTTGCTCCGCCCGTAATGGGTGACGGGCCGCGGCGGGGCATGGTCGGGGACCGGCTTGCCGTCCTCGCTCGGGCCCACCGCCGCGAGGGAAGAGACGTAGACGAACCGGCGCAGATCCTTCGCGTGCGCCTCCACCGCGTCGAGGAGGTTCTTCGTTCCGCCGGTGTTGACCGCGAAGAACTCCGCAGGACTTCGCGCTTTTACGAGGCCCGCCACGTGGATGACCGCGTCCACGCCGCGGACCGCTACGTCGAGCGAGGCGCGGTCCTCGATGGCGCCCGGCGCGAGCTCGATGCCTGGAAGCCGTTCGAGAATCTTCTTGTCGGATCGCGGCCTTACCAGCGCCCGCACGGTGTGGCCCAGGGCGGCGAGGCCCTCGGCCACGTACGAACCCAGAAACCCCGATCCTCCGGTAACGAGGACGCGCACGGGTGCAATGTACCCGACACTACCGACGGCCGTGGCCAAAAGCGAATCCGGCAGGTCTCCGTATGCTCCGGCCCTTCGGCCTCCGCCCGTCGCGGGCGGAGCCCGCTCCTCCGTCTCAGCTTCCAAACACCGTCCAAACCTTGACGTACGGCGGCAAACCGGCCTAATCAGCGCGCGCTGCGCTGGCCCGCCCCGGAGGCCCGAACCGTTGGAAGTCGCGATCGTCGGACTGGGCTGCAGGTTTCCTCAGGCTCGCGATCCGGTGTCCTTCTGGGACCTCGTACGCGACGGACGCCTGGCATTTTCCGAAATTCCTGCTTCGCGCTTCAACCACGCGAAAGTCTTCTACGATTCGTCCCTGCGAATCCCGGAAAAGGCCTACATCTCGCGCGGCGCGTACCTGCCGGAAGAGGACATCCGCGAGTTCGGAGCGCTCCATTACGGAATCGCGCCGCGCCGCGTTCAGGTGACGGATCCGCAGCATCGTCTGCTGGTGGACGTCGTCCGCGCCGCGGTGCAGGACGCGGGCTGGGAAAAGAGCGGCTTCCCGCGCGAGCGGGCCGGCGTCTTCGTCGGCGCGAGTGTCAGTGAATTCAAGGAAATCGCGCTGGCGCGCATCCGCGCGATGCAGATCCTCGATGGCCAGTTCGGCCGCCCCGTCGACGCCTCCCTCGCGAAGGATCTCGAAGGCGTCTTCCAGGACGTGGTGCCGCTGCGGGCGTTCAGCATGCCCGGGGTCCTGCTCAACCTGAACGCCGCCATCGTCTCGCAGACGTTCGATCTCGGTGGACCGTCGCTTTCGGTGGACGCCGCCTGCTCCTCGGCGCTCGTCGCCGTGCACCAGGCCGTGCAAGGGCTGCGCTCGGGACAGATCGACATCGCGTTCGCCGGCGGCGTCTATCTGAACTTCACGCCCGATCCGCTGGTCGCCTTCTCGCGGATCGGCGCCATCTCCCGCTCGGGCGAGTGCAGGCCCTTCGACGCCTCCGCCGACGGGTTCGTCATGGGCGAGGGGGCCGGGATCGTGGTCCTCAAGCGCCGCGAAGACGCGGAGAAGGACGGCGACCGCATCTACGCGCTCATCCGCGGGATCGCCTGCAACAACGACGGCCGGAGCGAAGGCCCGATGACGCCGCGCCTCGAGGGTCAAGTCGCCGTATTGCGCGGCGCCTACCGCGACGCTGCCGTCGAACCAGCGAGCGTCGGATACATCGAGGCCCACGGGACGGCGACCACGGTGGGCGACGTGGTCGAGGTCTCCGCCCTCGACGCGCTCTTCCGGGAGCAGGGCTGGGCGCCGGAGCGTGGCGCGAGGACCGCGCTCGGGAGCGTGAAGGCGAACTTCGGCCACACGATGTCCGCCGCGGGAGTCGCGGGGCTCATCAAGGCGACCCTCGCGGTCCATCGTGGAGTGCTCCCGCCCCAGCCATCGGTCGTCACCGAGAATCCGAAGCTCGGGCTCGGCAGCGGGCCCTTCTTCCTCGCCCGCGAGGCCCGCCCCTGGCAGTCGGAAGGACCGCGCCGCGCCGGAGTGAGCTCGTTCGGGTTCGGCGGCACGAACGTCCACGCGGTTCTCGAAGAGGCAAAGGCCCCGCGGCGGGCTCGATCGCGCGCTCCGGGCACCCGCCCCCGTGCGGAGGTGTTCCTCGTCTCCGCGCCGACGCCAAAGCTCCTTGCGCGACATGCTCGCGAGCTGGCCGCCGCCGTCGGCGATGCGGACCTCCCGAGCGTCGCGCGCACCCTCGCCTCGCGAGCCCCCTCGGATGCGCGGCTGGCGGTGGTCGCGGACTCTGTCGCGTCCCTTCGCGAGAAGCTCCTCGCATCCGCGGACGCGATCGAGGCGCGACCCGATGGCGTAGGGCCGCTCGCCCCGGGCTGCCTGTTCGGGCGGGGACCGTTTGCCGGGGCGAAGATCGCCCTTCTCTTCGCGGGTCAGGGGGCCCAGCGGGTCGGGCTCCTCCGCGAGGCGTACCAGGAAGTCCCGGCTTTCCGTGACGCGCTCGATCGCCTCGACGATTCGCTGGGAGCC
>JBJMQD010000454.1:0-12166 GCA_045802855.1 Myxococcales bacterium | reverse complement strand
AGGCGGCGCTCTCAGGTCAGCGCCGCCTTCACCCGCTCCGGGGTGAGGGGAAGGTCGCGGAGCCGCTTGCCCGTCGCGTTCGCCACGGCGTTCGCGATCGCCGCGACCGTCGGGCCCTGCGACGACTCGCCGGCGCCCACTGATTTCTCTTCCGGTCGATCGATGAGCGTCACCTCGACGGACGGCACTTCCGGCATGCGCAGGATCTCGTAGTCGGCCCACGAGCGCGTGAGGATGCGCGTCCCGTCGAACGCGATGGACTCGCGCAAGGTCCAGCTGGTGGACTGGATGACGCCGCCCTCGATCTGATTCGAGAGGCCGTCCGGATTGACGATGAGGCCCGCGTCCGCCGCGGCCCAGGCTCGCGGCACGCTCACCACGCCGGTCGCGGGGTCCACCTCGACATCGGCGATCACCGCCACGTAGGCGGCAAGGTTCTTGTACTTCGCGAACCCGATCCCGCGCCCCTTCTTCCCGTCTCCGACGGTGTTGGCGCGCCATCCGGCCTTGCGGGCAACGGCTTCGATGACCGCCTTGGCTCGCGGATCGGCCAGATGTCGCAGGCGGAACTCGACCGGATCGACGCCCGCGGCGAGCGCCAGCTCGTCCATGAACGATTCGATGGCGAAGACGTTCGCGTAGGCGCCGAGCGTGCGCAGCGCGGATACGCGCACCGGCATGTCCGGGATCATGTGGTTCGTCACCCGCTGGCGCGGGAACACGTAGAGCGGGATCGCGTTTCGGTCGCCGCCGCCCGCGGGCTGCGGGATGTTGCGCGCCGATCCGGGCTTCTGCGGCTCTTTCAGATACCAGGCGGCGAGCAGGTTCGTGCCGTCCGACTCGCCGGGACGGGTGCTGTGGGTGTGGCTCCAGAGCTCGTTGCGGAAATCGACGATCCTGCCTTCGTCGTCGATTCCGGCGCCCAGGTCGATCACCATCGCCGACCCGTACGGCTCCCAGGCGAACTCGTCCTCGCGCATCCATTGCAGCTTGACCGGCCGCCCGCGGGTCGCGCGCGCGCAAAGCGCGGCATCGAGGGCGACGTCGTCCGCGCCGTTGTGCCCGTAGCAGCCGGAGCCCTCGCGGTGGGTGACGACGATGTCCGTCGCCGGCATCTTCAGCGCCTTGGCGAGCTCGCCCCGGAGCGGAAAGACGCCCTGGGTATGGCTCCACACGTGGAGCTTGTTCTTGTCCCACTTGGCGACCGCGCAGGAGGGACCGATCGCCGCGTGCGCCTGGAAGGGCCGGGTGAAGGTCGCCGAAAGCGTCTTCACCGCCACCTTCGCGGCCTCCGACTTCTCGCTGACCACCTTCTCCTCCGAAGGCTGCTTTTTCAAGTGCTCGAAGAGCGCGCGGCCAGTAGGAGGCAGCGTGGGCGTCTCCTGCCACTTCGCCACCTTGCGCAGCGCCTTCGCCGCCGCGATGGCCTGCTCTTCGCGCTCGGCGGCGACGGCGAGGAAGCTCCCATCGCGGACGACGACGACGACGCCCGGCATCGATCGCACTGCCTTGTCGTCCAACGAGAGTAGCCGCGCGCGCGGCGACGGCGGCCGGACCACGCGGCCGAACACCATTCCCGGAAGTCGCACGTCGTGCACGTAAGCCGGCGCTCCGGTGACCTTGGCGGGAATGTCCCGCCGGGGAATGCTCTTGCCGGTGAAGCGGAGCGCGGAAGCGGGCTTCGGCTTCGCCTGCGCGGTTGCCTCGCGCTTCAGCATCGCTTCCGTGGTGAGCTCGCCGTAGCCCGCGCGCTTCCCGTCGGGTGCGATGACGACTCCGTCCTCGACCCGCAACACGGAGACAGGCGCGGACAACTTCGCCGCCGCGGTGTCGAGCAGGATCGAGCGCGCCTCGGCGCATGCATATCGCAGCGCCGACCCGGACTCCTCGATCGAGCGGCTCCCCGAGGTGACGCCTTCGTTCGGAGTGGTGGCCGTGTCGCCCGAGATCATCGCCACCCGGGCGAGATCCACGTCCAGCTCGTCCGCGACGATCTGCGCGAGCGCGGTGACGATTCCCTGCCCGATCTCCACCTTCCCGGTGAACGCGGTCACGCTCCCGTCGGGATTGATGCGGAGCCACCCGTCGAGCATCCGATTGTTCTGCAGGCTCCCGGGAAGCTTGGGACCCGCGGGAGGTGCGCCCTGGCCCAGAGCGCGGGCGAGGGGCGCGAGCGAGAATCCCACCGTCAGCGCCGCCGCCTCGCCGAGAAAGCGCCTGCGGCCGATCTCGCGGGTCATGGCGACATCTCCTTCGCCGCCCGCGCGATGGCGCGAACGATCCGGTTGTGCGTGCCGCAGCGGCAGAGGTTTCCCGCCAGCGCGAGGCGGATCTCGCTCTCGCTCGGATGCGGGTTCTCGTCGAGGAGCGCTTTGGCCGTCATGAGCATGCCCGCGATGCAGTACCCGCATTGCGCCGCCTGCTCGGCAATGAACGCCTTCTGCAACGGGTGCAGGCTCGTCGCGGAACCAAGTCCTTCGAGCGTGGTGATAGTCGCGTCCTTCACCGTCCCGATAGGGGTGACGCAGGAGCGCACCGGCTGTCCGTCGACCAGCACGGTACACGCCCCGCACTGCGCCATGCCGCAGCCGAATTTGGCGGCGTTGAGCTCGAGATCGTTGCGCAGCACGTAGAGCAGCTGCGTGCTTGCCGTCGCGGCAACGGTGCGGCGGCGCCCGTTGACGGTGAGCGTGACGGACATGGTGTCCCTCCTCGGCCGGTCGCTCCCTCCGCGCAAGGTCGGAGCGGAGCCTTCGCAGCGGCGGGAAGTCTAGGCGATCGGCACCCCGGTCGTCTCGGCTGCGGAGAGGCGAGCGCCGGGTGCTTGCCGCGGCGTGCCGAGCAAGGAAGCTTCTGCGCGGAGGTAAGGATTTGGACGCCTACAGAATACTTGGGTTGAAGCGCGAGGAATTCGCACGTCGATGTCGGTAAAAGAACGCCCGTTCTCATTTCGTTTATCGCGTCTTCATGTCGCTTTCCAGTGCAGGGTGGCCCGGGCGGCTGCAGTTTTGGGTGTTTGGTAATCCGGACGAGAGGGGGCAAGAGCGTCCGGCAACCGGCCGTGCGAGCGACTGCCCGAGGCACCCCTGGATGGCCCGATCGCTGACATTGCGCGTCGCGACGATCGCCTTCGGCGTCGAGCTTGCCTTCGCCTGCGCCATTCCGGCGGCGTACCTGCACCTCCTCGACATCGACGACGGCGGCGATCGCCTGCTCGTGCTCGCGATGGTCGCCGCGCTGTACGTCTTGCGCACCGCGGGGCTCGTCGCCTGGCTCCGCTCGCTCCTTCGCCCGATCGATCGATGGATCCGGGCGGAGTCGTCCGCGGACGCCGAGACGACGAGGCGCGCCGCCCGCGCCGCGTACGATACGCCGCTCACGTTCACGCTCGTGTGGGCGACGACGTGGCTCGTCTTCTATCTGCCGGTCACCGCCCTTCTCGAGGGGATGTTCGCGGAGCGGATCCCGCTCACGCATCGGGCGGGTGGAGCGACCGTCCTCTTCGGCATCGCCTGCTTCAGCGCCGCGCTCCCGCTCGCGTATTCGCTGCTCACCAGGCTGCTCGGTCCCGTCGCCGGGCGGATCTCGCTCGCCGCGCGACAGCGAGGCGTTCCGCTCCCGGGCCGGCACGTGTCGCTGCGCGTCCGCCTCATCGTCCTTACGCTGTCGCTCATCGCCGCGCCCACGGTGTGGCTCACCCTCACCTCGTACATGTCGCAGGTCTGGACGATGGAGCGCGACCTCGCGGCGCGGGCCTCGCGACTCGCCGATCAGTACGCGCGCGACCTCTCCGGGAACGCGGAGGCGGAGCCCGCCGCGCGCGCCCTGGCGACGTCTCTCGACGCGGTGGCGGTCGCGAATCGCGACGGCACGGTCCGCGCAGGAGACGAGGTCGCTCGCGAGCTCGCTGCCGCGCCCGGTTTGCGCTTCCGGCTCTCTCGCGCGCTCGCGCGAAAGCCCGCCGACGCCGTCATCGACCCGAGCAGCGAGCGTGCCGCGAGCTACAAGGTGGTGCCCGGCACCGATACCGTCGCGCTCGTCGTCTCCCACGCGCCTTCGCGCGATCACAGCGGGGAGCTCTTCGATCTCTTGTTCTTCGCGCTCATCGCCGCGTCCTGGGCTCCCGTTTGCGCCGCGTTCCTCGCGGGGTCCATCGCCGGCCCCTTGCAGCGCATCCGCGCGGTGGTGTCCCAGATCATGGGAAGCGAGGAAGTCGATCGGCTGGGACGGATCCCCGTCTTCCATCGCGACGAGATCGGCGATCTCGCCCTGGGCGCGAACGAGATGATCGATCGCCTGCAGGTCTCGGCGGATCGGATCCGCCGCTACGGTGCCGATCGGGAGCATCTCCTGGAGGAGGCCGCCCGGCGCGCCGCCCAGCTCGACGCCGTGCTCGACAACATGGTCGAAGCGGTGTTCGCCTGCGACAAGAGCGGCAGCGTCACGCACACGAACGCCGCGGCGCAACGGCTGCTCGATCTGCTCCCTGCGGTCGCGGACGACTCGTCGCGCGACACGAGCCGCGAGTCCGTGCCGTTCCATCCCGACGGGCGTGCCGTCTGCCCGGCGGAGCTTCCCCTCATCCGCGCCTTGGCCGGCGAGGTGATCGTCGAGGAGGACGAAGTCCTCGAAACCCCCGTCGACCGCCGGCCTGTGTTCCTGCGATCGAGCGCCGCGCCCATCCGCGGCAAGAGCGGCGAGATCGCCGGCGCCGTCGCCGTGGCCCGCGACGTGACCGAGGTCAAGGAGTTCGATCGCTTGAAGGACCAGTTCATCCGCGTCGCCGCCCACGAGCTGAAGACGCCCGTCGCCATCCTGAAGGGCTACGCGCTCACGCTGATGCGCACCGACCAGACGCTCTCGCCTCGTTCCCGGCGGATGCTGGAGGCGATCGACCGCGGCGCGGAGCGCATCAACCGGATCGTGGAAGACCTGGTCGACGTCTCGCAGGCATTTCTGGACATCCTGCACCTCGTGCCCGAGGTCCTGGACCTGGACGGACTGATACGGTCGACCGTCGCCGGCGTCCAGGTCTCGGACTTGCACCAGATCACCGTCCGACCCGAGGCGGCGGCTCCGGTGAAGGTCCTGGCCGACGGGGCGCGTACCCGCCAGGTCGTACGCGTGCTCCTCGACAATGCGATCAAGTACTCCCCGTCGGGCGGCAGCATCGAAGTCGCGCTGGCGAGCGATCCGGATCGATGGGAGGCGGTCGTCTCGATCCGCGACTACGGTGTCGGAATTCCCACGCAGGGGCAGGAGCGGATCTTCCATTTGTTCTACCGGGCGCACACCGATACCGCGCACGACTACGGAGGGATGGGAGTCGGTCTCTACATGGCGAAAGAGCTCATCGAGCGGCAGGGCGGCCGGATCTGGTTCGAGAGCCGCGAAGGCGAAGGGAGCGCGTTCTTCTTCGCCCTTCCGCTCGCGCGGGGGCTCGCTTCGTCGTGAGGTCCGCCGTGGCCAGGGTCCTCGTCGTCGAAGACGATCCCGATCTCGCCGCGCTCGAGGCGGACGTGCTCGCGGAGCGCGGACATGAGGTGGAAGTGGCGAGCAACGGCCGCGAGGCGCTCGACGCGGTCGCGCGCGCGAAGCCCGACCTCATCGTCCTCGACATGAAGATGCCGGTGATGGGGGGCCGCGAGTTCGCCGAGGAGTACCGGCGCCGCGAGCCGCAGACCGCGCCCATCGTGGTCGTCACCGCCGCGGACGACGCGCAGAAGCGGGCGGCGGAGGTGGGCGCGAGCGCCTGGATCGGGAAGCCGTTCGATCCCGAAGCGCTGGTGGAAAAGGTCGCCGAGCTGCTGCCGCGTTAGGCGGCGCGAGCGGCCGGCTCCGCGCGCGAGCGGACCTCGCCCCAGTACTCCTCGGCGAACCGCTCGAAGTCGAAATCGACTTCGCGGAAGAGGGACTCGATGCGCGCGTAGCGCAGGCGGAACTCGTCGCGCATCCGGGCGACGGAGGCGTGGAGGTTGTTGCACTCGTCGAACCGGGCCGCCTCGCGCTCGAGCGCCGGCAGGTACTCGTCGAGCCAGAAGGACATGAGCTTCCGCCATCCGGACATCGAGCAGAAGCGGCCCGAGAGCACGTCTTCGCGGCAGAGACCGAATCGCGCGAGGATGTCATCCGGGAAGTAGCAAATGCCCGCCGCGGTGTCCTCGGCGAGGTCGCGCAGGTTGTTGAAGAACTGATCGAGCACGCCGAAGGCGCGGACCGGCTCGAAGTGGTGCGGCTGCAGGAAGGGCACGAGCTGGAGGAGCGAGCCCGAGAGGCGATCCATCATCTCGCGATGCTCGGCGAGGGTCCGGAGCTGGAAGTCGCCGTGGTACGCGTCGAGCGCCGCGAGGTAGCGATTCCAGGCGGCGCGCACCTCGGGCGCCGCGCCCTCGAACGCCTCGGCCTGGTTGCGCACGACGTGCAGACCCGGCGTCCCGCTCTCCACCACGCGGTCGGCGAGGCGGATGGCGCGGATCCGCTCGATCCACTGCTTGCGGACCTGTCCCAAAAGGCCGGCGACCCACCCGGCATTGTCGAAGTCCTTGAGAGCGTCGTCGCCGAGGGCGTCGTGCGTCGAGGAGGCGAACTTGGCGGCGGCGTAGGCGGCTCCCGTCATGCAGAGCACAACCGGCCGACGCTCGCTCGTATTGCAGGCGCACGAGCACCCTCACGAGCCTACATCGGTCGCGGGAGCCGATGGCCGGACGCACACCGTGGGGACGTGGCCCACACCGGACTACGACTGCGCCGTCCGCGATGCGTCTGCGTCGAGGGAGAGCGTGCTGGGCCGCGACGCGATCTCGAGGTGCGCGGCCACCATGGCAAGCACGTGCGCCAGGTCGAAGGGCTTCTCCAGGCGCAAGTTCGGCAGCCTGGCGAGGAACTCGCGGGCCCGGGGCGTGAACGCTCCCCCGGTCATGAAGACGATGCGGTCGGCTTGCTCCGGAGCGAGCGTGACGAGCCGCATGTGGAACTCCATGCCGGTCATGAGCGGCATCATCATGTCGCAGAGGATCAGGTCGAAGCGCGTTCCGGCGGCGATCCACTCCAGCGCCTGCCTCGCGTCCGTCGTGGTCATCACCTCGTGCAGGGCAGACAGACCCTCGTGGGTGACGTCGAGCAGCTCCTTCTCGTCGTCGATGACGAGGATGCGACCGCGCAGTCTGGGCCTCGGCAAGGCGCGAGGCGCCGAGTGGACGATCTCGCCGGTCATCTTGGCGGCGGGAAGCACGACGCGGAACACCGTCCCCTTGCCGACTTCCGTGTGCTGGACCGACAGCGTTCCGCCGAGCGAGGTGACGATACCGTGGCAGATGGCGAGGCCGAGCCCGGTGCCCTCGCCGACCGGCTTGGTGGTGAAGAACGGCTCGAAGATGCGATCGAGATGGTCGGGCGGAATGCCGCATCCGGTATCGTGAATCTCCACCACCGCATTGCCGAGGGCGTCGGTGCGCCCCACCACGCGCAGCTCGTTGTGCTCGATGTCGCCCTCGGGCATCGCCTGCGCGGCGTTGACGAAAAGGTTGATGAAGACCTGCCCGAGCCGCGCCTCGTTGGCGCGGACTGGCGGCAGGCGGTCGAATTCCTTCACCAGCCGCGCGCGGTGCTTGATCTCGTTGAATACCAAGGTGAGCGAGGTGTTGAGCGACTTCACCAGGTCGGTGACGGTGACCGTCTCCTCGTCGACGCGGGAGAAGGACTTCAGATCGCGCACGATCTTGCGGACCCGCTCGCTGCCTTCGCGTGCCCTGGCGATCTGCTGCTCGAGGAACTGGCCTCCCTCGCGCAGCCCCGCGCACAGGTCGGGCAGCCGCTCGGCGACGAGATCGAGGCTCGCGATGACGTAGGCGAGCGGGTTGTTGATCTCGTGCGCGACGCCGGCGGAAAGAGTGCCGAGCGAGGACATGCGATCGGCGAGGAGGAGCTGTGCCTGCAGCTTGCGCCGGTCGCTCACGTCGCTCACCATCACCACCGCGCCTTCGTAACCGCCGCGCTCCGTCTCGATGGGGCTCATGGAGAGCAGCGCCCAGAGCTCCCGCCCGCTCTTCGCGCGGAAGGCAAACTCGCGCAGTTCGCCATAGCGGCGCCGCCTTCCGAGGAAGCGGCGCGCGGCGGCCGCCGATTCCTCGTTCATGAAGTCGAAGATGGGCTTTCCCTGCAGCTCGGAAGGGGAGTACTCCAGCATCTCGGTGAGGGCGCGGTTCGCGAATGTCGTCCGCCCTTCCGCGTCGACGAGCCAGATACCCTCGACGGCGGTCTCGACGATGCGCCGGTAGCGCTCCTCGGAGGCGCGCAGCGCGGCGTCGCGCTCGGCGCGCTCGGCGGCCACCTCCTTCTCGCGCCGCTTCTCCTCGGTGAGATCGGTGGCGATGACGCACTGGGTGATGCCGGTGTCCATCGCGACCTTGCTCACCGAGAGGAGCACGGTCTTCGGCTGCTTCCCTTTCTTGGCGAGCTGGAACTCGCCCTTGCTGACGGTGAGGAGCCCGGCCTGGAGGAGCGCCGCCACCCTCTCCTCCGCCTCCTTCGGCAGGATGCTGAAGATGGTGGATCCGACGATGCGCTCGGCCGGAAGGCCGACGATGGTGGCGAAGCGCGCGTTGCAATACGAGACGAGACCGCCGTTGCCGAGGGTGGCGACGCCCTCGCTCATCTCGTCCATCAGGACGCGGTAATCGTGATCGGCGCCGGCGAGCGTGAACACCCGATCGCCGCTCGGCCCACCCACCACGATGGCGTCGACCTTGCCGAGTCGGATGGCCTCGAGCGTCTGCTCCGCCTCGTCGAGGCGCTTGCGCAGCGCGCGATAGGCGCCCGACGGCTTTCGCGGAGCTCGCGGCTTTTTGTTCTCGGGGCGCTTCTTCATCGCTAGCCGATGCGTCTCAAGTCGAGTCCCACGAGCACTTTCTCTTTTTCCGAAAGGTCGCCGATCAGCCGGCGCAAGGGCATGGGGAGCTTCTTCACGAGCGTGGGGGTGGCGACGATCTGCTCCTCGCGGGCCAGGATCGGACGCTGGAAGACGTCGATTACCTGGAGATCGTAGCGGCCGTGCAGGTGCTCCTCGCAGATGCTGGTGATGTTGGCGATGGCGCTGCGGGACCGCGAGGTCAGCCCGGCGACGTACAGGCGAAGGACGTAGAGGTCCTCCTTGCGGCGCGAGGCTGCCGGCGCCTTGCCCGTGCGCGGTTCCCTCCTCACGAGAGTGCCTTTGCCGGCAGGGGCCGCATGTCGAGGCCTACCAGCACGCGTTCGATGTTGGAGAGATCGCCGATGATCTTCTTCACCGGGGGTGGAAGC
Source organism: Myxococcales bacterium (assembly GCA_045802855.1). Lineage (GTDB taxonomy): Bacteria > Myxococcota > Myxococcia > Myxococcales > 40CM-4-68-19 > VBKO01. The sequence continues at coordinate 2,869 of JBJMQD010000454.1, read as the reverse complement.
AGGCGCACGAGCGTCGGCACGGCCAGGATCTGATCGCCCTTCGCGAGCTGCGGGTTGACGAGCAGATCGATCACCTCGATCCCGTACTGACCCTTGAGGTGCGTCTCGCAGATCGCGTGCAGGTTGCGCAGGGCCGCCTCCGATCGCGAGGTGCGCCCGGCGATGTACAGACGCAGCTGGTAGAACTCCCTGCCATTGCGTCGCGAGAGCGTGTCCGTGCTGCGCCGGCGCGGCGGCGCTTTCGCTTTCCGCTCGTTCATGATCCATTCCCCGCTCTCCCGCGGGCCGAGGTGTCGGCCAGTTGCCGCACCTTCCGCGCGGATCCGGAGAGGAACCCGTCGGGTCCGCGATATGGCTCGATGAGCTTCAGGCCGGTAGGCCCGAGGACGAATTCGCGGATCTGATTCGAGTGCGCCATGCCGCGCGACTTGAGCACGCTGATCGCGCGGTTGCGCTCGCCCGACGTCTCGACGAGCTGGACGACGATCCAGGTGTCGATGAGGGAAGAGACGCCCAGGTCCTCCTCCGGATTCTGGGTCCGGCTGGAGCTCAGGCTGGTGAGGAGGGCGGTGATGCCGTTCGACTTCAAGTGGTCCACGAGCCGCGTCATCATCGACCGGACCTCGTGGGGATTTCCCAGCGCCATGAAATCGGTGATGGGGTCGATGATCGCTACCGAGGGGCTGAAGTCGCGGATGGCGCGCAGGCTCGCCGCGAGGTGCATCTCCAGTCCGAAGAGCGACGGCCGCGCCGCCTCGATGCGAAGGAGCCCGTTCTTCACGTACGGCGCGAGGTCGACGCCGATGGACCGCATGTTGCGCAGGAGCTGCCGGGGCGACTCCTCGAAGGCGAAGAACATGCACCGCTCGCCGCGCTTGCAGGCGGAGAACGCCAGGTACGCGGCGATGCTGGTCTTCCCCGTGCCTGCCGAACCGGAGACGAGCACCGTGCTGCCCCGGAAGAGACCCTTCCCGCCGAGAAGCTCGTCGAGCGCCTCGCTGCCGCTCGAGATCCGCTCCGTCGAGACGTCGTGCGCGAGCCCGAGCGAGGTGATCGGCATCACCATGATCCCGCGCTCGCCGATGAGGAACGGATACTCGTCTCCGCTGTGCGCCGACCCCCTGTACTTCACCACGCGCATGGTGCGGGTCGCGACGTGGTGGTTGAGCTGGACATTGAGGTTGATCACGCAGTCGCTGACGTATTCCTCGAGACCCTGGCGGGTGAGCGTCCCTTCTCCCTGCTCGCCGGTGATGACGACGGTGACCCCCTTGTCCTTCAGCCAGCGGAAGAGCCGGCGAAGCTCGGCGCGGAGGATGGCGAAGTTCGTGAGCCCGGAGAAAAGCGACTCGATGGTGTCGAGCAGCACGCGCTTCGCCCCGATGGACTCGATGGCGTGTGCAAGGCGCACGAAGAGCCCGTCGAGGTTGTACTCGCCGGTCTCCTCGATTTCGTGCCGCTCCACGGAGACGTACTCCACGGCCAGCTTGCCCTTCGCCACCAGCTCGTCGAGGTCGAATCCGAATGACAGCACGTTGGTGGCCAGCTCCGCCGGGCTCTCCTCGAAAGAGACGACGAGGCCCGGCTCGCCGAACTGCACCGCCCCGCGGACCACGAACTCCAGCCCGAGCACGGTCTTTCCGCACCCCGCCCGGCCCGAAACGAGGGTCGGCCGGCCGCGCGGCAGCCCACCCTGCGTCAATTCATCGAGACCGGAGATACCGGTCGGTGCCTTCGGTAGCGTCTGGACCGGGCGTCGCTTGGGCGCCTTTGCCAATCGAGTACCTCCCGTGCGGTTCTAGGGGTTGCCCCGTTCAGATTTGGATACGCGATCGCGTCTCCACCCGGCGGGGCGGAGCCGCGGCTGTCCACAGCGGTCCATAATCTGGGAACGGTTTTGCCGCGCGCAATCGCCCTGTCGCAAGCACGCTGCATTGATTGTCAAGCCCCGCACACCCGGAGGCTTTTTCGCGGTGCGGCGACGCGTCGTCGGAAGCACGGGAGCCGCCCCGGCGTCCGTGCCGTCACGGATGAGACACTAGCCTCGCGCCATCCTCTTCTCGGAGAACCCCCGCACGAGCTGCGCGAGCTTCGGGACGTCGAACGGCTTGCGCATCACCGAGAGCGCGAGGGAAGCGTCCTCGGGAAGCGCCTCGCGAGGGACGCCGGTCACCAGGACGACCGGGATCGAGGCCAGGGCGGGGCTCCGCTTGATATGGCGGAGAAGTCCCATCCCGTCGCCGCCCGGCAGCGCGATATCGAGCAGGACCATGGCCGGCTTGAAGTTCTCCAGCACCTTGGTGGCCGCGGCCACGGAGTCCGCGAGCAACACCTCGAACCCATGCGATCGGAAGACCTCTTCGGTCAGTCCCCGGGTCTCGGGGTCGTCCTCCACCACCAGGACGCTCAATTGACGATCGGGCATGGCGGCTCCAGTCCCGGTAGCGAAGGCACTCCCGTACTCTCCGGTCCCCCGGCTGTCCAGGGGTAATCGCCGCGGCGGCGCAGCGGCGATTTCCCCGTTTGAGCTCTCCGCGCGAAGCGGATGAAGCCGTGGACCTTCTATCGGAGGGACGAGCGGCGGATCGCCGTCGCTAAGCGCGCAGCCACAGGAATTGTTCGTGCAGCGGCACTCGGTCTGGTTCGTCATCGGTTTCTCCTGGTTTCGGGGGGCGGGTACCGCATTTCCGGTACGCTCGCGCGGATAGGGCGCCCGTTGCGAGAATTTCCGCCGGCAACCCCGACCCTGCGGTATCGTCCCGGGCGCCGGATGCCGACCCCCAGCGAAAGCAATACTTCCTCTGGTCGTGGCCTGACGCTCCGCTCCCACCTCCTCTTGCTAGCGATGGCGGCCTTCCTGCCCGTGCTC
>JBJMQD010000428.1:0-10621 GCA_045802855.1 Myxococcales bacterium | reverse complement strand
CAGAGCCTCTTCGATGCCCTCGGGCAGCGCTGCGACGGTCTTCGGGTCCTCGACCTGTTCGCCGGGACAGGGGCGCTCGGACTCGAGGCGCTCTCCCGCGGAGCGCGCGAGGCGGTCCTCGTCGACGAGGACAAAGGCGCTTGCGCGGTGGCCCTGCGCAACGCCGGGTCGCTCGGATATGGCGAGCGCTGCCAGGTCGTGTGCCAGGACGTCTTCCGGGCCCTGGGCCACCTGCCAGGTGGCTTCGACCTCGTCTTCAGCGACCCGCCGTATGCCGCGCGGGCGACGGGGAGCGTGCTCGAGGCCCTGGCGAGCCGCGCGGTCCTTGCCCAGGAGGGAAGGGCGGTGCTGGAGAAGGACCGGCGAGAGCCGCTCCCCGCGATGCCGGCGGGTCTCCGGCTCTCGCAGGAGCGGCGGTACGGGGATACCGTTCTCTTGTTCGTCGAACGCGCGAGTTGACGCGGCGGCCCCCGTCAAACAAGGATCTGTCCGGTGCGCATCGCCCTGTACCCCGGGTCCTTCGATCCTCCGACGCACGGGCACCTCTCCATCATCCAGCGCGGGCTCAAGATCTTCGACGGCCTCACCGTCGCCGTCCTGAAGAACCCCGCCAAGGATGCCCTCTTCAGCGTCGAGGACCGGGTGACACTGCTCAAGGGGGCCCTGAAGAAGGACGACCGGGTGCAGGTGAAGACGTTCAGCGGCCTCCTCGTCAAGTTCGCCCAGGAAGAGGGGGTGAACACCATCCTGCGCGGCCTTCGCGCCGTCTCGGATTTCGAGTACGAATTCCAGATGGCCAACATGAACCGCAAGCTCGACAAAGGGATCGAGACCCTCTTCATGATGACCGGAGAGGACTACTTCTACATTTCGAGCCGTTTCGTCCGGGACGTGGCGCGGCTCGGCGGAGACGTCGCGGGCCTGGTACCGCCCAACGTGCTCGAGGCCCTCCAGCGCAAGTTCGGCCCGCCCCAGGGAGCCCAGAAGTGACGCTGAAGCTGTCGCGCAGAGTCCAGTCCGTTCGTCCTTCCGCAACGCTCGCCTTCTCCGCCCGCGCCATCGAGCTCAGGCGGCAGGGCAGGGATGTCGCATCCCTTTCGGCCGGCGAGCCCGACTTCCCGGTGCCGCCGCATGTCGAGAAGGCGATCGAGCAGGCACTGCAGCGCGGGATGACGAAGTACACCGCTTCGCCGGGCGTGCAGGAATTGCGCGAGGCGATCGCCGACCGCATGGAAATCGAGACCGGCCAGCGCTGGCAGGTGAAAGACATCGTCGCGACAGCCGGTGCAAAGCAGGCGCTCTTCAACGCCTGCCAGGCGCTGCTCGACGAGGGCGACGAGGCAATCGTGCCCTGCCCGTACTGGGTGAGCTACCCGGACATGGTGCGGCTCGCCGGGGCCACTGCCGTGCCCCTCGAGTGCGCGGGCGAGCACGGATGGGTGCCTCGGCCCGAGGCGCTGGAGAAGGCGATCACCGCGAAGACGCGCGTCGTGATCCTCGGCAGCCCGTCGAATCCGACCGGCGCCGTCTGGCCCGAGGAGACGATGCGCGGCTTTGCCCGGGTGCTCGAGAAGAACCCGCAGGTCGCCATCCTGAGCGACGACATCTACGGACGCCTCGTCTACGGCGGCGTGAAGGCGGTCAGCATCCTCCAGGTCGCGCCGCAGCTCCGCGAGCGGACGGTGATCATCAACGGGTGCTCGAAGGCATACGCGATGACCGGACTGCGGCTCGGATGGGCCTGCGGGCCGTCGACGGTCATCGCCGCGATGAACCGGGTGCAGGACTCGTCGACGTCGAATCCCAGCTCGCTCGCGCAGTATGCCGGGATCGCCGCGCTGCGCGGGCCGCAGGAGCCGGTCGAGGCGATGCGGCGCGAGTTCGAGAAGCGGCGCGACCTCATCGTCGAGCTCTTGCGCGCCATTCCCCGGATGGGCTGCTCGACCCCGCAGGGCGCGTTCTACGTGCTCGCCGACGTGCGCGCCTACATCACCGGCCGGGTCGAGAACGACGTCCGCCTCGCGGAGTCGCTCCTCGAAGAGCACGGGCTCGCCACCGTGCCCGGATCCGCCTTCGGCGCTCCCGGGCACCTGCGGCTGTCGTTCGCCACCAGCGAAGCGGAGATCCGAAGGGGCGTCTCCCGTCTCGCCGTCCTCGCCGCGCAAGCGGCCTGACCGCGCCGTTCCGGAGGAAGCGCATGAGGAAGCTGCTCGCGGCGATCGCGTTGGCGGTGTCGTTCCTCTTCTTCTCGCCACAGGTGTCGTGGGCGAAGGAGACGCCGGCGAAGTCGGCGCCAAAGAAGGAGAAGCTCGACGTCAACACCGCCTCCGAAGCCGAGCTGAAAGAGCTCCCGGGAATCGGCGACGCGTACGCGAAGAAGATCGTGGAGGGCCGCCCCTACAAGGCGAAGGACGAGCTCTGGGAGAAGAAGATCATCCCGAAGGCGACCTACACGAAGATCAAGGACCAGGTCATCGCCAAGCAGAAGAAGTAGTCCTCTCCACGTCAACCTGAACGTGAACTTGAACGTGAACGGCTCCTCCGCGCCGTCGTTCAGGTTCACGTTCACGTGCACGTTCACGCGCCTTCGCTGCGCGTGAAAGCGGATTCTAGAGCCGGTGGATCTGCATCATCGACGCTCCGAACGTGGGGCGATTCGGTGGGACGGCGCTGGCGATCACGACTGCCTCGCCGCGCATCGCCTCGCCCGCCCCCACCAACGTCTGGGCCACGTTCGCGATCATCTCGTCGGTCGACTCGAAAGGCTTGGCGACGCGTCGCGAGGTGACGCCCCAGTAGAGCGCCATCCGCCGGTGCGCCTCGAGCGACGCGGTGAACGCCACGATCCGGGCCTGCGGCCGGTACTCGGCCACCTGCCGCGCGGTCTCACCGGTGCGCGTGTAGACGCAGATGGTGCCGATTCCGAGCTGACCGGCGGCCGCGGCGCAGGCCTTCGCCACGGCGGTCGCGAAGGTGCTCTCGCCGCGGTCCAGGGTGGCCTCCGGCAGGGCCTGGTAGCGGGCGCTCCGTTCGACCTCCTCGATGATCGCCGCCATCGTGGTGACGGCCGCTACGGGGTGCGCGCCGGTGGCGGTCTCCGCGGAGAGCATCACGGAGTCGGCGCCGTCGAGGATGGCGTTCGCCACGTCGCTCACCTCGGCCCGGGTCGGCCGGGGCGAGACGATCATGCTCTCCAGCATCTGCGTCGCGACGATGGCGATCTTGCCGTGGTAGTTCGTGCGCTCGATGCCGGTCTTCTGGATGAGCGGCACCCGCTCGAGCGGCATCTCCACGCCCAGGTCGCCGCGGGCGATCATCACCCCGTCCGCGATCTGGGCGATCTCGTCGATGCGGTCGACGGCCTGCGGCTTCTCCAGCTTGGCGATGATGGGCGTCGTGGGCGCGTAGCGCTTGATCTGGCGGATATCGTCGGCGGAGCGGACGAAGCTCATCGCCACGTAGTCGACGCCCTGGCCGAGCCCGAACTGCAGATCGCTCAGGTCCTTCTCCGTGAGGGCAGGAATGGAGACCGGCGTGCCGGGCAGGTTGATGCCCTTGTGATCGCTCACCAGCCCGCCGTGGACGACCCGCGCCCTTACTTCCTTCTTCTCCGCCTTGACCACTTCCAGCATGATGGCGCCGTCGTTGATGAGGATCGGGTCGCCCGGAGTGACGTCGTCGGCGAGGCCCTCGTAGGAGCAGCCGAACCTCTCCGCGGTGCCGATGACGTTCCTGTCGGCGACGATCGTCACCTCGGCGCCTTCCTCGAGCATCGCCTTTCCGCCCTGGATCTTGCCGACGCGGATCTTCGGGCCCTGCAGGTCGAGAAGGATGGCGATCGGGCGGCCGGCATTGTCCGCGGCGCGGCGCACGCTGGCGATGGCGCGGGCGTGGTCGTCCTGCGTGCCGTGGCTGAAGTTCAGCCGGGCGCAGTCCATGCCCGCCTCGATCAGCTTGCCGAGCGTCGGCTCTTCGCGCGAGGCCGGCCCCATCGTGCAAATGATCTTGGCCTTGCGCATTGCGGGCGGAGCCTAGGCCGGGTGGGCGATCGCCGCAACAACGGGAATGCGGGGGGCGTAAGGTCGAACGGCAGGCCGGTACGGAAGAATACGTGCGGACGACGCCGCCGCGCCTAGAAGGTGTGGACCGGAAGGGAGCTGGCTTCCCGCGCCCGCCCGCGGGCAGCATCGAGCGCCAGCGTGCGCGCTTCCTCTTCCGAGATGCCGGCCACTTCGAGGAGGTCGAGCGAAGTCTCGATCGGTGCACCTTCATCCAGGGCGACCGCGAGCGCTTCCGAGGTTTCCAGCGGGACGTCGCGAGTGCCGAAGACGCCGCGCTCGACGACGAGCGTGCCGCATAACCCGCCCGCGGGATCGACCTCGATGGCCACGCGGACGATGCGCGCGCCCAGAGCTTCCAGCGAACGCGCGGCAAGGGAATGCTTCCCGCCGGCCCGAAGGCGCCGCTCGATGGCCGTCCCGTCTTGTGCGGTCATCGGAACGGGGAGCCTGCGACCGTGCGAGCGGTCCGTTAGTACGACGACCGCGCGATCTCCGCGCAGGCGCACGACCTCGGCGACCGAAAGGACTACGTGGCGCTCGGCCCACAGGTCGCGCCACTCCCGGAAGGCCTGGAAAGCGCCGCCGGCCATCGCCACCAGCAACAGAACGAGCGTCAGTGGTCGGAACCGCGTCCCCGCCGCCATCCCCCGCCTCCCCGGAAAGGAAGGTAGGGAGCGCTACCGCAGGGCGCCAACTGCTCGCGGGTTACTAGAGATCGAGATCCCTCGCCTCTTCCTCGTCCTCCTCTTCCTCGTCCTCGCTCTCCTCTTCGTCGAGGAGCTCCGCCTTCGGAGCGACGGTGGGAGCTTCATCGTAAGGCGGCGGAAGATCCTCGCTGTCCACCTCGAACGAGAGAGTGAACTTGCGCCGGAGCGGCGTCACCGCCGCGAACACCTCCTCGAGCGCCGAGGTGAGCGCCTCGACCTGATCGCCCGGTGCATGCGCGCCGCAACTCGGGCACCGCACCGCGGGATCGCTGCTCAGGTCGGCGATCTCGACCGAGAAGGCGTCCTCGCACTTCTGGCACTGGAACTCGAGCTGCATCGAACCACCTCCCGGAGCGCCCTTTTCTGACCCGCGGTACGCGAGCGCAATTATCCATTCCGGGGGTCCGAGACAAGTGCGGCGTGGCGGCGTATACGTCGCGGCAAACGCTAATCGGGGGAGATTCCATGGCCAGCGCAAGCCCGCAGGTTCCCAGAGGCGCAGAGCCGATCGAGCTTTCGGGAGGGAAGCTCCGCGTTCCCGACCAACCCATCATCCCGTTCATCGAGGGCGACGGTACGGGACCGGACATCTGGCGGGCGTCCCAGCGCGTCCTCGACGCGGCAGTGGCGAAAGCGTACGGCGGGCGGAAGAAGTTCGGCTGGACCGAGGTGTACGCCGGCGAGAAGGCGAAGAATCTGTTCGATAGCTGGCTTCCCGACGAAACGGTGGAGGCCTTCCGCAAGTACCTGGTCGGCATCAAGGGGCCGCTCACGACGCCCGTCGGCGGCGGAATCCGATCGCTCAACGTCGCGCTGAGGCAGATGCTCGACCTGTACGTCTGCCTGCGGCCGGTGCGCTGGTTCAAGGGCGTCCCGAGCCCCGTCAAGCACCCCGAGAAGGTCGACATGGTGATCTTCCGGGAGAACACCGAGGACATCTACGCCGGAATCGAATGGCCCGCGGGCTCGCCCGAGGCGAAAAAGCTTCTCGCCTTCCTGCAGACCGAGTTGAAGGTGAAGAACATCCGCTTCCCGGAGACGTCCGCCTTCGGCATCAAACCGGTCTCGCAAGAGGGGAGCGAGAGGCTCATCCGCGCCGCGCTCGATCACGCGATCGCGCACAAGCGCAAGAGCCTGACGATCGTGCACAAGGGCAACATCCAGAAGTTCACCGAGGGCGGCTTCCGCGACTGGGGCTACGCGCTGATGAAGCGGGAGTACCAGGGGAGGGCCGTCGGCTGGGACGATTGCCAGGGAAAGCCTCCTCCCGGGCAGGTCCTGGTGAAGGACGCCATCGCGGACATCACGCTGCAGCAGGTCCTCACGCGCCCCGAGGAGTTCGAGGTCCTCGCGACGACGAACCTCAACGGCGACTACCTGAGCGACGCGCTCGCGGCGCAGGTGGGCGGCATCGGCATCGCGCCAGGCGGAAACATCAACTACCTGACCGGGCACGCGGTCTTCGAGGCGACGCACGGCACCGCGCCGAAGTATGCGAACCAGGACAAGGTGAACCCGGGGTCCGTGATCCTCTCCGGCGAGATGATGCTGCGGCACCTCGGGTGGAACGAGGCCGCCGATCTGGTGATCAAGGGCATGGACGGCGCCATCGCCGCGAAGACCGTCACCTATGACTTCGCCCGTCTCATGGTCCAGGAGGGCCAGAAAGACGTGAAGGAGCTGAAGTGCTCCGAGTTCGGCGAGGCCATCGTCCGCCACTTCTGACATCGGCCAGGCGGGGCGCCTAAAAAGTTGAACTGAAACTGAAATTCACGCGCCGTCCGTTGTGAAGTTCGCGCCCAATGCGCACACTCTGTGTCGGTGTCCTACTCCGTAGTTTTCAAGATTCAACACACGAACTTGCCGCCGGACGTGCAGGAGCGCGCTCGCCTCCTGCTCGACGAGATCGGCGAGACCTGCAGTGCCGTCCCCAGGGACGACGCCTTCTGGTTCTACATGAAGGAGAGCGGTCTCACGCTGACGTTCGCTGGATGGAAGTTCAGCTACCGGCTCGACCGTGGGGCTCGCGAGCTCATCGTCTATCACTGCGAACCCGCGGACGACCCCGATCCGGACCATCCCGAAAGGGACCCCAAGCCCGTCGCAGCCTGAGGCGCGCGCCGCTCGGCGATCATCTTCAGCCCGTGCCTGAGCCGGAGTGTGACGCGCGGCAGCGGCTCGATCCGCTGCCCTGGCACCAGACGGAAGCGAAATGCCTGTGCGAGGGTCGCGAGAAGGATCGTCAGCTCGAGCCAGGCGAATCCTTCCCCGATGCAGACCCTCGGTCCGGCGCCGAAGGGAAAGTAGGCGAAGCGGTGCGGGGGCGGTCGTTCGAATCGATCCGGATCGAAGCGCGCGGGCTCCGGCCAGAGCGAAGGATCGCGATGGATCACCCATTGCGAGAGTATGACAGTCTCCCCTCGACGTACGATCCGTCCTCCGACCTCCACGTCTTCCTGCGCGAGCCGGCCGACGGCCCAGGCCGGCGGAAAGAGCCGCATCGATTCCGAGAGCACGCGTTCGACGTAAGGCAACCCCGCGAGGTCCGTCGCTTCGGGCATCCTTCCCTGGAGCGTCGAGTCGAGCTCGCGGTGGAGGCGGGCCTCCACCTCCGGATTGCGGGAGAGCAGGTACAAGGTCCAACAGAGCGCGACGGCGGTCGTCTCATGGCCGGCGAGTAGGAGCGTGAGCGCGGTATCGCGCAGCTCGTCACCCGCGAGACCGGCTCCTTCCGCGAGGGAAAAGAAGCTCGCCGCGCCGCGGTGCTCGCGCACGATGCGATCGACCACCGCGTCGAGCGCCGCTCGGGCGCGGGTGAACCGCAGCGTCGAGGGAAGCGGCAGATGCAGCAGCAGCCGATGGATGGGGACGCGGGCGATGGTGAACACCGACATGGCATCGTGCAGGGCGCGCTCCACCTCGGCGGCATCGCTCGCGACGTCCGCCCCGAAGAGCGCACGTCCGACGATGGCCAGGGTGGTGCGCATCGCGAGCCGGACGACGTCGACCTCCTCGCCGTCGCGAAGGTCCTCACGGGCACGCGCGGCATGCTCCGCCATCACCTTTGCGTAGGCCGCCATCCGGCTCTGGTGGAACGCGGGCTGCAGCGCGCGCCGCTGGCGGCGATGCTGCTCGTCCTCGCTGGTGAGAAGGCCACGGCCGAGAAGCGGACGCATCATCTCGGTGCCGCGGTCCTTGTGGAACGAGGCCGCCTTCGCGACCAGGACTTCGTGCACGAGCTGCGGATCGCTCGCGAGGTGCATCGTCCGCGGACCGAGTCGATACCGCACGAAAGTGCCGTGGTCGCGGCGTAGGGCGGTGAGGAACCCGAGGGGATCGCGGCTCAGCCGCAACAGACGGCCGAGCCCGAGCCCTCCGGTCGGGCCTCCAATGCTCCGCGCCTGCGTCGCTCCGCCCGTCGCGGGCGGAGCCCGCCCCTCCGTGTTCATGCCGCGGCCCCGTCGCGGAACAGGTCTTCGATCTCGCGCGCGAACCGCTGGCCGACGATCTTGCGCTTCACTTTCATGGTGGGCGTGAGCTCGCCCGACTCGACCGTGAACTCGACCGGGAGGATGTGGAACCGCTTGATGGTCTCGAACGAGGCGAGCTCGCCGTTGACGGCGTTCACCCGCTCGGCGATCCGAGCGACGAAGCGCGGATCGCGCGCGATCTCCTCGACGGTCCCGCAGGACGAGCCGCAGGCTTTCGCTTCGCGTAGAGCGGCTTCCGGGTCGAGCGTGAACAGCGCCGCGAGGTGCTTGCGCGCGTCGCCGACCACCACGGCCTGCGCGACCCCGGGAATTCCCGCGAGAAGCTTCTCGATGTTCTGCGGCGACACGTTCTTGCCGCCCGACGTGATGATGAGGTCCTTCTTCCGATCGGTGATGCGCAAGAAGCCGTCCCTGTCGAGCTCGCCGACGTCGCCCGTGCGCAAGAAGCCGTCGGGCGTGAACGCCTCCGCGGTGGCGGCGGGATCTTTGTAGTAGCCCCCGAAGACGTGCGGCCCCTTGAGGAGGATCTCGCCGTCCGGCGCCACCTTCACCTCGGTCCCTGGAAGGGCCACCCCGACCGAGAAGACCCGGCGGCGTCCGGAGAGGTTGCTGGTGGTGCCGCCGGTGCACTCGCTTTGCCCATAGACCCCGTAGAGCGGCATGCCGAGGGACTCGAAGAATTCCAGGGTCGATCGGTTGATGGGCGCGGCGCTCGTGGCGAGGAGCCGGGCCCGGTCCAATCCCAGGGCCGCGCGGACCCGGTCGTGGACGAGCTTCCGCGCCACCGGTAGGAGCAGCGTCCGGTGGCCCCGCGCCGCCTCGAAGCCTACGCGCCGCGCCCACCCGAAGAGCGCTCGGCGGCGTGGATTCGCGGCGGCGACGCCCGCCTCGATCTTCGCCTGGATCTTCTCCCAGACGCGAGGGACGCCGAGAAAGCTCGTCGGACGGACTTCGCGCAGCGTTGCCGGCAGCTCTTCGAGGTGCTGGCAGCAGGCGACCTCGTACCCGGAAGTGGCGGCCGCGTGCAGCGAGATCATCTGCTCGGCGATGTGGCTGAGCGGCAGATACGAGACGACCACGTCGCCCGGCTGGGTCTGCAGGATGGACGCCGCGACCTCCGCGGAGAACAGGAGGTTCCCCTGCGAGATCATCACCGCCTTCTGCCGTCCGGTGGTGCCGCTCGTGTAGATGAGCGTCGCGAGAGTCTCGGGCGTCAAGGCCGCGAGGCGTTCGTCGATCTCGCGATCGGTCACCGCGCCTGCGCACCGCTGCAGGTCGGCGAACGAGATCGCTCCTTTGGCGGAGCCTTCCATGAGGACGCACTGGCGTAGACGGGGAAGGAGCTTTCGCGACTTTTCGATCTTCGCGAGCTGCCCGGCATCCTCCACGATGGCGACTCGCGCTTCCGAATGGTCGATCACGTATGCCGCCTGGTCGGGTGGCAGCGTCGGGTAGTAGGGCGCGGGCACGGCGCCGGCGGCGAGGGCGCCGAGATCAGCGAGGAGCCATTCGAACCGGTTCGAGCCGCAGATGGCGACGCGATCGCCGGCCTTCACGCCGAGGGAGAGAAGGCCGCGGGCAACCCGCCGCACCTCGGTCGCGTACTTGCTCCATCGGATCGACGTCCACGTGCCGGGAGAGGACCGGAACCGCACCGCGGCCGACTCGGGGTGCCGCGCCGCCGTCTCGAAGAACGCGTGGATGGTCGAAGCGCGCATGCGATCATGCTACCGCGCCGGGGAGTCTCATTGCATCGGGGCCGCCAAAGCGGTAAGAGCGCCGCGCTCCGGAGGAGCCGGCTTCGCCGGCGTCGCCAGTCGCCGGAGCCGCGGCGGAAACATAGATCGTTTTGGGAGGCGCGCATGGCCCGGAGGAAGATCGCGCTCATCGGCGCGGGACAGATCGGTGGCAACCTCGCGCTGATCGCTGCGCAGAAGGAGCTCGGCGACATCGTCCTCTTCGATGTCGTCGAAGGCGTTCCCCAAGGGAAGGCGCTCGACCTCATGCAGGCCAGGGCGGCGGACGGCTTCGATGTCCGCATCGTCGGCACCAACAAGTACGACGAGGTGAGCGGGGCGGACGTGGTGATCGTGACCGCCGGGGTCCCTCGCAAGCCGGGCATGAGCCGCGAGGACCTCCTCGGGGTGAACATCAAGATCATGCGCGACGTGGCGACGAACTTGAAGGAGAAGTGTCCCTCCGCCTTCGTCATCGTCGTCTCCAATCCGCTCGACGCGATGGTCTTCGCCATGAAGCAGATCACCGGCTTCCCCACGGAGCGGGTAGTCGGGATGGCTGGCGTCCTCGACACGAGCCGCTTCCGGCTCTTCGTCGCCGAGGAGCTGGGGGTGTCGATCGAGGA
>JBJMQD010000334.1:0-4961 GCA_045802855.1 Myxococcales bacterium | reverse complement strand
GGTAGCGCGGAGCAGGCCAGCGGGATGTGCCCCTCGCCGCAGAACAACCCGCTCGTCGCGTCGAGGCCCATCCAGCCCGCGCCGGGCAGGAACACCTCGGCCCAGGCGTGCAGGGCGAGCACGTCCTTCGGGACGCCGGTGGCCTGATCGGGGAGCCTGGCGCTGTCGGCAAGCTGAACGAGGTAGCCGCTCACGAACCGGGCGGCGAGCCCCCGCGAGCGCAGGGCGGCGACGAGCAGCACGGCGGAATCGCGGCAGCTTCCGCGCGCTTCCCGCAGCGTCTCCTCGGGAGTCCAGATGCCGGCCTCTTCCCGGGTGACGTAGCGGATCCGCTCGTGGACCGCGCGATTGATCTCGGTGAGGAGAGGCACCGTAGCGCCGGCGCGCGGCAGCGTGGCGAAGAATTGCTCCGCGAGCGCGGCGCAGGCGAACGCTCCGTCGACGGGGCCCAGGTACGGAGCAAGATCCGCGGAAAGCGGGCCGTAGGAGAAAGGCGTCTGCTGGGCGAACGGGTCGAGACTGAAGTCGAACGGATTGACGGGCGTCAGCTCGAGGGAAAGATCGACGGCCACCTCGAGCGCGGGCAGCCGCACGCCCGCCCAGGTCGCCCGGGCTACATGGTTCCCCGCCGGGTCGTACTGCCAGCGGACCTCGGCGGGATCCGAGAGGCGGAGCGCATAGCTCTCGACGTGCGCGCGGGCGTGCGGCGCGGGCCGCAACCGGACGACGTGCGGTCCCAGGATTGTCGGCCGCGGATAGACGTAGCGGCTGCGATGCTGGAGCGCGAGGCGCACCCCTTCTGGTTAGCGCAACGCGGCCCCTCGGGGTCAAGAGCCTACAAAACTGTAGCTGGGCGCCGGGGAGGAGACCAGGTTGCAGGCTCGGCGGAGGCCACCTTCGCCGTCACGGTCCGGCCCCGCGGCAGCTCTTCGAGCAGAGCGTTGATGACCGCGCCCATGAGGAGGACCATCGCGGAGATCCACATCCACATCAGCATGACGACCGCGCCGCCGATGGCGCCGTACGTCTTGTTGTACTCGCCGAAGTGCAGCACGTAGAGCGAAAACCCCCAGGAGGCGACGAGCCAGAGGGCCACTGCCACCACCGAACCGGGAGTGAGCAAGCGGAACTTGCGCGGCTTGTCCGGGAGGATCTGGTAGAGCGCCGCCCACGCGACCGCGATGAGGAACCCGGCGATCGGGAGCCGCAGCCAGGTCACCACCTGCTCCACTGGGCCGCCGAACGCGTGAGCGATGGGCCTCGCGGCAACTCCCACGAACGTCGCGAGGAGCGTCAGTACGCTCGCCCCGATGGTGGTCAGGATCGCGAGGCCGCGCGATTTCCAGAACGGCCGCTTGTCCTCGATGTGGAGGAGGCCATTGAGCGAGTCCATCAGCGAGACGACGCCGCCCGAAGCGGACCAGATGGCCCCCACGAAGCCAACCGTGAGAAGCCCGAAGCTCCCGCTCTTGTGGATCTCGCGGATCTGGTTGGCCATCAGCCGCGTGGCATCGGCCGGCGCGACCGTGCCGACCTGCTTGATGAATTCCTCGACCTGGTTGGCCGACATGACGAGGCCTCCCAGTGTCACCAGGAAGATCAGGAATGGAAAAAGGGCGAGGATGCCGAAGAAGGTGACCGAGCCGGCCACGTCCATCAGCTTGTCCTTGATGAACCGGTCCTTGAGGGCGAGGAAGAATTCCTTCCAGGTGACGCCAGGGGCGGGGGCGAGCATCGCGCAGATCTCCGTTGTCCTATTTTGCAAAACAATAGGCAGCCGGGTTTGAGAATGCGCGTCGTCAGGATTACCTAGCCCGCCCGCTCGCCGGCAGGACCGGGGCAGCCGCCTGCCCGGTCAGCGTGCTAGCGAGCGCTTCAGTCCCCGCGATCGACCACCGCGATCCCATACGGATCGTTGCCGACGCCCGTGACGGTGCCGACGACCGCACGGCTGCGCAGGTCGATCACCCAGACGGTTCCGCCTCCAGCCGCACCGCGCGCGCCTCCCGACACGACGGCAAAACGGCTGTCGGCCGTCACGGCGGAGCCCTTCGGACGGGCCGGTCCGCCGTCGGGCCTGGTGAGCGCGATGCGGGCCACCTCGGCGCCGGGCTGGTGATCGACGGCTCGTCTCAGATCGACGATGGAGACGTTGTTGGAGCGGAAGTTCGGCACGATGATCTCGCGCCCGTCGGGCGTGAAGGAGGGCAGGAAGGGCCGCGTCGCGGTCGCCGGGCTGTCGGTGCCGACGAGGACCCGCGCGATCTCCGCTCCGGGCGCCGCGAGGCGGGCGCGATCGACGTCGATGATCGAGATGGTGTTTCCCTCGACGCCCGTGCGCTGGCTCTCGCGATTGGCGCTGACGACGAAGCGGCCGTCCGGGCTCGCCGCGACTCCGAAGGGGCCGGTCTGCGTCGGGATGCGCGCGATCTCGGGCGTCCTCTCACCCGCGAGCGCGCGCTCCAGATCGATCACGGAGACGTCGTCCGTCCCTCCGTTGCCGGTGAAGAGGTAGGCCTTGCCATCGCTGCCGTGCGCGAGCGCGATCCCGTTCGTGTCGGGGAAGCATCCCCAGCTCGGGTTCGGGGAAAGGATCGCGACCGGCGGGACCGGTGGGCCATGGGGCGAAACGAATGGGACGGGGAAATCGGGGCAGGTGACGCCGGGACGGCCGACCGCAAGCTCGACCTGGCCTCGCAGGCTTCCGGTGCGCCGATCGACGAACGTGATGCGGTTCCCGCCGTCCTCGGTGAGGTGGCTTTCGGCGGTGCCGATGACGAACAGATCGGGCAGGAGCACGAGGCCCACCGCTCCGAAGCTGCCGGCATCGAGATGCCGCTCGAGCGCGTTCGCGGTGTCGTCGTTCTTTTGCCGCGTCATCTGCGCGACGTCCATCACCGCGATGTTGCCGCGCCCGCCATGCTGGAGGAACTCGTCGTTGTCGATGCTGCCGTGGTGGTTCACGACGAAGGCGGTCTTGCCGTCCTCGCTCACCACGATGTTGGCGGAGTCTCCCACACGCTTTCCGTCGAGCCGATCGAGGGCGACCTTGGAGCGGGCGACGATGGCGTTCGGAGTGCCCTGGTTCCTCGCATCGAGGGCCTCGCGCAGATCGATGGCGAAGATGCGCGGGTCCCTGCGACCGGTGGCGAGGATGACCGTCCGGCGCCCTTCGGCGAGGACGTCGTTTCCGGCGGTGGCCAGCAGAACGAGCGCGATCGCGGCGGTTCGCGGATTCATGGGTGAGCCCCCTTCTCGGGAGCGCATTAGTCCGACGAAGGTCCGCCGGTCAAGGGGACCCTAGCCCATCCACTCGTCGGCCCAGCGTTCGAGCCCCGAGATGACGCGGCTCAGGCCGCGGCCTTTCTGCGTGAGGTGGTACTCGACCCGGACCGGCTGCTCGTCGAGTACGCGGCGCTCGACGACGCCGGCTTGCTCGAGCTCCTTGAGGCGCTGCGAGAGCATGCCCTCGGTGACGACCTCCAGCTCTTCGTGCAGCTCGCTGTAGCGGCGGGGCCGGACGAGGAGCAGCTGGACGATGAGCGGCGTCCAGCGCTTGCCGACAAGGTCCACGGCCGACTGGAACTTGCGGCACATCTTCGTCGACTGGGGCCGGTCCGCCATCGCAGCGCAAGTATAGCGCGGCGAATCCACCGGCGCACGAAAGCATCTGTTACTACGAAAAACGTAGTTCCCCCCACTTTCAGGAGTCAAACATGGCCCTCGGTACCTGGAACATCGATCCCTCCCACTCCGCAATCGCCTTCTCCGTCCGCCACATGGTGGTCTCGAAGACGCGCGGCCGGTTCAACAAGTGGAGCGGCCAGCTCCGCTTCGACCCCGCGAACCCCTCCGCCTCGTCGGTCGAGGTGGACATCGACCCGGCGAGCCTCGACACTGGCGACACGCAGCGCGACGCCCACCTGCGCTCGGCCGACTTCTTCGACGTGGAGAAGTACCCGACGGCCTCGTTCCGCAGCACCAAGGTGGAAGTCGCGGGTGAGGGCCGGTACCGCGTGACGGGCAACTTGACCGTCCACGGCATCACCCAGCCCGTCGTCCTCGACGTCACCTACGAGGGCAGCGGGAAGGATCCCTGGGGCGGCGAGCGCGCCGGCTTTTCCGCCACGACGACCATCGACCGCAAGCACTTCGGGCTCGAGTGGAACAAGGCGCTCGAGACCGGCGGCCTCCTCGTCGGCGAGAAGGTGGAGCTGAACCTCGAGATCGAGGCGATCAAGCAGGCCGCGCAGCAGGCAGCCTGAGCTAGTTCACCTTGAACACGAACGGCTGGACGATCCGGACCGCGACGGCGCGCCCCGCGTCCGTCGCCGGTTCGAACCGGCATCCCGCAAGCCAGTTCCGGACGGCCCGGTAGAAATGGACCGGGCCCGGCGCTTTCAGCTCGATGTCCGAGGCGCGGCCGTCCGCTTCCACGACGTACTGGACGAGGACGACCCCGCCCTCCAGCGCTTCCCTCGCCTCCTGCGGCATGACGGGATGGCCGGTCGCGCAGCTCGATACGGCGGGCCTCGTCATCCCGGCCTGCAGCATCGGCACCTGGCGCGACACGGGACCGAACCGGATGAGCTGGCCAAGCTCGACGCTCCTGCGCACGCCGTCGAGCTTCGCGGGCGCGAACTGGCACGAATTGACGATCCAATCCTTGACCTGTGCGATGGGCTCCATGGCCGGTGGCTGCCCCTCGAGGAGCTCGGCGCTGACGTCCGTCACCTTGCCGTCTTCGTGAACGACGTAAGCGAGCAGGAGCTGGCCTCGCCAGGGCGGCGCGTTGAGTCCGAGTCGAGGCTCGGTCGGAGCGCACTTCGCGCTCGCCTGGATGAACGAGGGAGCGGGAGCGGAAGCACCCTTCAGAACTGTTTCCGGCGGTTGCGCCTCTGCGTGAGCACAGGCGAGCGTCGAGGCGAGCGCGGCGAGACCAACCCGAGACACCATGCGAC
>JBJMQD010000285.1:0-9835 GCA_045802855.1 Myxococcales bacterium | reverse complement strand
CGGGTGCTCCGCACCGAGCAAAGTGTTCACGGCGACCCCCCATCACCACTCTCTCGCATATTGCGACACTGCTGCAAATCTCACAATTGGGTGGTAATTTTTGGTGGTAATCGTGGCAGCCGCCCCCACCATGGCGCACACGAGCATTTCCCGTGGTCGGGGAATCGGTGCGGCTATTGACGGTACTCGCCGTGGCAGCGGCAGCCGATCCGCGGCTGGGCGACGAGACTGCCCCCGCGCAGGGTCCCGCCAATGACGATCGCGGCGCTGATCAGCACCAGATTCTTCAGGATGTACTGGCCTTCCATCGTCGGCTCGAACGGAAAGCGCGTGAAGGTGACCGAGGGAAAGAGCGCGAGCGGCGTGAGCGTTCCCGCCATCTGCAACAGGAGCAGGACGAGCGCGACCCTGAGATGCACGCCGAGGACGAGGAGGACGCCTACCGCGGTCTCCCAGAACGCGAGGACGATGAGGGCGGCCTTGGGATCGATGAGCCCGAAGCACAGTCTCGCCATCGTATCGCCGGCGAGGTGCTCCGCGGGGCTCATCCCCGGAACGAACTTCAGCGCTCCGAACCAGAGGAAGACGATGCCGAGGCTCACGCGAAGAAGGACGATGCCGCTCGCGGCCATCCATTCGACGATCCGCTGCTCGGTTCGCCGGTAGGAATCCGCCAAGGACCGTTTCGGCCGGCGGGCCCTCGCCGGCTTCCGGTCCTCCTCGTCTGACGTCCACGGGATTCGCGGAAGGCCGATCTGCGGATACACGAATGGATCGGCGCGCGGATGCGCCGTCCCAGTTGCACGAGTCATCATGTGAAATTCCCCCCTGAAAGGAGAATCCGGGAAAGACGGGGGTATCGGCAACGCTTATCTGACGTTCAGTAAGTCTTACCAATTTTTAGATTTGCTAAATCCGGCCAATGCGGCCTCCACGTACGCCCGCGCCTCTCCCCGCTCGATGGCCGCGCGCAGGCCCGCCATCAAATCTGAGTAAAAGGTCAGGTTGTGGAGGGTGTTCAGCCGGTAGGCGAGAAGCTCCTGCGCGGCGAAGAGATGACGCAGGTAGGCGCGGGTGAAGGTCCGGCAGGTGTAGCACCTGCATTCCTCGTCCGCGGGGCGCGGATCGCGAGCGTAGCGGGCTGCCTTGATCTGCAGCCTTCCCTCCCTGGTGAAGAGGAGCCCGTTGCGCGCCACCCGGGTGGGCAGGACGCAGTCGAAGAGATCGATTCCGGCGAGCGCGCAGCGCAGGAGGTCCTCGGGCGTTCCGACGCCCATCAGGTACCGCGGCTTGTTCGCCGGAAGGAGCGGCGCCGCGTGCTGGACCCCTTCCCACATCTTCGAGGGGTGCTCGCCTACCGAAAAACCGCCGAGCGCGGTGCCCGGCAGATCGAGCGCGGCGATCTCCTCGACGTGGCGTTCGCGGAGATCGCGGAAGAGCCCTCCCTGGACGATTCCGAAGAGCGCGCCGATCGGATGCTGCGGCCTGCTGGCCTTCGCGACTGGCGACGCCGGCGAAGCCGTCTCCTCCGGTCTCTCGCCGCGGTCCCACTCCGCCTTGCAGCGCACCGCCCATCGGGTGGTGCGCGCCACGGCTTCCTCGTGCCGCGCGCGGTCGGCCTCGGAAGGGAGGCACTCGTCGAAACACATGAGGATGTCGCTCCCGAGGAGAAGCTGGATCCTGGTTGCCCGCTCCGGGGTGAGGACCTGCGCGCTGCCGTCGAGATGGCTGCGGAACGCGGCGCCCTCTTCGTCGATCTTGCGGTGCTCGGCGAGCGAGTAGATCTGGAACCCGCCCGAGTCGGTGAGGATGCAGCCGTTCCACGACATGAACCGGTGCAGGCCGCCCATCTCCGCGACCAGCTCGGGACCGGGACGCAGCAGCAGGTGATACGTATTGCCGAGCACGATCTGAGCACCGATCGCGGAGAGGTCGTCGGGCGCGATCGCCTTCACCGATCCGGCGGTGCCGACCGGCATGAACTGCGGCGTGTCGACCGTGCCATGGCCGAGGACGAGCTTCCCGCGCCGCGCCTCGCCGTCGCGATGGGTGACGGAGAACGAGAGCATCAGACGATGAGCATCGCGTCGCCGTAGCTGAAGAAACGGTATCTGCGACTCACCGCTTCGCGGTAGGCGGCCAGGATCCGGTCGAGCCCCGCGAATGCCGCGACCAGCATGAGCAGCGTAGAGCGCGGCAGGTGGAAGTTGGTGAACAAAGCATCGACGCCTTTGAAGCGGTAACCGGGCGTGACGAAGAGGTCGGTCGCGCCGGGTCCTTCCCGCAGGCTCTCGCCGTCGCTCGCGGCCTCGAGCGTCCGGAGCGCGGTGGTGCCGACGGCGACGACCCGTCCGCCTCGTGCCCGCGTGCGGGACCACGCTTCCGCCGTCTCGCGCGGGACCGCGTACCGCTCGCGATGCATCCTGTGGTCTTCGACGCGGCTCGTCCGGACGGGGAGGAACGTCCCCGGACCGACGTAGAGGGTGATCGGCGCGAGCGCGATGCCCTTCTGCCTGAGCGCGGCGACGAGCGCCTCGGTGAAGTGGAGTCCCGCGGTCGGCGCCGCGACCGCTCCCCGCTCGCGGGCGAAGATCGTCTGGTAGCGCTCCCGGTCGGCAGGATCGGGCGGGCGATCGATATAGGGCGGAAGCGGCGTCTCCCCAGCCTCGTCGAGGTAGCGAAAGAGATCGTCACCCTGGAGGGGAAGCCGGATGCGCAATTCACCCTCCCGCTCGGCGAGGATCTCGATGCGCGCCCCGTGCGCCTCGACGAACGCTCCCGGGCGGAGCGGCTTCGAGGCATTACCGAGCGCGAGCCATTCCGTTCCTTCGACGGGCTCGACGAGGAGCAATTCCACCTTGCCGCCGGTGCCCTCCTTGCGGCCCCGCAGGCGGGCGGGGATGACCTTGGCGTCGTTCACGACGAGGAGGTCGCCGGGGCGAAGCAACCCTGGAAGCTCGCGCACGGAGGAGTGCACGGCCGCTCCCTCCCTCCTCGGCAGGACGAGCAGGCGCGAGGCGTCTCGCTCGGGGAGCGGCGTCTTCGCGATCAGGTCCTCGGGAAGGTCGTAGTCGAACGCCGCCACGTCCATGAAGAAGCTCTACTCCAGCGCGTCGGCGATCTCGTACAGGCCGAGCGCGGGCAGATGCAGATATCCCGACCAGGCCGCCCGCGCGAGCGTTCCGTCCTCGACCCATTCGCGCAGCCACGCGCCCGCCGTGCCTGGATCGTGCTGTCGTAGCAGAGCGCCCTGCTCTTCCGCCCAGCCGCGGTTGCGCTCCTCGTGGACGCCGACCGGCGGAGCGCAGACGAAGGGAAGCCCCAGGGCCGCGAAGAAGGTGAGCTCGCTCGGCTTGCTCCAGAGCGCGTCCGCCTCGCCGAGAAGGTCGTGGAACTTTCGCAGGTACGCGAACGTGTCGGGGTCGTAGAGCACGACGGCGCCGGGATGTCCGTCGAGTCCCGCATCGCGAAGCGCCTCGCGGAAAGCATGGGCAGCCTTTTCGCGCCGACCAGCGACGAGGGCGAGCCGCAGGCGCTCGGATTTCACCTCGTCCGCCATGCCGCGGACGAGTTGCACCGCCAGCGGGATCTGCGCGCCGGCGCCGCCGACGGCGAAGACCACCAGCGGCGGCCGCGTGGCGGGTGGAAGCGCTCCCAGGTCCGCGATGGCCCGCGCCCGGAGGTGCTCGCGGGGAGCGAGCCGGGCGAGGCGCGCGGCGAGGAAGGCGCGCAGCCGCGACCGATCCCGGCCGACGAGGTGGTCCGGCAGCGGAAATCCGGTGGTGCGCACGTTCGACTCCAGCACGCCGTAGCTGAGGAGCCGCCTCCGTGCGTGCTCGGTCGGGGCGAAGTAGCGGATCGCGCTCTTGCGCGGCTCCGGCGGTGCCCAGACGCGGTTCACGTCCGAATCGGTCACCACGCAGTTCAGGTTTCGTGCGCCGTGAAGCTCGGCGAGGATGGCGGCGGCGTAGAACGTGGCGAGAAGCGGCGCTCCGGTCTCGTTCAGGTGGCGGGCAAGCTGCGCTCCCGCCCCGGAGCGCGCTGCCCGCTCCATCCAGCGGGTTCCGGCGCTGGCGCCCGAACGATCGCGGCGAGGCCAAGGAGGTGGGATCGCCGTGATCGCCTGCACCAGGGCTCCGAGCGGACGACTGACCGCCGGAAGCTGCGAGAAGCGGGTGAGCGCCTCGTAGAGCTCGCGGGTGCGGCCCCAGAACTTCGCGTCGCGCGCGTCGCCGAGGGGCGGCTCCTCCATCCGCTGGAGCGGCACTCCGAGCAGATCGGCAAGCGAGATGGCGGCCCGCAGGTGGCCGTACCCCATGTCGATTGCAACGACGACCGGTCGCTTGCTTGTTTGCGGCACGAAGTCGCGGCGTTCTCCTGCCTGTACTGCTCCCTGTCAAGGGCCTCGCCGCCGGAGGCGCGGATGCGCAGCTTGGTCGGTCATGGACATTCCGGTCCTTCACCTCCTCAACCGCTTCTGGATCGGCGGAGCCGAGCGCCAGTTCGTCGAGCGCCTTCGCCGCAATCCCAAGGGCTTCTCCGTGCTGGTCGGCTGCGTCGAGCTCTCCGGGCCGCTCCTGCCACAAATCCGCGCCCTGGGGCACGAGCCCTGGGTGTTTCCCGTCAACGGGACCCTCCTGCAGGCGAACACGGCGAAGCAGATCGCGCTCATGGCCGCGCTCATGCGCGACCGGGGCGTGCGCATCGTCCACGCGACCGACTACTACACGAACCTCCTCGCCCTCGGCGCCGGGCGCCTCGCCGGCGCCAAGGTGATCGTGAGCCGCGTCGACCTCGGGCACCTGCGGGCCGGATTCGGCCGCTGGCACCGCGAGGCGGAGAAGTGGAACGCGCGCCACGCCGATCTCGTGGTGGCGAACGCGGATGCCGTCCGCGACGTCTGCATCCGCGAGGAGGGATGCGACCCGGCGCGGGTGGTGGTGGTCCGGAACGGACTCGATACGGCACATTTCGACGCCCTCGCCGCGCAGCCGTTGCAGGCTCCGCTTCCCATCGAGGAAGGGGACATCCCGGTGGCGGTGATCGGCAATCTCTGGCGGGTGAAGGGGCACAGGACGCTCGTCGAGGCGGCGCGGCGGATCGCCGAGCGCTTTCCCCGGGTGAAGTTCCTCTGCGCGGGCGAAGGCCCCGAGCGCGAGGTGCTCGAGCGGCGCATCGCCGAGCTGGGCCTGGAAAAAACCGTGTTCCTCCTCGGGCATCGTCTCGACATTCCGGCCATCCTCGCCCGCTCCCGGGCGGCCTGCTCCTGCTCGAGCGCGGAGGGGCTCTCGAATGCCCTGATGGAAGCGATGGCGGCCAGCCTTCCCATCGTGGCGACGGCGGTGGGAGGCAATCCCGAGCTCGTGCACCCGGGCGAAAACGGTTTTCTCGTTCCCTACGGCGACGTCGACGCGCTCGCCACGTCTGTCGTCGAGATGCTCTCCGATCCGGTGGCCGCGGCGGAGATGGGACGCCGCGGACGGCGGCGCATCGAGGACGAGCTCAGCCTCGACAAGATGGCCGAGGGACACGGCGCGCTCTACCGGTTTGCCCTCGCGCAGGACGCCCGCCGCCGCGAGCCTTTCGCTCGGCTCTTCCGGCGCAAGGCCGCGGCGCTCAGCGCGGCGTGAACCGAGCCGGCGTGGCCTCCGGATCCGGGGTCGTCGCCGACGCCGCGCTCGCCGTACGGCGGAATCCGTTGTCGGTTTTCGCGGCGGCCGCTCTCGCGCTCGTGCCGGCGCACCTCGTCGCCAGCGCCGTGGAGTATGTCGGAGCGGTCCAGATGGACGCGGAGCCCGGGCCGACGCGCGCCCAGCAGTCCGCCGACCGTCATGGCGAGCTGCAGGAGCGGGCCCCCGCGGTGGTGAGCCCGGAAGCCGATGCGGCGGAGCGCCGCGACGTCCTCCGCCAGGCCGCTTCCTCGCAGCCTTCGCATCCGTTCCGGCTCCGGCTCGCGAGAGGCGTCGCGCCTGCGCTCGCTCTCGGCATCCTCTTCTGCGGACTCGTCTTCGCCCAGGCTCTCCTCGCCCCGCTCGCCTTCGGGGCTTCCTCGGCCGGCGGTGCGTGCGGCACGGTCGGTGCGCGCTTCCGATCCGTCTGCGCGGCGGCTTGCGCAGCGGGGGTCCTCGTCGCGGTGGGGATCCTCTGCCTCGTCCTTCCCGGGATCGTGGTCGCCATCCTGTTCCTGCTGGCGGGTCCCGCGGTCGTCTGCGAGCCCATCGGGGGTTTCGCTGCGCTGCAGCGATCGGTGCGGCTCTTCGGACGCGTCTGGCCCGAGGTTTTCGCGCTCGCGATGGTCGCCGCGGGAATCGACGCCGGTCTGCAGTGGATCGCCTTCCGCCTCGCGCCTGCGCTGGGACCGGTTGCATCGGCGCTCGTCGACGCCGCGATCGGCACGCTCGTCCTGCCCGTGCCGCTCTTGATCACTTCGGTGCTGTACCTCCACGCCCGGAGCGCGGCCGACGGCGTTCCGGTCGAGGAGCTCCGTCAATACATGCGGCGGATCTCCGCCCCCGGATAGTAGTGCGCGAGGATCGCGCGGTAGTCGCTGCCGCGCAGCGCCCGGCTCCGTGCTCCCCACTGGCAGAGACCGACGCCGTGACCGCTCCCCCGGCCGCGAAACACCGCGGTTCCCCTTTGCACCGATACGTCGAACAGGAGCGACGGCAGCGTCGTGTATCCCAGGATCTGCCGCAGTTCCGAGGCGTCGACCCGGCGCGGCCCCCCGCTCGTCCTGAGGAGGATCTCCCTGGCTCTTCCGCTCGCAGTCCGCTCGACGATGGAAAGGCCGGAAACTTCCGCGAGGATCCGTCCTGCCTTGCGCAGCGCCGCCGAGATGGCCGCGAGCGGAAGGCGCACGGTCCAGCGCCTGCCTGCGTCCGCGTCATCTTCGCGCGCCCCTGCCAGGTACGGAGTCGTGCCGGGAGCGAGGTGGAAGGCCACTTCCGCGGCCTCGCTGCTGCCGCCGCAAGAGGCGCTGAAGTACGCGGCGATGGGCGCTGCGCCGTACGTCAAGACCTCGCCGCGCGTCGCCCGGGCCGCTTCGCGCGCCTGGACGCTCGTTCCGCCCTGCGCGTACGCCTGATCCAGGACCGAAGCGCGCAGGTGCGCTCGCGAAAGGGGCCCTTGCGCCACCTTCTGCGCGA
This sequence comes from Myxococcales bacterium, assembly GCA_045802855.1. Classification (GTDB taxonomy): domain Bacteria; phylum Myxococcota; class Myxococcia; order Myxococcales; family 40CM-4-68-19; genus VBKO01. The sequence continues at coordinate 2,690 of JBJMQD010000285.1, read as the reverse complement.
GTGCGAAGGTCCTCGCTGCCACCGCCTGCGCCTCCAGCGCCGCAAGTGGCCAGGAAGACGGGACTTCCGCCGACACGACTTTCGCTACGTACTCCTCTAGATCGACGGTTTCGACCTGCCCGTGCGGCAATTCGACCCGGATCTCCTCCGCCCGCGCGGCGGCGCAAAATAATGCGGCGGCCACGCAGAGGTGAGCAACGAATGGGCACGAACGCACCCGCAAGGGCTTACCGCGGCTACGGTACAGAGGGAAAAAAGCAGCCGCGGTCCGGTCACGTTTCCGCCCAAGCAATGCTACAATGGGTCTCCGTGCTGCGGCGCATCAGGAAGTCGATCGCCCTCAAGCTCATCCTTGCCTCGGCGATTCCTTCCGCGCTGGTGCTGCTCCTCGGCCTGGGCGCGCTCATCGCGCACACCGAGCGGATCGCGGCGATCGATCCCGGCGCCGCCTTCCGGCAGCTGAAGGAAGGCGCCGTCCTCGGATCGCTCCTCACCCTCACCTTCGCGGCGCTGGCGGTCGCTCTCACCACCCGCCGGTTCCTCCTGAAGCCCATCCACCGCATCGCGAGCACCATGGCGCGAGCAGAGCTGGGCGATTTCCTGGTGCGAGCGCAAGTCGCCACCGAGGACGAGCTGGGACGGCTCTCCCGGTCGTTCAACACCATGCTCGCCCGCGTGACCGACATGGCGGTCAAGGAGATCGAAACGCGCCGGTCGATGGAGCAGCTCGAGCGGGAGCTGGCCTGGAAGCGCGAGCTGCAGATCGCGCACGAGAAGCTCGCCGAGCACGCCCGCGACATGGAGCTGCTCCTCGGAGTCCTCTCGGCGGTCACCGGCACGCTGGAGCTGACCGCGCAGTTGCAGCAGCTCGGTACGCTCGTTTGCCAGGCGCTCGGCGCGAACGAGTGGACGGCGATGCTCTACGATGCTCATCTCAAAAAGCTCGTCGTCGACGCGGCCGCGGGGCACGCCGCGGATTCCATGCGAGGCGTGCAATTCGCGCTCGGAGAAGGCATCGCCGGCCTCGTCGCGCAGCAGGCGAAGAGCATCTACGTCGAGGACGTCGAAGAGGACCCGCGCTACCTGCATTACAAGGGCCGGCATCCGGGGACGGGATCGTTCCTCGGCGTTCCGCTCCGGGCGAAGGGCCGCGTCCTCGGCGTGATGACCTTGAGCCGTCCCGCCAAGGCGGCGTTCAACCAGCACGAGATCCGTCTCGCCGAGGCGATCGCCGCGCAGGCCAGCCTGGCCATCGCCAACGCCCGCCTCTACCAGGAGACGCTGGAGCTTTCCTACACGGACCCGCTCACCGGGATCGCCAACCGCCGGCAGCTCTACGCGCGGCTCGAGCAGGAGCTTTCGCGCTCGATGCGGTTCGGCGACGAGGTGAGCGTCCTGATGATCGACCTCGATCTGTTCAAGGCCGTCAACGACGGTCACGGGCACACCGTCGGCGACTCCGTCCTGCGTAACGTCGCGCTCCTCCTCAAGCGCAACGTCCGGAAGGTCGACATGGTGGCGCGGTACGGCGGCGACGAGTTCATGGTCGTCCTGCCCCGCATCCGCCTCGAGGAGGCGGTGGACGTGGCGGAGAAACTGCGGCGGACCGTCGCTGCCGCTGCCTTCCCGGCAGGACCGGGCGCCGCGCCGATTCGCCTCACCGTCTCTCTCGGAGTGGCGTCTTTCGGACACGACGCCGTCGACGTGGCGGGAGTGTTGGAAAAGTCCGATTTCGCATTGTACGAAGCGAAACGCTCGGGCCGCGACCGGGTCGCCGTTCACTCCGCGGCGGGGCGCGGCGCCGCCTGAGCGCGTCTTCGCGTTTGCAAAATCCATTTTATTACTTCGGGGTCGCGGACCCGTTGCCGCGCCCGCCGCATGTGCTCACATCTTCCTCGCGACGAGGTGGTCGCATTCTCGTAAACCCGGGAGGGTGGGATGGTGGCGACGGCGTTCGTGTTGACGGCAATCCTGGCGGCGGCCGAGCCAGGGCGCGCGCCGGTCGATTCGGTCGAGCATTTGCTCTCGGAGGAGAGCGCCGACGTCTTCCTGGCGAAGGCGACCCTCCAACAGTATCTGTCCCGGATCGTACGGAAGGACTGGGACGGCGTCCGGCGGCTGACACATCCGAAGGCGCTCGCCGCGATCGGGTCGGGCCGCAAGCATCATGGCAGGGACCCCACCGCGCTCGCGCCCTGGGACAACGACTCCGATCAGCTGAAGACGTTCGAATTCCGGGGTGCGCGGCAGACGGCGCCCGGGGTGGTGCTGGTCGCCGTCGGCGAGGACGTCTACCACGCGGACGAGCAAGGGATGAGCACCGGAGACCCGTCGGTCTACATGCTTTTCAAGTCGCGCAACGGCTTTCTGGTCGGCGACAAGATGGAAGGGATCGGTCTCGGCAAGGTCCCCGGCGATCAGGCGCGGGGATACCCGGGATGGGTCGATCACCAGGTGCAAGCACAGGCCCGGCGCTCCGAGGCGATCCGCAACGGGCGGCACCGATAACTACAACCATTTGAAAAGCGTGCTGGTGCGGGTGGCGGGTTTTCGGGACTCGTGGCGAGTGCCCGTCCTCGTTGCCGGCGTCGTGCTCGCGCCGGTGGCCGTGCTCGTGCACCACCAGCACGCGCGCCGAGCGCAAGCACCAGCACCAAACCGACAACGAGGACGGGCGCCAGCACGACTCG
>JBJMQD010000240.1:0-24682 GCA_045802855.1 Myxococcales bacterium | reverse complement strand
AGGACGTTCGAGTTCAACAGCGGGGCGAGCCAGCCGACGCTGGCGAACGACAAGGAGCCGTTCGTTGCGGCAAAGCCCGGCAGCAGGGCCGAGATCACCGCCTTCGTCGGGCCCTGGGGCATCGAGACCGACAACCAGGGCGGAACGCTCGACGCGGACTACGGCCGGATCACCGCGGCGCCCTCGTCCGGGACACGGGAAGTGTGGCACCTCCAGAACGGCGGTGGCGGATGGGACCACCCGATCCACATCCACTTCGAGGAGGGGCTGGTCCTCGACCGCAATGGCGATCCGAGGCAGGTCCCGCCCTGGGAGCAGGGCCGCAAGGACGTGTATCGCCTCCGGCCCGGAGGGAGCATCACCATCAGCATGCAGTTCCGCGACTTCGGCGGGATGTTCATGGAGCACTGCCACAACACCGTGCACGAGGACAACGCAATGCTGCTACGGTGGGAGATCGACAATGGAGGAGCGCCGTTCCTGCGGCCGCTTCCAACGCCGATCGCCACGCCGCAGGGCGTGACCTTCGTGGCCCCCGACGACATCCTGCCGAGTGCCTTCTGACCGGCTACCGAGACGAGAGGAATCGCGAAATCCGGGTCAGCTTTGACATCCTTCAACTCATGGAGCGCAACATGAACATGTTTCGCGGCGCCTTTCTGTCCTTGCTCGCGGGGATGGTGGGAACGATGCTGGCAGTGCCCGCGGCCTCGGCGCAGACCACCGTCTCGAGCTTCACGCTGCAAGTCGAGGGCACGGCTCCGGCGGTGAAAACGGGGCTCCCGGAGACCGTGAAGTTCGACGGACCGGTGGTAATCACCGCGACCGTGGTGACCGATCCAGGTCTGCCGCCCGGAGTGGTCCTCTCCATCGACGGGCGCGGTGTTCGAGGCAGCGGACTGAAGACCGGCACCGTCTACAACAACGAGGCGGAGGCGAACCTGACGCGGCCGTTCGGGCCGACCGACCACGTCGAGACCACGTTCGCCTTCTTCGAGAATGCCGCCGGCTCATTCATGAATGCGAAGGGGGCACTGCTGACCCTGAACTTGACCTATGACACGACCACGATGGCGCTAACGAAAGTGACCGGCGACATCGGCACTCTGTGATCCAGAGCGATCGCAGCCGCGAGCCGGGTAGCGCGATCGAACCGCCTCGTCGACGACCACCACGAGCGTCAGGGGAGAGACACGAATGCAAACGCACCTCCGAAGAGAGGTCGGGCTGGCATTCGCCGCGGCAGCCGTGCTCGGTGCGGCCCCGGCGATGGCCTCTGGATTCGAAGGCCCGGGTTACTTTCCCAACGTTCCTTTGACGACGCAGGACGGAAAGGTCGTCCGGTTCTACGACGACCTCCTCAAGAACAAGTCGGTCGTCGTCAACTTGATCTATACGCGGTGCACTGCGAGCTGCCCGCTGGAGACGGCGAAGCTGACGCAGGTGCAGAAGATCCTGGGCGACCGCGTCGGCAAGGACATCTTCTTCTATTCCATCAGCATCGACCCGAAGCACGACACGCCCGAGGCGCTGAACGCGTACGCGGCGAGGTTCCACGTCCAGCCGGGCTGGCTGTTCCTCACCGGCAAGGAAGAGGACATCAAGCTCATCAGCAAGAAACTGGGTCTGGCCTCCCTGACCGACGCCGCCAACCGGGACGGCCACCAGCCAACGTTGATGATCGGTAGGGACGCGACGGGTCAATGGATGCGGAACTCGGCGGTGGACAACCCCAGGTTCCTCGCCACGACGATCCTGCACTTCGTCGACGGATACAAGAGCGCGGCGCCGGGTCGTAGCTACGCCGCCATGGGCGCCCTCCACGACGTCGGCAAAGGCGAATACCTCTTCAAGTCCCGCTGTGCTGCCTGCCATACCGTGGGGCGCGGCGACGCGGTGGGGCCCGACCTTCTGGCCGTGGCGACGAAACGCGATCGCGCCTGGCTTTCCCGGTACATCGCGACGCCTGACCAGGTGCTCGCGGACGGCGACCCCATCGCGAAGGCGCTGTTCGCGAAATACCGAAACGTGCGAATGCCCAACCTCGCCATGAGCACGGAGGAGACGGAGGCCGTCCTTGCGTACATCGAGAGGCAGAGCAAGGTAGCGGCGAACACCGCCGCGCCAGGATCGCTGCTCGCGCGGTAAAGAGGCCGTAACGTCCGTCACAACCGCGGCGGAACGCCAACCTGCGCCGAGCGAGCGGTCGAGTTCACCGGTAAGAGCTCATGGAGGCGGAGCTTGCGATACAATTTTCCGCGCGAGATGCCGAGGTCTTTGGCGGCCCGCTTGATGTCACCTTCCGAGCTCGCGAGCGCGCCAGCGTACAGGTCCCGCTCGAGCTCGAGAAGCGTCCGGGCGCCCGACGTTCTTTGCGGCCCGACGAGCGAGAGCGTCCGGCTCAGCCGCTGAAGGCAAGTGTCCGTGGGGGAAGCGAAGTGGATTTCGCTCTCGATGCAGTGCTCTAGCTCTCGCACGTTCCCAGGCCAGGTATGCGATTCGAGTGCACGCAGCGCTTCCGCGCCGACAGTCCGCAATTCGCTTGCGTGCTCCGGCGCGTGCTTGCAGAGGAAGTGTTCGGCGAGCGGCTTGATGTCCTGACGGCGCTCGCGCAGAGGCGGGATCTCCACCTTCAAGACGTTCAGCCGGTAATAGAGATCGGCGCGGAACACCCCGGCGCGCACCGCCTCGCACATGCTGCGGTTGCTGGTGGCGAGGATACGGACGTCGATCGGACGCGGCCGGCTTCCGCCGAGTCTGGTCACGACGTGTTCCTGCAGGACCCGCAGGAGCTTCGCCTGCATGTCGAGCGGCATGTCCACGATGTCGTCGAGGAGCAGCGTTCCACCTTCGGCCAGCTCGAATTTACCGGCGCGCCCGCGCGGATTCGCGCCGGTGAAGGATCCCGGCTCGTAGCCGAAGAGCTCGCTCTCCAGCAGCTCGCGCGGGATGGCCGCACAGAGGACCGCGACGAATGGTTTGCGGGCCCGACCGCCCATCGAATGGATCGCCTGGGCGAGCACTTCCTTGCCCACTCCGGACTCGCCTTCGATGAGCACGCTCGAGGCGCTCCGCGCGGCGATCCCGGCGACGTCCCGGATGTGCGCGATCGCCACCGTGACGCCGATCAGGCCCGCGAGCGTCGACTCCGGAAGCGGACTGCGGACCTGCCGCCCAGACGCCGCTTCCGGCGATGCCACGAAACTCACCGCGGCGCATGTCGTCCGGCGCGCACCGAGGATCGGTCGAGACGTGACGAGCAGCACGGTTCGCTGGAATCGGATCGGCTGTCGATCGAACGGCCGGCCGGACTCGAGCGCCCGCCCGAGGTCGGGCCAGATCTCGTCGACGGTCCGGCCAAGGGTTTCAGCGGGCGCCATACCAAGAAGCTCCCCGCCGGCACGGTTGAGCAGGCTGACCATGCCTTCCGAGATCGCGAGCACGCCTTCCGAAATTGCGTCGGCGATGGCGCCCTGCGTGCGCTCCAGCAGACGGAATCGGTCTCGGTGCGGGATGGAGGCCGCCGTGGCGCCCACCAATTCCGCGAGGTGTCCGAGGATTCGCTCTTCGGCCCCGGCACCGAACGCCGGGCGTTCAGCAAGGAGCGCGCCGCGGACGGCGTCGACCCGGAACGGAACCACCACGGTTCCCGGTTCGCCGGCGAGCAGGCCGAGCGCCCGCTCGCCCGCTGTAGCGAGAATGGTCAGCGAGCGCGCCCGCAGTTCGCCTTCCGGAACCGGGAACTCGCCCGCAGCCGCGAAGACCGGGTTACCGCCTGGGCCCTCGATGTATGCGGCGGCTGCCACCGCGCCCGTGAGCCGTAACGTTTCGGTAGCGGCACGATCCGCGATATCGGACAGCTCCGTTGTGTCCTCGATAGTGAGGAGCGCGCCAGGTGGCGCTCGAGCGCTACCAACGCAATGGAGCATTGACGGTGGCGCTTGCCTGTCCCCTTCGAGGACAAAGGGCAAACGAGCGCTCGCCTCGCCGTCCGATAGCGCGGACCGCATATGACCCCACCCGCGTGTGAGGACGTACCATTACGTATTTCGCTGTATCGGATAATTACTGTCAAGGAAAAACCCGCGCCTGCGGAAGACATCCTTTCCCGGTAAGCTCAGGCGTCGAGGACCGCGTCAGTTCACCGGTACGACGAGGATCCGCGCGTTCCCGGAGACGAACACCGCGCGGTCGTCCGGCGTGGACGCCATCTGTACGAGGGCGCCGGCAGCCGTATTGGGCGACTCGGGCAGCGCGATGGTCTTCGCCACCGGGTAGAGGGCGCCGGCCTGGAGCGCGCCGTTGAGGTCGTAGACCACGACCCGGGGCCCCGCGTCGCCGTCGTCGCGATACACGAAAGCCCTGTTCGAATCGCGCGAAGCGAGCGTTCCGCCGCCAGAGGCCACGTGCCCTGTGAGCGAGAGCGCGCGGCTGTAGACGTCGGCGCCCTGGAGGATCACACGCGAGGCATCGCCGCTCACACTGATCGCGGACAGATTGGCTCGCAGCGTGCCGGTCGCCGTCGTGTCGCTCAGTGCATCGAAGATGAAGACCACCTCCGGTTCGGGGGACAGCCCGTTGGACCCCAGGTAGATCCGGCTACCGTCCCCCGAGGCGGCCGCGACGCCGTTGAAGAGGAACGTCGTCTGCGTGAGCGAGTGCGTGCGCACATCGTAGAAGTACGAGTGAGTGAAGCCGGTGCAACGCCCGAGCTTGAAGACGACGAACACCTTGCCGCTGTTCGCCACCGCGAGGTCCGCGAAGAACCCGCCGCAGAACGGATCGGGGTTCGTGGCGCGCTCGACGACCGAGGGCGTCGCTGCGCGAAGATCGATCTCTCCGAGAGAATTGCTGGCCGAGACGAGCAGCGAGCCGCCGCCGGGAGCGAGATCGACGTCGCGAACGTCCGGCACGATGATCGGGGTAAGGGCGCTCCACGTGCTTCCCGAGAGCGCGTAGCGCTCGATCGACTGATCGAGCCCGTTCACCGCGTACACCGTCGAGCGCTCGGGGTCGTAGACGAGGCGGCCGCGATTCCCGGGCGCGGTGATGGCCTGGTACGCGAGCGTCGGCGGAGAGAGGACCACAAGCTCGGCGGTGCCCAGCTCGATCCCGAGCTGGTTGTCGAAGCGCAGCGGGTAGCGGCCCGCGGGCAGGGCGGGGACGTTCGCCTGGATCTGGGTGTCGGTGTCGATCGTCTTGGCGAGCTCGGCGGTGCCCAGAAGCAAGGTAGGCGCAGCCGGCGTGCACGCGAATCCGGTGCCGCGGACGTACACGTGGCCACCCTGGTTGGCTGTCACGAGGGAAGGGGCCACCCCGTCGGCGCGCGGCAGGCACAGATCGAGGACGACCGGAATCGTGAGCTGCCCGCTCGCTTCCGCGTTGCTCCAGGAGAGGACGACAGTGGCGTGGTGGCGGCCGTTCTCCATCGCGGCGAGCGTCGTCGGGTCGACCGAGAGCGTGACCGCAGCCGGAGCCGAGGAGGTCCCAGAAACCGGCGACCATCTCAGCCAGGCCGCGCTGACCGCCTCGACCGACCATCTCACCGCCCACGCGGCCGACGTTCCTCCGATCTCGTCCGCAACGATGACCTGCTGGATCAAGGCGGCCGGGCTCGTGTCGACGTCGACGGCGAACGGGGACACAGCGCCCACGGTGGGCCGCGGCGCGCGCACCGTGATCGTGGCGGAGAACGACTCCAGCCTTCCCGAGGTGTCGTCGAAGATCTCGATCGTCCCCTGGTGCGCCCCGGCCGTCAGCGCTTCCGGGTTGCCGGTCACCGTCAGCGCGGCCGGACCGCTGCCCGCCGTCTGGCCGAGCGAGATCCAGGGAGGCGCGGTAGCGCGCCAGCGAGCACGGTCGCCGCGGATGGTGACGACGTATCCGGCCGCGGGGTCCGCAGGCTGCGCCGCGCCGCCGAGGGCGCTGAACGTCAGTGAGGGCGCGGTGACGCCGAAGGGACCGAAGACCGTGGAGGTAACCACCACGTCCGCGAACTCCGTCTGCGAGCCGTTCGCGGAGCGGACGAAGAATTGCAGCGCCGTCGTGAACGTGCCCGAGGTCGTGGTGTCCACCACGCGCAGGGAGTAGTCGACGGTAGTCGGGGTCCGCGCCAACTCGCTCACCGCGAGCCATGGGGGCGTCGCGGAGCCGAGGGCCACGTCGGCTCCCTGGAAGGTCACGTGGACTTTCTGCGGCGCGGGCGGAACGGCGCCCTGTTCGGAATCGAAGGTCACCGCCGGCGTGGAGACGGAGATCGACGTGGGCGGCTGGGAAGCTTCTGGGTTGCCGGGGAGGGAGCCGGTCAGCGTGCACGTGACCTGCACGTCGGCGAACTTGGCGTCGCTCCCGTCTTCCTTGCTGGTGAAGAAGCGCAGAGTCGTGGTGCGCGTCCCCGCGATGGCAGTGTCGCTGGCCTGGAGGGAGACGTCCATGGTGCTCCCGGTTTGCCCGACCACGCTGACCGCGAGCCACGTCGCCTGGGCGACTCCGGGCGCGTAGCCGACTCCCGCCTGGTCTCCCTGGTACGTCACGTGGATCGTCTGCGCCGCCGGCGCTGGTTCGCCGGCGTTGGCGTTGATCGTCACCGAAGTAGCCGAGACGGAGATCGAGGTGGAGGAATGGTCGCCGCCGCAGCCGCCCAATGAAGCGATCAGGACGACGAGCACCCGACACGGCATGCGATGGTTCATGGACGCCTCCCCGGGCGTCGCACGATCTAGGTACTCGACATGGCGGTCGCAAATTGACCCGTGCTTTCGTTTGGAATGTGGGCACTGGCGGACAAACGAAGCCGTGCGCGATTAGCGATCTTCGCACAACCATTACGCAGATCGCGCAGCTCAGCGCCGGTAGCGTCTCAACGGGCGTGCAGTAGTGCCGGTACCGAGACGTGCGGCGCGCTACCGCGCCTCGCCAAAAACCACGTGTTGAGCTCTCCCGCACCTTCGACCTCGAGGACGCCGCGCTCCTCGAGAAGGAACGGCTCTCCCAATCGCCGCCGCGTGTTCTCGGACAGCTGCACGCGGCCGGCGACGCCGTGGGACTCCATCGCGCTGGCGATGTTCACGGTGTCGCCCCAGATGTCGTAGAGGAAGAGACGCCTGCCGATGACGCCAGCGACGACGGCGCCGGTGTCGATGCCGATGCGGAGTTGCAGAGACGAGAGAGTGCGCTCGTTGAAGCGGTCCAGCGCCTCGATCATGTCGAGCGACATGTGCGCGGCCCGCGCCGCGTGATCCACCGACGGCGCCGGAACGCCGGAAGCCGCCATGTACGAATTGCCGAGCGTCTTGATCCTCTTGAGGCCGCGCTCCTCGGCGAGGCCGTCGAACAGCGTGAAGATCTCGTCCAGGATCAACGCCAGGCGCGCGGGAGCGACCGGCGGCGCAAGAGCGGCGAAGCCGACGACGTCCGCGATCAGCACCGTCGCGTCCGCGAAGCTGTCCGCCGTCACGTCGGGCCGCGCCTGCAATCGCTTTGCAATGGAGTCCGGCGGCACATGGAGCGCGAGCCGCTCCGACACCTTCCGCTCCGCCACCACCTGATCGAAAAGCTTCTTGAGCTCGACGTTCTTGCCCCGGATCACCTCGCGGCCGAGCTCGAGCTCCTCGACCGTCTGCTCGAGGGCCCTGGCGTACAGCCGGACTTCCAGCATGTTGTGGACGCGCGTGAGCACTTCGGCGAGGTCGAATGGCTTGCTCACGAAATCCTTCGCACCGGCCCGCAGCGCGCGCAGCTTGTGCTCCGGCTGCGCGGTGATGACGAGGACAGGCAAGTAGCGGTCCTTTTCGATCTCGGCGAGGGCTTCCATCACTTCGAATCCGTCCATCACCGGCATCTGCAGATCGAGCAGGATCAAATCGTAACGGTTCTTGCGGTGGAGCTCGCACACCGCGCGCGGATCGCGCGTCGATGACACCGACACATATCCCGCACCCCCGAGCATCCGCTCGAGTAGCAGGACATTGGCCTCCTGATCGTCGACGACGAGGACCTTCGCTTTGAGGATATCGCCTGGATCGATCATGACTTCGTCCCGCTGCGTCCAGGTCGTTGGTGTGCCAGATCGAAGGCGGAATCCAGGCTCTCCATGAACTCGGCGACCTTGATCGGCTTCGTGAGGTACGAGAGGAATCCTGCTTCGAGACCCTTTTCGATATCGCGCGGCATGGCGTTCGCGCTGAGGGCGAGCACGGGAATGTGGGACGTCGCCGCATCTTCGCGAAGGATCTTCAGGGCCTCGAACCCGCTGATGCCGGGGAGGTTGATGTCCATCAGGATCACCTCGGGCTGGTTCGCGCGCGCAAGCTGGATGCCCATGTTTCCGTCGGTCGCGCTGAGCAGGCGCATGGCGGGTCTTCGCGCGACGAGCTGCTCGACCAATTTCAAGTTCGCCGGGTTGTCCTCCACATAGAGCAGTGTGCGCGCGGGCGCGCCGTATCGAGCTTGCGCCTCCGAGATGACGGCGGCGGGCGCCGCCTCGAGCGGTGGCGCGTCGACCGAGCTCAGCTCGAACCAGAAGACGCTTCCCACCCCGACGCTGCTCTCGACTCCGATGACGCCGCCCATCAGCTCGACGAGGCGCTTGCTCATCACCAGGCCGATGCCCGTGCCCTGCACGGCGCCCCGCTCCTGTCCGAGGCGGTTGAAGGGCTGGAAGAGCTGCAGGAGCTTCTCCGGAGGCAAACCCACACCGGTATCCTTCACGGTGAGACGAATACGAGCGGCGGCGCGGGGGACGCACTCCACGACGACCGTTCCCCCGGACTGGTTGTACTTCACCGCGTTGGAAAGAAGGTTGAGGAGGACCTGTTTCAGCCGGGTGCGGTCCGCGAGGACGAAGCAGGGAACGTCGAACCGCGGGAAGGTCGTCCGGACACCGGCCTTTTGCGCCTGCGGTTCGATCATGGCGCGGCATTCGAGCATGACCTCGGCGAGGGACGTCGGCTCCTTGGAGAGCGACAACTTTCCCGATTCGATCTGCGCGAGATCGAGGATCTCGTTGATCAGCTCGAGGAGATACCAACCTGCCCGGAGGATCTCGGCGATGCTCGACTTCTGCGAGGGCGTCACCGAGGCCGGGTCGGACTCCATCAACTGGGCGAATCCGAGGATCGCGTTGAGGGGGGAGCGAAGCTCGTGGCTCATGCTGGAGAGGAAGTTGGACTTGGCGAGGTTGGCCTTCTCCGCCGCGCTCTTCGCCTTGGTGAGCGTCTCTTCGACCTGCTTGCGCTCGGTCAGGTCGCGAGTGAGCTTCGCGAATCCGCGGGCGTTGCCTGCCGGATCCCGGATGGCGGTGAAAACGACGTTCGCCCAGAAGGTCGACCCGTCCTTTCGCACCCGCCAACCCTCCACCTCGAACCGTCCCTGGGCCGCCGCGGAGTCCAGATGGCGCTGCGGGACGGCCCGCGCGATGTCCCGGGCGGGATAGAAGCGGGAGAAGTGCTGGCCGACGATCTCCTCCGCCCGGTACCCCTTGATCCGTTCCGCTCCGGTGTTCCAGCTCGCCACGTTGCCGTCCGAATCGAGCATCACGATCGCGCAGTCGGTGACGCTCTCGACCATCAAGCGGAAGCCTTCCTCCGTCCAGCGGAGCTTTTCCTCGACCTGCTTGCGGGCGGAGTTATCGGTCCCGATCAGCAGATATCCGATGATCCGGCCTTCCCCATCGCGCAGCGCCGTGACCGACACGATGGCGGGAAACCGGGTCCCGTCCTTGCGGATGTAGGTGAGCTCGTACTTGTCCTCGATTCCTCTCGACGCCTTGAAAGCCAGCGCCTCGAAGCCTGGCGCTATGGGAGTCGCGAGCTCGAGGCTCAAGGCCCTGGCGCGCTCGATCACTTCCTGCGGGTCGTGGATGTCCGCCGGCGTGATCCGATCGACCACCTCGGCGGCAGCGTAACCCAGCATGGTTTCCGCGCCGATATTGAACAACTGGATGACGCCCTTCTCGTCGGTGGCGATGATCGAGAAATTGGCGCTGTTGAGGATGGCGTTCTGCAAGGGAAGCACGTTGCTCATCTGACGGCTCCTGGCGTTTCCTTGGCGGCGTCCGCATCGCGGATGTCCTGCGCGAGGTTCCTCGCGATGCGGCCCGCTTCGGGCGCGGTCGAGCCCGCGCTCATCCGCTCGTACGTGGCCTCGGTCTTCGCGTTCCGGGCACGCTCGGGGCGATCGTCGCTGTCGTCGCCGGGCATCTCCACCCGCAGCTCTTCGAGGATCATCTGCAGGCCTGCGGCCATCGGCAGGGCGAGCAACGCGCCCATCACGCCGAGCATCGTTCCTCCCGCGAGAAGCGCCAGGAGGACCGCGGCCGGCGAGAGGCGCAGCACATGCCCATAGACCCTGGGGACGAGGATCCGGCTTTCGAACTCCGTGTAGACGAGCATGGAGATCAGCACCACCCCCGCCGCGGGCAGGCCATGAGGCAGGGCCGAAAGCGCCGCGAAGGCGGCTGCGAGGAGCCCTCCGACGAAGGGGATCACGTCCGCCAGCGCCGCGAACAAGGCGAGCGATAGCGCATTCGGGACCTGGCAGACGGTGAGCAGGAGAAAGGTGAAGATCGCGATCGCGGCCGAGGTGATCAGCTGGCCCCGCATGTAGCCGCCCACGATCGTTTCCAGATTGTGGAGGATGCGCGCGAGCCGCATGTGGTACTCGCGCGGCACCACGGCATAGAGCACGCCCTGCGTGCGCTTGCCGTCGGCCAGGAAATAGAACGAAAGGACGATGGTGGTCACGAAGTAGCCTGCCACCTTCGCTGCTTGTGATGCGTAGCCGGGAAGGCTGCTCTCGATCCGCGCGAACGTCTGCTCGAGCCCGGCATTCTGCACCGCATGGGCGAGGGGCAGCGTGAGGCTGCGCTGTTGCAGGACCGCGATCAGCCGCTCGCGATTCGCCGGTGCACCGTGCACGATGTCGGCGAGCTCCTCGGCGAGCGGAGGCACGGTGAGGAAGAGGAAGAGCGAGGCGAGGAGGATGGAGGCGAGAAAGAGCAGGATCAGCGAGAAGATCCGTCCGAGGCCGCGCCTCTCCATCCATGCGACCAGCGGATGGAAGGTTCCCGCGAAGACGAGCGCCACCACCACCAGCAACACCACTACCCAGAGCTCGCGCAAGAGCCACAGCCCCGCCATCGTCGCCAGGATCAATGCCACGGTGCGCGGCGCGATTTCGAAGCGCACGACGGTACCGTCTGGCGGGGGCGCCTTCATGGGAGACTCACCGTCCTCTCGTCGCATGCGGCGCCGTATCGGAAAGCTTCCGGACCACGTCATCGGCCACGCGCACGACGCCCGCGTGGAGCGCCTGGGAAAGCGCATCCGCTACCGCGCGCGCCTTTTCGCCCTCCGCGGCGGTCGACACCGGCCGCTCGACGGTGATCGTCTCCTCGAGGAGGCCCGTGCGATCGTCGCGCAGTACGATCAGCACCTGCATCCGCGCCAGATGCGGTTCCTCGATCTCCTCGAAGGCGATGAGCTCGACGTCCAGCGTGACGTCGCGGCCGGAGAGCGATGCGACCACTCCGCGCTCCTCGAACAATGTGCGCGACAGCGCGCGGCGCAGGTAGATCTCGGGCCGTTCGGTCCAGTGCCGGTCCTCGTAATAGAAGAGCTCGCGGGTGGAATTGCGGACGACCATCCGTTCGCGCACATGCGACCAGCCCTCCACGCGTCCGAGCCGCAGTTGCAGATCGGACCGTCGGAGCGGAGAAGGCGCGTCGCCCTCGTACTCGGGCGTGTAGTACCGCGGCACGCCCGGCTCGTTCTTGCCGAGCAGCGCGCAGCCCGCGAGGGCTGCGGCGAGGAAGACCAGGCTTCTTCTCATTGACGCACCTTCGCCTTCCCCTTGATCAACATGTCCGGGTCGCGTTGCAGCGCCTCGACCAGTTGCCGCACCGCCACCGCGGCCTCGCGCAAATCGCGTCCCGTGTCGTTCAGGTTGTTCCCGAGCCGCGGTCCGGCCACGTCGCCGAAGGAATCCGACGTGCGCTGCACGCTCGCGAACAGGCCGTCGGTTCCGTCGAGGCGTTCGAGCACCCGCGTCATCGTCGCGAGCGCCGTGCTTGCGCCCTGGAGCGTCGTCGCCGCATCGCGTGAGAGCTCGTCGACTCGAACCTGCGCGAGCTTTCTCTGCAGGCCCTGGAGCAGCCGATGCGCATCGTCGATCGTCACCGCGACCTTGCCGGGCAAATCCTGCCGGCCCACGTCGTCGAGGAGCACGTTCACCCGCGCGACGAGGGCGCCGAGATCGCGGGCGATGTCGGGCATCCTCTCCAGCGCGCGTACGAGGGACTCCTCGAGGTTCTTCATCGTCGACGGGGTCACGGGGATGTAGTTCTCGGGGACCGGAAACGGCAGGACGGGCGGCGGCGCGCCTGCGGTATCGAAGAAGTCGATCTGCAGGAACTTGGTGCCGGTGAGCCCGGTCGAGGCGAGCTGCATGCGCAGGTCGGGCGGCAACAGGATCTTCGTCTCCTTCCCGCGGGTCGTGCCGGCGAGCCGCAGCTTCCCGAGGACCTTGACTCCGAGCGAATAGACGATCTCGACGTGACGCTGGTCGGGGGCCACGTCGATTACCTTGACGTTACCGATCTTGACGCCCCGATAACGAACCGGCGATCCCACCTCGAGCCCGGTCACGGCCTCGTCGAAATAGGAGGTGTAGGTGACCGTCGCGACCTGCATCGTCTGCGCGGCGAGCACGATCGCCGCGGCGAGCCCCACGAGCACCGCTCCCAGGACGAAGGCGCCGAGCTTCCATCGGTTGGTGGGGGCGCTCATGCGTGCACCGCCTGTGGAGTCCGGTTGAAGAAGGAGTGCACGCGCGGATCGGTGGACGTGTCGCGCAAGACGCGCGGATCGCCGCGCGCGATGATGCTCTTGCTCTCGCGGTCGAGCATGATGCAGCTCTTCGCGATCTTGAAGATGCTCTCCAGATCGTGAGTGACCACCACGAAGGTGAGGCCGAGTTGCTGGTTGAGAGCGAGGATCAGATCGTCCAGCTCGACGGCGGAGACGGGATCGAGGCCGGCCGAGGGCTCGTCGAGGAAGAGAAGATCCGGCTCCAGCGCCATTGCCCGCGCGATTCCGGCTCGCTTGCACATTCCTCCGGACAATTCGCTAGGCATCTTGTCCTCGGCGCGCTGCAGGCCGACGAGGCCCAGCTTGGCCGCGACGATGCCGCCGATGGCGTCGGGAGGGAGCCCGGTCCATGCCTGCAGAGGCAAAGCCACGTTCTCTGCGACGGTGAGCGCCCCGAGCAGCGCGCCCGACTGGAACATCACGCCGAACAGGGGCTTGCCGGGAACGTTCTGGTCGGGCGCGACACCGTCGATGGCGATGCTTCCGCGGAGCGGCGTCTCCAGGCCCACCAGGTATCGCAGCAGGGTGGATTTGCCGCATCCGCTCCCCCCGAGGATGGCGAAGATCGAGCCTCTCTCGATCTCGAAGGTCGCGCCCTGCTGTACGACGTCGTCGCCCCAGCCGATGGTGAGATCGACCACCCTGAAGAGCGGGTCGCTCATAGACCCACCAGGCGGAAGCAGACCGTCATCGAGGCGTCGATGAGGATCAGGGTGACCATGGTGATGACCACCGTGGACGTGGTGCGGCGACCGACGCCCTGGGCACCGCCGCTCGTGGCGAGCCCCTGCTGGCAAGCGATGACGGCGATCGCGACGGCGAACACGGCGCTCTTGGCAATCCCCGACGAGACGTCCCAGCCCGAGACCACCCGCGCCGTCTGGTTGAGATAACCGCGCACCGTCAGGTCGAGGTTGGTGACGCCGACGACGAGTCCGCCGAGGACGCCCGCCACGTCGGCCAGGAGGGACAGCAAGGGCATCACGATGACGAGCGCGAGCACGCGCGGCAGGACCAGATAGCGCATGGGCCCGAACCCCATCGTGCGCAGCGCGTCGACCTCCTGGTTCACCTGCATGAAGCCGAGCTCCGCGGCGAATGCCGCGCCGGAGCGGCCGCAGACGACGATGGCGGTCATCAACGGCCCGAGCTCGCGACAGATCGAGATTCCGATCAGGTCCGCCACGAGGATGTTGGCGCCGAATTGCTTGAGCTGCGCGGCCGACTGGAACGCCATCGCCAGGCCGACCAGGAAGTTGATCAGGAGGATGACGGGAACTGCATCCGCGCCCGAGCGCTCCATCGTCGGCGGGAGCTCGAGCCAATTCGCAGAGCGGGGCGAGCGGAGGACGCCGACGCCCGTCACCACCATCTCCCCGAAGAAAGCGAGGACCAGCCGCGCCTCGTTCACGATTCCGAGGGTGGCGCGGCCCAGTTGATCGAGGGTCCCGATGGGCCGGCGGCGCTTCAGCCGCAGGATCGCGTGATCGCCGCCATAGAGGTGGATGATCCCCTGCACCCCCGCGCCGGCCGCCAGGAACTCGGACTTCACGCCCCGCCGCTGCAACTCTGCGCGCAGGCAGGCGAGCAGCCCCATCGCGCCGCCGTCGATGCGCTGCACCTGGGACATCTCGAAGTCGAGCGTCTGGCCGCGCGATGCAGTGGTCTCGAGCCGGCGCAGCTCGGTCCAGAGCGGACCCGCCTCCGCGAAACTGAGGATTCCGCGGAGGCGGATCTCGCCCCGATCGGCAGTCGCCTGCACGTGCTCGATTGCAAATGCAGGCAACATGTCGAGGACCTTTCGGGGCGGATTACTGCGCTGGCTGGGTGATGGTGGCCTGATCGATTGCGACCTTGGTCTGGGCGAGCGCCCTTCCGTTCATGGTCGCGCCGGTCTGCAGGGTGATGCCGGTCTTGGTGAGAAGCACCCCTTCGAAATGCGAGGTCGCGCCGAGGGTCGACTGGCCGGCGACCTGCCAGAAGATGTTCTTCGCCTGCGCGCCGCCGCTCAACGTGACGGACTTACCCGCCGCCACGGTAAGGTCGCCGCTGGTCTGGAAGATCCAGACGTCGCTCGCGCCGCCCGCGATCGTCACGTTGCTCGGAACGGTCACGCTGCTGGTCCACTTGTAGAGTCCCGGCGCGAGTGTCTGCCCGCCGATGTTCCCGCTCCCGAGCTCGAGGTGATCGGGGTTGCTACGCCCGGCGGCGTCGCTGTACGCGCTCTCCATGCTGCCGATGGCAGTGGTCAGGTTGGTCGGCGAGGGCACCGCGTAATTGGCCGCGAAGACCTTCCCCACCACCGAGCTCGAGGTCGAGAACACGTTCGTCGAATCGGCGATCAGCGCGAAGCCCGTGATGAAGCTGGCCGCGGCCGGGCTCAGCCCGATGTCCCCGGTCAACCTCGAGCCCGTCACGTTGGAAATGCCCGTCTTCGCCAGGACTACGTAGCTACCGGCCGATCCCGAGCTTCCCGCCGCTCCGAGCGGAACCGCCGCCGGACCTGCTCCGGACGGGTTCTGCGGGTTGTTTCCGGTGCCGTTGTTGTCGGCCGAATCCGAGCCGCATGCGGCCAGGAGCACGATCACGAAAGCCAATGTAAATTTCATCGCCCACCTCGCTTGTTCTTGTCGTCGTGGTGATCGTTGTCGTCGTGGTGATCGTCATCCTCGCGGCATTCACCGCCATCGGCGGCGTGCCTCTTGTGGTGCTCCATCTTGTCCTTGCCGCCGTCTTTCTTGCCGTGATCGTCGTGTCCGTCGTCGTCGTCGTCGACGCAAGCAGGAGCGCCGGCGCCCGGGCATCCGGTTATGGCGTCCCCGGTGATCGTCACAGCAGCCTTCGACAAGGCGTTACCGTTGAACGTTCCACGGGTGAGGGTCACCGCCGCGCCGGCCAGCACCGTGCCCACGAACTTCGAATCCGTCAGCGTCACCGCCTCGGCGACCCACCAGAAGACGCTGTTGCACGCTGGCGGCGTGCCCGCCCTCGTGACCACCGAGAAACCGGTGCCCGTCAAAGCGCCCGTTCCCAGCGTGCCCACCTTGAAGACCCAGAGCCCGGTGGCGGGGCCATCTAGCGTCAGGACGCCGCCCGCGGAGGTGGCTGCCGCGTCGAAGCAGTAGACGCCCGGTACGAGAGTCTGTCCGTCGAGCGTCGTCAGCGTCCGGTCGCAGGGCAGCGCCCGGAACGCCTCATAGGCGGCGAGGAAGTCGGTCTGGCCCTGGGCCGCGGCGGCATTCGCAGCGTTGATGGTGCCGGTCACCGGGCAGTTGGTCTGGGTGATTGCCGAACCGGGGAACACGCCAACGTTTCCGATGATGGTGGTGTCGGTACACGTCACCGCGGTGCGGGCCAGGATCGCAAAGTTCGCGGAGGTGCCGAGCGAGGACGCGGACGACGACGGAGACGGCGGAGACGGCGGTGCGGCGCTCTTCTTCAGGGCTTCGTCGCTCGACGAGAAGGACGGAGAGGAGGCGCCGGTCGAGCATGCGAGCAGGGTGGCGAGCGGGATGAATGCGGCGAGTCGTACATTGCGTAACATGTGCGTACTCCGGGCTAGAGATGGAGCGAATTGCAAAGAGAAAAGACTCATTGCGATACAACGAGGCCCGGCAAGCACACCACCTGCCGGGCCTCGCGTGCCGAGTGCTACTTCGGCACCGTAACGGTGGTGACCGATGGAGTTGCGGCACCGGTCAAGGTGAGCGCGCCGGCGCCGCCCGCGCCTGCCAGTACTCTTCCAGTGACCGTCGATCCGTCCTTCACGGTGACGGTCCTGCCAGCGAGGATGTTTCCGTTCCAGGTCGTCCCCGATCCGATGGTGACGTCGCGACCGGCCACGAACCAGACGTTCCTCGCCTGGGCGCCATTGACGAGAATGATTCGGCTCTTCAGGAGCAGGGTGCCCGAGTCGATGAGATCGGAATCCACCTTGAAGATGAACACGGCGTTCGCGTCGTTCTGGGCATCGAGGGTGGCGGCCCCACCGGCGGCCATACCGAGGTTTGCATTGTGATAGACGCCGGCGGTGAAGGTCTTGCCGCCCAGTTGATCCGCCGCGACCAGACCATTGGTATCTGCCTTGTTGCGTCCCTCGTTCCAGGCGACATTCAGATCATTCGTGACCGTACTTGCGGTCTGGCCATTGTCGAACGGATCGGCGGCCCAGTAGATCGACCCGTTCACCGTCATTCCCGTGGTGGTCGCATAGGTCTTGTTCAGACAGGTCTGCGCGGATGCCCCGGGGCCACCCGTGGCGTCCGTACAGGTGGCGAGCGGGAACAAGGCGACGTCGCCATTCACCACGGTGACGCCGGTCGACGTCAGTCCTGCGCGCGAGGCGAGCCCGAAGGTGACGGCCAGTCCCAGGTTGATGGCGAGAGGCGGGCTGACGATGGCGCCGGTGGTGAAAGTCCAGATGTAATTCGCCGCCAGGCTCGTTCCGCTCGCGGAGCTCTTGGCGCCGGTACTGATCATGGCGGTGAAGACGTTGGAGGTGAGATTGGCGGCGGGCGTGAACGTCGCCGTCAGGCCCGTGTAGGTCACCGCCCCCGCGATGGGCGTGGTTCCTTGCTTCAAGGTGAAGGTCGCCGTGCTGATGGTGGCCGCGTCCATCGCCTCGCTGAACGTCGCGTTGACCGTCCTCGTCACGCCGACGTCCGTCGCGGTGTCGATCGGGTCCGTCGACGAGACCGTTGGCGTGCCGGGCGTTCCGGGGGTGCCTGGTGGACCATTCGGATCCGCGAACTCCACGAGTTGCTGTCCGCATCCGCCAAGCGACACCAGGAGCAGCGTCATGACTACATTGTTTCGCAAGGCGCTCATCGGACGCCCCCTTCCTTCAAGATGATGAAGTGGACGACGAACTCGACGCGGCGATTGGCTTCCCGCCCGGATTCGGTGGAGTTGGATTCGATCGGCCGCGACGAGCTGAATCCCTTCGAGACCAGCCTGTCGCGCGCTACGCCGTGGCTCGCGACGTACTCCAGCACGGACTCGGCGCGACGATTCGAGAGCGATTGGTTGTGGTCGTCCGTTCCTTCCGAGGAGGCATGCCCCTCGATGGCGACGCGGAAGCCCTGGTTGTCCTGCAACGCCTTCGCTACCTCATTGAGGGCCGGGTACGAGACAGGTTCGATGACGCTGTCATTCCAGGCGAACTGGATCTTCTCTTTCAGCTCGAGCTTGTCCGGCTTGACGATGATCTTCTCGTACACGGGGCAACCGTGATTCGATGCCGGCCCGCGGATGTCGGGGCACGTGTCGACGTCGTCCGTAACGCCATCGCCATCGCGGTCGGATGGGACGAGAACTGCGACTGCCACGGGCGCCTGCTCCACCTGTGCCTCTTCCGGCGGATGCCCCGTGCGCATTCCGGTCTGCAGGCTCAGTCCGAAGATGATGGTGTTGGCGTCGCCGTTGTTGAAGCCGGCGGTCTTGTTCCCCTGGAAGATTTGCATGTACCGGACGAACGGCCCCAGCTGGAACGAGCGCGACTCGCCGACCGGGAAGGAGAGACCCACTGCGGTGGCGAAGCCGGCCCGATTGAGTCCGCCGGTGCGGACGTACATCAGATCGGCGTCAACCCACGGCTTCGCGCCGTAGAGCATCTCTCGCGCATGCGGCTTCGCCTGACGCATCGCGGTCGACTCGCGAGGCAACTGGAAGCGCAAGCCCAGGCTCGGGGCCCACGCCGTGCCCACGCTCGTCGATTCAAAGCCCGTCTGCGCAGGGAGTCCGAGGAAGGTCAGGCCCGCTGAGCCGTTGACCCAACCGCCTTCGGATCCCGCGAGGGCCTTGAGCGTGGCGGCGCCGCCGAGCTCGAATCGCTGTGTTTGTGGACTGCTCAGGGAAACGGCCGCACCCGGCTCGAGTTTGAAATCGAGGTCGACTGCCCGTGCCGCGAACGGGCACGCGAGTGACACGAAGAGGAAGACAGCAAGCCCCTTCGGGCTTGCTCGTACTCGTGCGCGCAACATGGTGTGCTTTCCGCATGGCGAGCCGCATCGATGACAAAAACCGCCTCCAGGTTGGAGGCGACCGCTCACCTGCTGTGCGGGATGCTACGCACGACCCGTGCCACCGCCGGACATCGTCAGAAGAGCGCGGACGTTCGATCTGCGGCGTTTTGCGTACTGCCCGCGGTGCTGTCGAACGATTTGCGAACGTTCGCGGTACAGATCCTTCATTCGCGGCCGGTCTGGGCGCGTCAAACGAGGCGCGTTCGCGATCGTTCGTCGAACGTTTGTCTTGCCGTGACCAGGGCAACGGACGTATAGCTATGGGCACACGCCCGCCACCGTCGATTGGAGTCCAGTCGACCAATCCGGACGCGGGGAGCCGACAATGATGGCAGGTCCCACCACGCGCGCGAGCGCGCCGATGGACGGTACCGCCATCGAGCCGATGCTCGTGCTCACCTTCTCCGGGCGCGGAAACGGCGGCACGCAGCGGTGCCTCATTCCGCGAGTCGGTCTGCTTCTCGGCCGCGATGCGGTGGTCTTCGACGAGCCTTTCCACGACTCACGCATGTCGCCCCGCCACGCCGAGGTCCGCATCGAGGAGGGTCGCGTCCTCGTCCGCGATCTGGGGAGCGAGACGGGAACGCGCCTCAACGGTCAGCTACTCACCGGCGACCGCGTGCTCGAGGCGGGCGACGTCCTTCGCCTGGGAGACACGCTCCTCGTCTACGCGCTTTCGGTTCCGGGGAGCGGCATCGCCGAGCCGGAGCTGGTCGGGACGAGCGCGGCGATGGTCGCCGTGCGCAAGAGCGTCGACGCCGTGGCGCCCCGCAAGCACATGGTGGTGATCACAGGCGAGACGGGCACCGGAAAAGAAGTGGTCGCGCGCCTCGTGCACCAGCGCAGCGGACGGACGGGCCCGTTCGTGGCGGTCAATTGCGGCACCTTTACCGAGGGCCTGGTAGCGAGCGACCTGTTCGGGCATGTCCGCGGCGCCTTTACCGGCGCGGTTTCCGATCAGCAAGGGCTCTTCCGCGCCGCGCGCGGCGGCACGCTACTGCTCGACGAGATCGCCGAGATCCCGCTCCCCCTGCAGGCAAATCTCCTCAGGGTGCTGGAGATGAGCGAGGTGCGTCCGGTGGGCGGCACCCGCGACTTCGCGACCGACGTCCGCGTCATCGCTACCAGCAATCGCGAAATGGTCGATCTGGTGCAAGCAGGCCGTTTTCGCGCCGATCTCTACTCGCGGCTCGCGCAATGGACCATTCGCGTCCCGCCGCTGCGCGAGCGCCGGGACGACATCCCGGCGCTGACCAGCCATCTGCTCGCGCGTTGCGATGGGGAAGGCCTCAAGGTCACGCCCGACCTCGCCGAGGCCCTTCTCGTGCACGACTGGCCCCTCAACGTCCGCGGGCTCCTCACCGTGCTCTCGGTCGCGGTCGTCGCGACGCCGCCGGACGAGCCGCTCTCGCTCGGGGCCGAGGTGCGCATGGCGCTGCGTACGACCCGGAGCATGGTCGTCGAAAATGTGAAGAAGACGGAGAGCGCCGTCCTCGACAAGGCCGACCTGACTCGCTTGATGGAGCGCTTTCACGGCAAGGTGGCGGCGGCGGCGCGCGAGCTGGGAATCACGCGACCCAAGCTGTACCGGCTGCTCTGGGCGCAGGACATCGATCCGGCGCTCTTCCGGGTCGCCTGAGCCGCGTCGATCACCGTTGCGGCCCGAGCGCATGCCGGAGCTCGCTCCAGGCAGTCTCGAAGGTGAGCTTGACCGCGTCCCAGCTCTCGTCCCCGGCGAGCTTGAGCAGCTCGAGGCGGTGAAGCGCTTCGTCGTGTTTCGACTGGGCGGCCAGGAGGACCCGTTCGCCCTCCGCGCGCGCCATTGCGACGGTCTCTTGCGCGCGCGTCGCCAGCGCGGAAAGCTGCGATTGCAGCGCGATGAACTGCGATTGCGCCTTGGCCTCGTAGGAACCCCTCGTCAGCGTCAACATATGACCTCGATTTTGCGAACAGTCAGCCTTTTTGGATCTCGAATCCGACGTTGAAACGATATTGCGGATAGGTCAGCGGAACCCCCCTCATCTGCGGGACCGGGAACGCGATGCTGAGCGGGTTCACGACGAGAATGAGCGCCCGGGAGAGCTTCCACTCTACACCGGCAGGGCTCACTCCCGCGAAGATTCCCAGGCTTCCGGAAGGCGCGCCATACAGGTTCATGAGCAGGTACGAGGCGCCGAGGTTCACCGTCGCCCGCAGGTTGAAGTTCTCGTAGGCGAGCGGGAACCGCAGGATGCCGGTCCCATAGAGGTTCACCACGCCGCTGCCGAATCGGTAACCGTTGAGCGTGATCCACGGGTTCCATTCCCCGTCGAGGCCGACAGTCCACTGCTTGCTGAGCTTCAGCCGCGCGCCGAGCTGCACGGCAACCGCCGCCTTGTCGATGGACCCGGACGATCCCAGGTAGGCGCCCCACGCCCTCTGCGAGGGATCGCGGGGCCCCGGCTCTTCGACGGCGATGATCGTCGGTGCCGGCGGCGCATGCGTATTGGGCTCCGCGGAAGTCGTGGTGGTGGTGGTGATGGTGATGGTCGCGGGGATGGCGACCGCCGTGCTGGTGGCGGCCTTCGCAGGCGTGGTTGTCGTCGTGCTCGACGCGGTCGGCTCCATCGGAGGGGCGCTGTCCTTGGCCCCATCGGCCCGGGCGGCGGCACTGGCGGCAATGGCGATGAGGAGCCCGCCCGCGCGCAAGGCGTACCGCTGTCTCCGATTGCGCCGGCGGCCCATCATCCCGGCCAGGAGCACAAACGAGCTCCACCCGGCCATCGCCGCGCCGGGCACGGTGGTGCAGCCGAAAAAGTTCTTTTGATCCTTGTACCCGGCCTCCGCTGCCTGGCACCAACCGTTGGCGAAAGTGCAACCGGGCGAGTAGGCGAGATACGTGTCGAGGACGCCGTCGACGGCCGCGATCCTTTCGCCGCGCGTCTTCCTCGGGCCCATCGTCGCGACGAGCAGCGCGGCCGAGGCATCGGTCGCGAGCACACGCCTCGTCTTCCGGAGATCGTCGGGGTCGTCACAAACGTCGAGCTTGGTCGCATGCGCGGGTCCGTCGGCCGATTCGACGAGGGCGCCGTTCACCGAATCGAGCCAGTTCAGCACGACGGTGATCTTCATTCCGTCCGCGGTCCGGTACGTGTGCGTGAAGCTGTCCTGGATCGCGTGCATCGCCTGCCCGATGCTCACGTAGTAGAGGGGCAGCGAAGCGTCGACGCGGCCGCGGAACGACAGGTGCAATGCGAGGGAAGTGCGTTTGTCGAGGTCGGGCAGTCCCGTCGTCGCGAGTCCGTCGAGCGCTTCCAGGACCCGGCGCTGGACGAACGACCGGCAAGCCGCGACGGCAAGAGCGGAGCCGCCCGGTTCCTTCTGGTCCGGCCCGCGCAGGCAATGTTCCTGCTGGCTGTGGGGGTCGCCGTGGATCGCGGAGAGGACGGTGAGATCGTCCTGGCTGTTTCCCTTCAGATCGTTGTCGCGCACGCCGGCGAGCAG
Source organism: Myxococcales bacterium (assembly GCA_045802855.1). GTDB lineage: Bacteria > Myxococcota > Myxococcia > Myxococcales > 40CM-4-68-19 > VBKO01. The sequence goes on along the minus strand of JBJMQD010000240.1, from coordinate 2,310 downwards.
CGTCGCCCCGGCCAGGTCCTTCATGTCGTCGTCGGGAGCGAACTGGAGATCGTCGATGAGCGCGCGCTCGTCGCCGGTAGCAGGACGCGTCGCGGGAATCTCGAGGGTCGCGCGCGCCCTCCGCAGCGCCTCTGCCGTGAGCTTCTCGTGGCACTTGGCGGTGAATTGCGTCTCGATCGTGTACGCGCGAGCGGACCGGATCGCCGCGAGCGCGCTCACCGCGAGGACGACTGCGCAGATTTTCGACGAACCGAGCATCGCGGCCTCGCTATTGCAGTCCACTCGCTGCAATCGGAAGGCCGAGGCAAACGGCGATCGAAGTGCCGCGAATCCCTGCTAGCGGCCGAGCGCTTGGATTGAGCAAGGCGGAGTTGGTGGTACGGCGCGCGCCCGCGAACGTTCGCGAACGCGCCGCCTCTGGAGACGAGCATGAAGACGCGCTCAGCCCTGCTGCTCCTCTGCGGCGTCTTCGCCGCCGGAGCCCGTGCCGGGACGCCCGAGCGGCCGCTCGTCGTGTTCCACGGAAACGTGCTGCTCGACGAGGTCGTCTATCGAAGCGCCCTCGATCTGCCCGACACGGCCCGCGCCACACCGGTCCAGGCGCTCGAGGTTTCGGCGAAGATTCGCGGCCTTTTGCGACGCGCTGGCTACGATCTGGCGTCGGTGCACGCCACCGTGAAAGGCGACCAGATCACGGTCGAGATCGACGAAGGCCATCTCGACAAGATCATCGTCCTCGGCGAAGGCATCATGGAATCGTTCCGCTTCAAGCTCGAGCTCGCCATGCCCGAAGGCGTGTTCAACCGGCCGATCCTGGAGCGGCAGCTGCTCGTTCTCGCCAATCGGTATCGCCTGCGGCGGTACTCCTACGAGCTGGTCGCGATCCAGCGCACCGATCACCAGAGTACTGACGAACCGGATCCTGCCCTGCCCGTACCCGACCTGCGGCCCGGCGATCCATACGAATTGCGCATCCACATCGCGACCAGCCCGTGGTCGCGCGGGTTCGCACCCGAGGTGTCGGTGGGCTCGCCGGAAGGTCTGGGAGCGGGCGGACAGTATCGAAATCAAGATGTGTTCGTGCGGGACGATCGCTGGGAAGTTCGCGCCAGGGCGGCGGGAGCGTCTCAACAGCTCCTCGATTCCGACTCTTCGCGGCCGGTGCTGACGCGGCTGTTCGCGCAGGGCAGGTGGCTCTCACCGCCGATCTTCACCGACTCCCTTCGTCCGGCCCTGACCGTGCGCGGAGACTACTTGTCGCGCCAGCGCGCCGACCTGCACCTCGACAGCTTCCGCCAGGCGACCTTTTCCGCGTCCTTCGACGCGAGTGTGTTCCGGCCCCGCGGGATGCTCGCCCTCGGCATGGGAATCGAGCGCCGCTTCCTCGTTTCGCTGGTGAAGGGGATCGGCGCCAATCCCTTGATCGACGGGACGCCGCGGGCGCAGACCCGCCCCTACGCCGAGGCGATCGCGGAAATGGTCTTCAACCCTGGCGAGCTGCGCACCGACCGCAAGCACCTCCTGGACGTCGAGGCGCGCTTCTATACCGGGTCGCCCTCCAGCGAACAGGCGATGTGGCTGCGGGGGGCGTACCAGCATCGCTTCCCCTTCGGCTGGCACGAGCTATGGTGGCACGCGCGAGGGACGCTGCTCGAGGGCGGCGTGCTCTTTCCGGACGAGGAATCCGTCGGCGAGCACCTGCATGGGGCCTTCGGCGGGTCGGATTACGCGAGCAAGCTGGCCAGCACCGGGTTCGAGTTCCGCTACTCGCTCCGGCGCGACACGATCAAGCTCGGGTTCTTCTACGATCAGCTCGTCTTCGGCTCGACCGACCGCAAAACCTCTGCGGAATCGTTGCAAACGGCCGGCGCGGGCGGGCCGGCGGTGCATCTGCTCCTCGCCGACGAGTTCCAGATCGACTTCTATTTCGCGCTCGGTTGGAAGCCGGACGGCTCCGTGGACCACTCGCCGTCTCTCGTGGTGCGCCAGGTATTCTGACGATTCTCACCCTGTTTGTTCGGCGCCATTCGTGAAGGCGGAAATCGCTTCGTGCAGTTCGTCGGGCGTGCACGGCTTCTCCAGCGCCATTGCAGCGCCCGCCCCCATCGCCTCGTCCCGGTAGGCGGTTCCCGCACTTGCCGACAAGGTGATCACGTCGATGCCACGCGTGTCCAGGTCTGCCTTGAGCTTTCGCAAGACCGAAAACCCACTGAGCTTGGGCAAGCCGATATCGAGGACGATCACGTCGGGAATGAGCGCCTTCGCTACTTCCAGCGCCGCGAGCCCGTCCTCGGCGCCGATCACGTCGTA
>JBJMQD010000172.1:0-11435 GCA_045802855.1 Myxococcales bacterium | reverse complement strand
CCCCGCTCCGGCGCGACGCTGCGCCACGCGCGCGACTCTGCTCAGCGCGCCCGATTCTGCTCCGCGCGCCCGATTCTGCTCCGCGCGCCCGGTTCCGCCACGCGGGCGCCGGAGGGCTCGAGTCTCAGCTCCCCTCCCTCCCGTGCACCTCCGGGAAGAACAGGTCCTGCCACTTCGCGGGGCGCTCCTTGACCCGCCCCGTCCGGTGCATGAACTCGGCCGTGCGCAGGACCCGGTGCGGAGTGAGCGTGAAGACGAGGCGCGGGTCCTGCAACATCGCGGTGATCTCCTCCACGCTCTCGCTGGCCTTCGTCATCCGCTGATAGGTGGCGGCCGCCGCGCGCTTGTCGCGGTTGAGGATCTCCATCGCTTCCTCCAAGGCGGCGGCGAATGCCTGGTACGCCTTCGGGTGCGCGTCGTGGAACGCGGCGCGAGTCCAGATGACGTTGAGCGTCGCCGGACCGCCCAGCACGTCGTAGGTGGAGAGGATGGAATGCATTCCGGGAGCCCGCAGCTCGCGCTCGAGGAACGGAGGCGAGGAGAAGTGCCCCGTGATCGCGCCGCTCCCAGAGAGCAGCGCCACCGCGGCGTCCGGGTGCGGCATCCCCACCGTGAGCGCGTCGAGCTTTTCCCAGTTCTCGGAGCCGAACTGCTGCGCCGCCGCCATCTGCAGCGCGATTGCCTGGTTGGAGATCTTCACCGCCGAAACGGCGATCTTGTCGTCCGGGCCGAGGTCGCGGACGGACTTCACCCCGGGCCGCTTCACGATGAGCTCGTTGGGGATGTCTCCGAGCGCGGCGACGCCCTTCACCGCCCCGGGGCTGCCTCGCGTCTTCGCCCACAAAAGGACCAGCGAGGGAACGCCGCCGGCCGCGAAATCGAGCTCGCCGGAGAGCAGGGCGTCGTTGATGGCGCTCACCGCGCCCATCCGCGCCCACTTCACCTCGAGCTTGTCGAGGCCGACCCGGGCCGCCTGCCGCTCGATGAGGCGCTGGTCGCGCATGATCATGAGCGGCAGGAACGCCAGCCCGTACTGCTCCGCGATGCGGATCTCGGTGGGCTCGGCGCGGGCAGCGCCGAGCCCTACCAGGAGAGTCAGGACCAGGATCTGCAGTCGGACCATCCAGAGAGGTTACTTGGATCGTCCGCCGGTTCAACTCCGGGCCGCGAACGACTACGGGGTGCGGCCGCCGTGCGCCTTGCACACGCCGTCGTCGCACTCGAGGCCCGTCGCGCAGGCCGGCGTGCAGACTCCAGGCGTGCAGATGGTGCCCGTCGGGCAGTGCTCCTGCTCCACCTCGTTGTGCGTCTTGCACGCCCCGTCGTCGCATTCCTGGCCGCTCGCGCAAACCGGAGTGCAGGTCCGCGCGCTGTCGTTATGCGGCTTGCAGACGCCGTCGTCGCATTCCGTCCCGGTCGGGCAAGCGGCCGGGCACACAGCGGCGTGCTCCACCTCGACCTCGACCTCGCCGAGCTGGCTCATGCTGGTCTTGAACTCGTGGTGATTGCGATCCTCGACCTCGGTATCCATCAGCGAGTCGTCGCTGCCGTTGTGCATCGAAACCCTGGGATTCGAATCGTCGACCTTGACGGACACGACGGCCGGCTGCGCGAGCGCGAGGCCGTGCGGCTCCACCTCGACGCGCTCGACGCGGCCTTGATGCCGCGGCTCCGCCTCGCGCAAGGTCACCTGCGTACTCGTGGTCAGCGCGTTCGGCGGAATCGTCAGCGTCGCGGCGCCAGCCTTGAGCGTCGCGCCGGCGGCTCCGACCGTCAGCGCCGTGGAGGCCTTGTCGCTACCGCCACCGCACGCAACGAGCACGAGCGCCGCCATACCCAAAAGGATTCCATTCTTCTTCATCATCGTCAGACCCCTGGCGTCTCGCGGACGCGCTACGAAAACTCCGGCCCACGACTTGCCCGGGAGGATTCCCGTGCGGAAGGGCCACTCGTTATCGAAGTACCCGCGACGATCCTGGAAAGCGACAGAAAGATCTGCGTTTTGTAAGGAGAATTCCGACATATATGCGCGCAGGCAGGCGTTTGGCCCACCTGCGCGCACATTCTCGCACGAGGAATTTGCTAGGCGGGAGGAGCGAACGAGCGCACGGCGTCGAGCAGCGCAGGATGCAGCCCCGCGCCCGCCGCGATGAGCCCGATCGGTGGCTCGCCCGGCGCCCGGTTGAACGCAGGCTCGGTGCCGTCGAGCAGGGTGGCGCGCCCGCCCGCGGCCCGCACCAGCGCCACGCCGGCGCAGGTTCCCCACTCGCGCCGCCGCTTGAACGAGAAGGCGCCGTCGGACAGACCGGCGGCGACGCGCGCGAGCTTGTACGCCATGCTCGCGGCTGGACGGACGATGAGGGATTGCGCGCGTTGATCCAGGCCGCGCTTCCACTCCTTGCGCGAGACTTCGAGGAGCGCGCACGTCAATTGCCCTACTGCAGAGGTCTGGACGGGCTTGCCGTTGCAGGTCACGCCTTCGCCGTCGCATCCCGCGAACAGCTCGTCGGTTTCCGGGTTGTAGATGACGCCGAGGACCGGCACGCCGTCCACGGCGAGGCCGATCGACACGCAATGCTCGTTCCCGCCGTTTGCGTAATCGCTGGTCGCGTCGATCGGGTCGACGATCCAGACCCTTCGCGCGCACAGCCGCGCCGGCGAGTCCTCTGATTCCTCCGAGTAGATGGCGTCACCGGGGAACTGCTGCGAGAGTCCTTCGCTGATGAGCGCGTCCGATTCCCGGTCGGCGGCGGTGACGATCTCGCCGCCCTCCTTGCTTCCGATCGACAGACCATCCTTGCGGTGGCGGCGCAGCACGTCGCCGGCCTTCAGCGCGAGCCAGACGGCCGCGTCGAGCTCGTGCTCTAGCGTTCGCGCGGGCGCGCTTCGCGGAGCTGACCGAGCCGCGGCATGGATCTCCTCGGCGAGCTGGGCAGCGGCGTCCGGAACGCCCTTGAATCCGGGAAAGCACTGCATGTCGACGACGCAGGGACGGCCGTTGCTCATCACCACGTCGACGCCAAAGAGGCGCAGTCCAAAGACTTCGCCGCAGCGGAGCGCGATCTCGCGAAGCTCGGGCGACACCTCGAACGGCTCGCCGAGCTTGTCCTCGTACGTCTTCGGCGGCCACGCCCGGTGGACGCCGAACACGCGGCCGCCGATGCAGTAGAGCTTCAGGTCCGGCCCGTCGGGCGGGTGATGCCGCTGCGCGAAGACGAGTCCCTCCTGCGCCTCCGGCGGACCGAGCTCCTCGGCCGTCCGCACGACCCGGACGCCCCGCCCCTGCGAGCCGCGGTACGGCTTCACTACCAGTGCGCCTCCGGCGAGCAGCGGCTCGAGCTCGCGAACGTCGCGGGCGATCCACGTGTCCGGGACGGGAACTCCCGCCGCCTGCAACGCGCGGGTGGAGACGATCTTGTCGCGCAGCGCCGCCGCCGCCGGATACGGATTCAAGATGGTGGCGCCTTGCGCGTGCAGGGCGCCGGCGATGCTCAGCGCCGCCTCGCTGCCGGACTTGAGGACGTACAGATCGTGCTCGACCTTCATCCGCGAGAGATCGTTCAGCGACTCGTCCGGATAGAAGAGGTCCACGACGGCGCCGCGCTGCCGGAGCAGGCGGACGATCTCCGGCAGGATGGGGCTCTTCCGTTCCGGGGGATGCTTCACGAGCAGCATGCCGATGCGCATCGGTCCTCTCACGAGCAGGTGGTTTCGCCGGCGGGCTGGGGAGCCAGGGCGAGGATCGGGGAGATTCGTGGCGACGGGGCGAGCTTGCGCGAGACGGCGAGCGCATAGACCTCGCTCAGGATCGCGAGGAGCACGCGGGTCCCCATCAGGGCGCCGATCCCCCACCCGTTCCAGAGGAACCCGGCCAGCATCGGTCCGACGACGCCGCCGCCGTCCTCGCCCATGCTGAGCCAGCTCATCGTCTGCGCCCGCTTCTTGCGATCGAGCTGCGCGACCTGGCCCATGAGCGATCCCCAGGCGGGGCGGAACGCCGCGGTTCCCATGTCGTCGACGCAGCGGGCGATCCCGACCCCGGCGAACGTCGGGAAGAACAGGTACACGATCGAAGAGAGCGCGTTCGCGGCCCCGCGGATGGCGAGGACCAGCTTGCTCGAGACGTTGTCCGACAGCCAGCCGAAGACCGGACCCGCAACCACCGCGATGGTGGTTGAAATGGCATAGAGCAGGCCCGTCTGCGTCGTGGTGAGGCCGGCGTATTCGGTGGCGAGCACCGGGAAGAGGCCCGACAGCATCTCGGCGCTGCCGGCGACGACGAAACCGAGACCCGCGACGGTGAACACCGGGGCACGGGCCGGTGCGACCGGACCGCTTGCCCCGGCGGCCTTGACGGGATGCTCGTGCCGCACGGGCGGCAACTCGCGCACGTGGCGGATGACGACGTAGAGAGGGAGCGAAGAGAGCACGAAGCCGATGAGGAAGAGGATCGGATACCGGGCGCCGAAGAGACCCATCAGGATGCCCGCGATGGCCTTGCTGGAGGAGCCCGCCACCGTCTTCGCCGTCTGATACCAGGCGAACGCGGAGGCGACCCCGCTCTTTCCCTTCTTCCCCGGCTCGGCGAGGAGCACGCCGGCCGCGGGGTCGCGCAGCGACATCGAGACCCCGTGCAGCGAGCGGATGGCGAAGAGCTGCCAGGGCGCGCTCGCGAACACGAGCAGGAGCGAGACGAGGCTGCGGAGCGTGACGGCGACGACCAGCGTCTTCTTCGGTCCGAAGCGGTCGGCCGTCCAGCCGAGGAACGGCTTGCAGCCGATGGCCACCGCGCTGTTGAGCGAGAGCAAGATGCCGATTTGCGAAAGCGATAAACCGAGCGATCGCGCGTAGAGCGGGAGCGTGAAGCTCAGCATCCCGAACGCCATGCGCGAGAAGAGGCCCTCGCCGACGATGGCGAGGAGGGTGGGATCGATCGAATGCTTCAGCCTTCGGCTTGCGCCCGTCGCGGGCAGAGCCCGCTCCTCCGTATGCTCGGTAATGCGCTTCACCGGATCCCTCCGGCGAGCCGCGGCGAAGGCGACGTATCGAGCGAGACGCGGCCCTGCGCGTAGCGGGCGATGTAGGTCGCCACCGCCTCCGGCGCGCGGGCGATCCCCTTGTAGCCGGGGAAGTAGTTCACGTCGACGACGCGAGGACCGTCCGGGCTCTCGATGATGTCGAGGCCGAAGAGCCCCAGTCCGAACGCCTCACCGCAGCGGAGCGCCAGGCGGCGGATCTCCTCCGTGACGGCGACCTCCACTCCGGGGACCGAGTAGCTCGTGCTGGAGAACGGCTTGCGGGTCGCGAAGACCTGGTCGCCCGCGACGTACACGCGAAGGTCCTCGCCGGGACCCGGTACGAACTCCTGCGCGAGCACCGGCTCGTGAGGAGCGGGAAGCGCGAGCAACTCCGATTCGCTGCGCACGACGCGCACGCCTTCGCCCCGCCAGCCCATCGCGGGCTTCACGACGAGCGGCATCTCGCGCAAGAGGGGAGCGAGGAGGGCGAGGTTGCCCGTGATCCACGATCGCGGCGTCGGGATTCCGTGCGCGTCGAGCACCTGCGCCGTCAGGATCTTGTTTCGCGCCGCGAGGCACGCCGGATAGGGATTCAGCACTCTCCCGCCTGCAGAGTGCAAAACCGCCGCCATGGTCATCGAAAGCGGCGTGTACGACTTCAAGAGCCACAAATCGATACCAGTGCCGAGCCGTTCGGGCTGCTGCACCACCTCCTCGGCGATGATGCTTTCCACCTCGAAGCCGAGGCCGGAAAGGATCTTCGAGGCCGCGAGGACGATCTGGCTGGGTCCGTCCGGGACCCGCCGGGCCAACAGAAATCGAATTCTCATCCCGTTCTCACCCGATCTTCCGCAGCGGCACCGGCTGCGGCATGAGCGGGCACCGCGCCCAGCTCCAGACCAGCTCTTTCAAGCTGAGCAGTACGTTGTCGGCCTCGCGCCACTCGCCGATGCGGCTGACGGCCTCGGATACTTGTTGTCCGATTCCAGTGCTCGCATCGAGCCCGGAGACGGTGTGCAGCGTTTCCGCGGTTTCCTCCGCGGCGGGGTTCGGCTTGCCTGCGCCGCAGTCGAAACAGATGGCGGCCGCGGCGGCCAGGGCGAGGCGGCGAGGGGAGACGCCGGCCTCCTCCGCCAGCCGCGCGGCGCCAACCAGGCGGTCGTCCGGACCGAGCTTGCGCCGCGGATCGCGGCCGACCCGGGAGACCGGATCGTTCAGGGCCGCGTTCTCGAAACGGCAGATGATCTCCAGAAGCTCCGCGCCGTCTCCGGCGAGGTCGGGGCCGTAGCGCCGGGCGAGGCCGCGCTGCCCTTCCTCCATGGCCGCGAGCACCGACGAGCGGATCTCGGGGTCGCGGATGGCGGAGTGGATGTAACGGTAGCCCTTCAACGCTCCGAGGTAAGCGGCGGCGGCGTGGCCGGCGCTGAAGGTGTAGAGCTTCTTCGTCGCCCAGGCGCCGTAGTCCTCGACCGCGCGCAGGCCCTCGATGCGAGGGAGAGGTTTGCGCAACGACGGCCCGTGCACGATGAACGAGGTGGTGGGATCGCCGAGGAAGACGAGAGGCTGGTCGCTCTCGAGGTTGCCCTGGCGCTGGGTGACGATGCGGCTCACGAGCGCGCCGGAGAAGCCGTGCCCCTTGTCATACAGGCACGGATTGACCCCGAGCACCGCCTCGCGCAGCGTCTGGCCCGGGTCCGGGCAATTCTCGAAGGCGATCACGTTGACCGGCGTCGTCCGGCGAGCGAGCCCGGCAGCGAGGACCGGCGCGATGGCGCCGAGGTTCCTCGGCCCGACGGAGACGGCGACCAGGTCGGCGTCCGCGATCTCCTCCGCCACCGCGTCCACCTCGGACATGCGCAGGGCGCGAACGCCGCGGACATCGACTTCGCGGGCCCTGACGCCGTCGGTGAGGCGCACGACATATCTGCCGACGCGCGAGAGGTGATCGACGATGGCCTCGCGGCCTACGAAGACGACCTCGTAGCCGGAATCGTAAAGGAGCTGCCCGACGAAGCCGCAGCCGATGCGGCCGGGACCGAAGACGACTGCCTTCTTCATGCGATCCTCGCTTTCGCGACGGGGGCCGCGAGATCGTCGTCGCGCCCACCTACGAGCTGTCCTGCCATCGCGAGCCTCGCGGTGGCGTAGATGTAGTCCGCGAGCCGCAGCGCGGCGTCGGGCACTCCCTTGAATCCGGGGAAGGCGTGGATGTCGAGGACATACGGGCGGCCATCGCGGAGGATGAGGTCGAGCCCGAACAGCTCGACTCCGAAGGCGTCCGCGGACCGCATCGCGATGTCGCGCAACTCCTTTGTAATGGTGAAGGGCTCGCCGCACTTCTCGCGGACGGTGGTCGCCGACGCCTTGCGCACGACTCCGAACAGCTGACCCCCGATGCAGTAGATCTTGCGGTCCGCTTCGTCGGCGCCGTCGGGCTTGTGGTAGCGCTGCGCGAGGAGCGGCCCGCCGCCGGGCATGACTTCCTCCACCTCGTCGGCGTCCCAGACGATGCGCGTGCCCCGGTCCTTCGAGGCGCGCGAAGGCTTCACCACCATCGGGCCGTCCTCGAGGAGCGCCGCGAGCCGGTGCGACGACGAGATGACGAACGTCTCCGGGATGGGAATTCCCGCCGCCATCAGCCTGCGCAGGGCGGCGACCTTGTCCTTGATCATCACCGCCACGGGCCACGGGTTCAGGATGGGCGCGCCCACCGCGTGCAGCGCGCCTGCGATGCTGTGCGCGAGCTCGGTCTGCGCCTTGAGGACATATAGATCGTGCTCGGCGCGCAGCCCGGCGAGCGGCGTGACGTGGTCCTCGGGATAGATGGTGTCTACCTTCACGTTCCATTGCGACAGGAGCGCCAGCACCTCGGACATGAGGGGGCTGTTGCGCCGGGTGGAATGCGGGGTCATGAGGATGCCCAGCCTCACCGGCGGCTCCCGCAGGACACCGAGTAGCGGGCGCGATCGAGGATGAAGCGGGCGAGGAAGCCGTCCATCTCGCCCAGGCCCGAGTAGTTGGGAAAGTCGTTCACCTCGATGACGACCGGACCTCCGGGGGTCTCGATGCAGTCGACGCCGAACAGGTCGAGGCCGAAGATCACCCCGCAGCGGAGGGCGAGCGCGCGCAGCTCCGGCGTGACGGTCACCGGCAGCGCCGCGGCGTTCATCCCCGTGGCGAGCGGCGAGGGCTTCTTCACCGCGCGCACCTCCTCGCCGGCGACGTACAGCTTGAGATCGAAGCCGTCCGAAGGAAGGTACGGCTGGGCGATGACTTCGGGCTCCTTCCACTCCAAGGAGAGAAGCTCCTCGCGGCTCGCGACGACGCGGACCCCGCGGGCGTTGTCGCCGAAGACCGGCTTCACCACCATGGGGAAGTCTTCGGGGCGCGAGTCGCGGGCCACCGCCGCGAAGCTGCCGACGCGCGTGCGCGGCGTCGGGATTCCCGCCGATTCGAGGGCGCGTCCCATCGAGGACTTGTCGACGACCGCGGCGATCGCGGCGCGCCGGTTGGTCGTCCGGATGCCCTTCGCCTCGGCGCGCTCGAGAAGCGCAAAGATCTCGGGGCTGCGCCCGCGGACGACCAGGAGGTCGAGATCGGGGAGCGGCGCGCGGCTCGTCGGATCGAGGAATTCCGCCTCGTGGCCCGCGGCCAGGAGGGCGAGCCCCAGCGCCGCGGGCTGCCGGTGGGTGAAGTAGCGAAGCTCCGCCGCGATCGCGATGCGGGGATGCGGGGAGGTCGTCTTGCGCGATTGACGGTCGATTTGGTGGGCGATTTGCATTTGTAATTTTCTGGGGCTGGTGCAATCTCGTCACCGCGTCGACACCAGCCAGTCACTTCCGACACCATCGCTCGCGGAAACGGAACAAAAATCTTTACAGAAAGTTCTGCTTGGTTTTGCGCGCCCCTGAAAGGATTGCGCGTAGGTGGATGTAGGACAGCGCCTTCCTCACAAAAAGTTGTTCCTCGGATCCGTTCCACAGTGTCAAACCGGCAGATGAGCGAACCGCCGGAGTTATCGAAAATGAGAATCGTTCTTTGGATCGCCCTCGCCGCAGCGCTGGGCGGATGCAAGCGCGAGGTCGATGCTTCCTTCAAGACCGAGCCCGTCAGCAAGGGCGCGCTCTCGGAGAGCGTGGCCGCGACCGGAGAGGTCTCCGCCGTCGTCACCGTCACCGTCGGGTCGCAGATCTCCGGGACCATCTCCAGGCTGTACGTCGACTTCAATTCGCCCGTGCGGAAGGGGCAGCTCCTCGCCGAGATCGATCCCCGTCTCTTCGAGGTGGCGCAGGCGAGGGCCGTGGCAGGCCTCCTCGCCGCCCGGGCGGACGAGGAAAAGGCGAAGGTCGTGTTCTTCGACGCCGAGCGGTCGGAGCAGCGCCTGAAGGAGCTTCTCGCCAAGGGGCTCGTCGCCAGCGCCGAGGTGGAGACCGCGACGGCGAACCGAGCGGGCGCGGCTGCCGCTCTCCGCGCCGCCGAGGCGCGGGTGGCGCAGGCGAAAGCGGACCGCGACGGCGCCGAGACCAACGTCTCGCTCTGCAAGATCCGCAGCCCCATCGACGGCATCGTCATCTCCCGCAACGTCGACATCGGGCAGACCGTCGCCGCGAGCTTGCAGTCGCCCACGCTGTTCGTGATCGCCAACGATCTTTCCCGTATGCAGGTCCTCGCCAACGTCGACGAGGCCGACGTCGGTAAGGTGAAGGAAGGGATGACCGCGACCTTCACGGTCGACGCCTTCCCTGGCGAGACTTTCAAGGGCCGCATCCGCGAGGTCCGCCAGGCGCCGAACTCGATCCAGAACGTCGTCACGTACGCCGCCGTGGTCGACGCGCCGAACCCCGAGCGCAAGCTGCGCCAGGGAATGACGGCTTCCATCAGCGTCGTCACGAATCAGCGCACCGACGCTTTGCGGATTCCAAACGCCGCCTTGCGCTACCGGCCGGCGGGAGAGGGCGACAAACCCGCGGTGGCCACGGCAGGCGTCGCGAAGGCCGTCGCGGCAGACAACCCGAAGAAGGCCGCGCCGAAGCAGGACGGCGAGGCCGTGCGTCCGGGGATCCGCAAGGTGATCGCCTATCGCCTGGAAGGAACGAAGCCGGTCAAGGTGGCGCTCCTCGTCGGCATCTCCGACGGGCATCGCACCGAGGTCGTCTCCGGCCTTTCCGAGGGAGACGAAGTCGTGCTGGGCGAGGCTTCTGCCCCGAAGCGCGGAGGCGCCCGTGGGCCCCTATAGCTCGGCAGCCCAGGTCCTCGAGCCGGAGCCGCGGGAACCGCTTCTCCGCGCGGTGGGGATCGAGAAGATCTACAAGAGCGGGGACGTCCCGGTCGCGGCGCTCAAGGGCGTCTCGATCGATCTCTTGCCCGGCGACTTCGTCGCCATCATGGGCGCGTCCGGATCGGGAAAGAGCAGCTTCATGAACATCATGGGCTGCCTCGATCGGCCCACGAAGGGGAGCTACTTGCTCGCCGGCGAGGACGTGAGCCGTCTGTCTCGCGACGATCTAGCGGGCATCCGCGGCCGCTCGATCGGATTCGTCTTCCAGGGATTCAACCTGCTCGCCCGCACGAGCGCGATCGAGAACGTGGAATTGCCCATGCTCTACCAGGGCGTTGCCGCCAAGGAGCGCCGGCGCCGCGCCATGGACTCGCTCGAGAAGGTGGGCCTGGGCCAGCGCCTCGACCACACTCCCGCGCAGCTCTCCGGCGGCCAGCAGCAGCGCGTCGCCATCGCCCGCGCGCTCGTGAACCGCCCGAAGCTCCTCCTCGCCGACGAGCCCACCGGCGCCCTCGACTCCAAGACGAGCGTCGAGGTGATGGCGATCTTCCAGCGGCTCAACGACGAAGGGATCACCATCCTCCTCGTCACCCACGAGGCCGACATCGCCGAGCACGCGAAGCGGATCGTCACTTTCAAGGACGGTCTCATCCTCTCCGACGAGGCCGTGCGGCACCGGCGCATCGCGCCCCGCGCCGCCGAGGTCAAGGCATGAATCTGCTCGCGTCGTTCAAGACCGCCATGCTGGCGCTCCAGCGCAACAAGCTGCGCTCCGCGCTCGCCATGGTGGGCATCGTCATTGCTGTCTCCGCGGTGGTCGCAACCGTCGCCATTGGAGAGGGAGCGAAGGTGAAGGTCGCCGCGGAGATGGCATCCCTTGGACTGAACCTCCTCACCGTCTCGCCGGGCGCGGTCTCGAGCCACGGCGCCTCGACGGGCGCGGGAGCGATCCAGACCCTGACGCTCGACGACGCCCAGGCGATCGAGCGGGACCTGTCGTCGGTCGTCGGTACCGTCGCGCCGCTCAACAAGACGGGCGCGCAGATCATCTACGGCGGGAGCAACTGGTTCGCTCCCGTCTACGGGACCAGCGCCGGCTACCTGATCGTGAAGGAGTGGCCCCTTGCGATGGGCGAGGC
>JBJMQD010000107.1:0-4817 GCA_045802855.1 Myxococcales bacterium | reverse complement strand
GACCCGGGTCCTCTACCTGTCGGGTTACTTCGGCCCTTCTGGCGACGCGGAGCCGTCGCAGGACCAGTTCCTCGCCAAGCCGTTCACCCGCGATGAGCTACTCGCCCGGGTTCGCGCGCAGCTCGACGCCCCGCCCACTGTCGCCTAGCGCCTACTCCGATTGGAGCGCGATGGCGGGATCGATCCGGGTGGCGCGGCGCGCGGGCACGATGGTGGCGACGATGCAGACGATCGCGAGCGCCCCGGCGGCGACACCGAGCGCCACGGGATCGAGAGGACTCACGCCGTAAAGGAGTCCGCCCATCGCGCGCGTGGCGACGGCCGCTCCCGCTCCGCCGAGGACGACTCCGAGGCCCACGACCGCGGCGCTCTCGCGCGCAACGAGGGCGAGGACCTCGAGCGGCCGCGCGCCGAGCGCCATCCGCACTCCGATCTCCCGCGTGCGGGAAGCGACCGTATAAGCGAGCACGCCGTACAGCCCGATGGCCGCGAACGCGAGCGCGATGAGCGCAAACGCTTGCGTGAGCGCGAGGGCGAATTTGCGTTCTTCGAGCGAGGAGCTGACCAGCTCGCGCAGCGGCCTCACCGCGAATGCAGGCAGCGTCGGATCGAGCCCGGAGATCGCGGAGAGCGCCTCTTTCATCGCCGCGCCTTCCGCGTTTCGCGATCGGAAGACGATCGTCATCGCGCTCCGCGGGTCCTGCGCAAACGGGAAGTACATGATCGGGGTGACCTCGGTATCGAGGCCGAGCTCGCGGACGTCGTTCACGACGCCGACGATCGTCGACCAACCGGCCTTCGGGTCGAGCGTGATGCGGTGCCCGATCGCGTCTCCGCCAAAATACTTGCGGGCGAAGGCCTCGTTCACCACCACGGCCCCCGGAGCGCCGGAGCGGTCCGTCTCCTCGATGGGCCGTCCGCGCAGGACGCGCATCCCAATCGCTGCGAAGTATCCGGGCGTGACCATCCGGATCTGCTCGTCGAGCCGATCCGCGCCGGGCGGAGTCGGGCGGCCCTCGATGTCGAAGTAGCGATCGGTAGTGGTGCTCATGGGAAGGAAGTCGATCGCGCCCGCCGCGACGGTTCCCGGCCGGTCGCGCAAGGCTTGCAACGCGCGCTGGTAGAAGAGGTCGTAGCGGGCGCGTTCCGAGCTCGTCTGGGCTCCCGACGCGGGCGACACGATCGAGCTCGCCGCCGAACCCGGCGACGGCAGAGCGATCCGTAGCGTCACGGCTCCGCGCGGGTCGAAGCCTGGATCGACGTGGACCACCTTCGAGAAGCTGCGCAACAGGACGCTCGCGCCGGCGAGCAGGATGAGCGCCAGCGCCACGCCCGTGACCACCAGCGCGCGGCGAAGCCTCCGTGCACGCGGCGCGGCGGAGGAAGAGACGGTGCGCAGGACGCTCTGTAGATCCGTGCGCGCCGCCGCGACTGCCGGCGCGACTCCGAAGAAGGCGGCGCTCGAAAGCGTGGCAAGCAAGGCGAAGCCGAGCACGAACGCGTCGAGGTGCGCTGCCCGCTGGCGCAACAGATCCCTCGGCCCGAGGCCCACCAGGAGATCGACCCCGAACCAGGCGAGAAGGATTCCCATGCCGCCTGCCGCAACGGCGAGAATCAGGGCCTCGAGGAGGGTGTGGCGAACGAGGCCGGCGCGGCTCGCACCGAGCGCGGCGCGCACCGCCAGCTCGCGCTTTTGCGTGGTCGAGCGGGCGACGAGCAGGTTCCCGGCGTTCACGCACGCCATTCCGAGAACGAGGAGGACCGCTGCGAAGAGCATCCACAGCATGTCGTGGATGTCGCCGACCATGCTCTCGTGCAGCGGCTCGGCCGCGAGCGCAAACCGCGCCTCGGCCGGATAGGCTTCCGGGTGATCGGCGTCGACCTGCGCCGATGCCGAGGCGAGCTCGCGCCGCGCCCCCTCCAGGGTCACGCCGGGCGCGAGCCGGCCGATCACGCGAAGGAAATGAATGGTGCGACTCGATTCGGCATACATCGCGGGCGGCAGGGCGAGGGGCGCCCAGGCGTCGAATCGCTCCGGCAGCTCGAGGTCCGGAGGAAGGACCCCGACGACCACGTAGGGATTGCCATCGAGCGCCACCGTCCTGCCCACCACGCCCGGGTCGGATCCGAACCGGGAACGCCAGAGCGCGTGGCCGAGGACGAGCTTGCGGTCCGCGCCTTCCGTTTCCTCTTCCGGCGAGAACCAGCGGCCCAGGGCGGGGCGGATGCCGAGCGTGGGCAAGAGCGAAGCGGTGGCAAGCCCGAGGGAGACGTGGATCGGTTCGGTGGGCGTGATGAGATTCGCGCCCGCGCTTCCCCATGCGCCAACGCTTCTGAAGCTGCGCACTGCCGCGTAGTTCGTCCGGTACTCGACCGGCGAGATCGACCAGCCCGGCGGGCTCGCCTTGTAGCTATTGCCGAGATGGACGAGCGCGTCCGGATCGGGAAAGGGCAGAGGAGCGAGCAAGACGCCCCGCAAGACGCTGAACACAGCCGTGCTCGCTCCGATGGCAAGCGCGAGCGTGAGCACCACCGCGAGCGCGAAGGAAGGCGCGCGCAGAAGGGTCCGGGCGGCGATCTTGAGGTCGTGAAGCATGCGTCCGTAGTAGCAAGAGCAGGGCCAGCGGTCTTCCGAGGGTGACTCGCAGGCAGCGTGTCCGGTGGTGGGATCGACCTGTCCCACGAGCGCACGGAGCCCGTTTCAGAATGTCATCAGCACGGCGCCGCCGGCGACGAGCGCGGCGCCGACTGCGGGAGCAAGCCGCGGCGTCTCGCCGATCGCCCAGGCGAGCAGGAGCGCGAAGAGCACCGACGTATTCCGCAGGGTGAGCACGAAACCGACGCCGCCTCGCGCGAGCGCTTCGATCAAGATCAAGAACGATCCGGAGCAGAGGACGCCCATGAGCAGCAGCTTTCCGGGGCTCGCTGCAACGGTTCGGAGCGCCGCGGCGCGCCCCTCGCTGCCCGTACGCAACAGGCTGATCCCCGTGGAGACCGCCAGCGAGACGGCGAACACGGCCGACGGAACGCCTCCGGAAGCCAGCGCCGCCTTGTACGCCAGATGATAGAGCGCGATCGCCGTGGCGCAGGCCAGGGCCCAGAGCGTCGCGGGAAGCGGCATCGCCCCCGTCCTGCCGAAGCGCCAGTCGGAAAGCATGAGGCCGCAGAGGACGATTGCCGAGCCAGCCAGGGAAAACGGCGTGAGGGCCTCCGCGAAGATCAGCACCGAAAGCGGATAGACGAGCACCACCGCTGCGCCGCGCGACAGGGTGTAGACGCGCCCGAGCGGCCCGCGGTCGAGCGCGCGCGCCAGCGTGAGAAAGTAGATCTGCTCGAAGACCCCTGCGACCAGGGAACAAGCGAACGGGGCCGCCGTCGCGAACGGCGCGATGCCCGTCGCCATCGCGCGAACCGTCGCAACCGCCCCCGCCAAGAGGGTACCGATGGCGACGGCCGCGATGAGCGTGCGGTCCTTGTCGGCCTCGCGTTTGACGAGCGCGTTCCAGGCGGCGTGCAGGAAGGCGGAGAAGACGACGAGCGCGACGATCATGGAGGTCCCGGCCAGGCGGGGCACTCAGTGTACTTGGACGTCCCTATGGGGGTGGGTCTAGAATCGATTCGTGGACCCCGCTGTCGCGAAGGCCATCTCCGAGGTTCTGGCGCCGTTCTTCGGCCTGCTCGCGTTCGGCGCGATTCCCGTCGCCCTCGTCTTCCTCAGCAAGCATTTCAAGCTGAAGACGAAGGAGCTGGAGCTCGAGGCCGAGATGCACGGCCGCGACCTGCAATCGCGGCTGCAGGCGTTCGAGACCAGGGTCAATGCGCTGGAGGGTGCCTTTGGGTCGCTCGCGCAGGCGATCTCGCCCCGGCAGCAGCTCATGCAGCCGCCAGACGCGCCGCCGATCGGCGAGGGACCTCCGCGGCTCCCGCCGCTCTCGAAGGTGAAGTAGCGCGCGATCCGCTGGTCCGCGCTACCTGAGCAGCTTTGAATAGAGGTCGTACGCGCAACCAAAACCGGGCGTGTCCAGGTGCGGCACGATGAGCGAGCCGTCGCGGGCGAAGGACGCCACCCGCGACAGTTGCGGCACCTTGAGGCATCCGCACGACTTGCCCGAGCCGGAAGCCAGCACCTCGAGATCGGACCCGCACTGGCCGCCGCCGCCCCAGGTCGCGTAGGCCTTTCCCGAGCGGACCGGAAAGAGCTGGTTTCCCGAACGTTGCTGGAGCCAGTCTGGCAGTGGACCAGCGACAGCCACGCCGTCCTCGATGCGGTTTACGAACGTAAACGGATCTAGAAGGGTCGGCGCGAGCGCCAGTACGACGCTGCCGTCCATGAGGAACTGGAGCCGCGGCCAGCCGGTCTGCAGCGCGAACGGTTGCGAGATCGCAGTGCCGTCCCGCGCGAACCATCGCGCTTGCAAGCGCGGCAGTTGCCCGTTCCTGCCGCCCACAGCGCTGACGACGAGGGCGTGGCCGGAAAGCGCCACCCCGACCGCGTGGAAAATGTACCGCTCGCCCGCGTCGATCCGCACCTCGCCGGTTTCCGGCACGCCCGTCTTGTCGAAACGCTGGTAGGCCGTGATCCAGCCCTTGTCGGTCGTGAGGAAGGTCTTCACGGCGGCGGTACCCCCCGACGGATCGACCCCGATCGCGGAGGTGCCGAGTTCGGAATTGCTCTCGTCGGCGGCGAACACCCGGGAGGAGACCCGGACGCCGTCGTGGGACCAATTCTCGAGGGCGCTTCCCCCGACCCCTGCGGGAAACCGCTGCAGCGCGGTAAACCCGGAAGGCTGGCTGTAGACGTCGGAGAAGAAATCGCC
>JBJMQD010000087.1:0-13210 GCA_045802855.1 Myxococcales bacterium | reverse complement strand
CATCTCGTACCACCCCATGTTGTAGAGGATGACCATCGATGGGGCCATCAGCACCGACAGCACGCACATGAGCGGGTAGTTGAAGTTCGCCGAGAGGTGGAAGAACGCTTCGACCTTCACGCCGAGCGGGACGTTCGATCGCAGGATGCGCGGCAGCAGCTTGCGGCACGTCTGGATCGATCCCTTCGCCCAGCGATGCTGCTGCGATTTGAACGCGTTCATCTCGACCGGCACCTCGGCGGGCGAGACCACTTCCGGCAGGTAGACGAACCGCCATCCGGCGAGCTGCGCGCGGTAGGAGAGATCGAGATCCTCGGTGAGCGTGTCGTGCTGCCAGCCGCCGGCGTCCTCGATCGTCGCCCGCCTCCAGACGCCCGCAGTGCCGTTGAAATTGAAGAAGCGGCCGCTCCGGTTGCGCGCGGTGTGCTCGATGACGAAGTGCCCGTCGAGGAAGATCGCCTGGGCCTGCGTCAGGTGGGACGAGTCGCGATTGAGATGGTCCCAGCGAACCTGGACCATCCCGATGCCAGGGTCGGTGAAGTAATGGACGCTGCGCAGGAGGAAATCGGGGTTCGGGACGAAGTCCGCGTCGAACACCGCGACCAGTTCTCCTTTGGCGGAGCGCATCCCTTCCTGCAGGGCGCCTGCCTTGAAACCTGCGCGGTTGTCGCGGTGCAGGTAGGAGATGTCGATTCCCGCGCGGCGCTTCTGCTCGATGAGGGCGCGGGCGATCCCTTGCGTCTCGTCGGTCGAGTCGTCGAGGACCTGGATCTCCAGTCGCTCGCGCGGATACTCGATCGCGCAGACCGCCTCGATGAGCCTCTCGACTACGTACATCTCGTTGTAGACGGGAAGCTGGATGGTGACGCGAGGCAGTTCCTGGAAGCGCGACCTCGGTGTCGGAAGGTTCCCTTTGTACTTGTAGTAAAGGTACGCCATCACGTACCTGTGCGACCCGTAGACGCTGAGCACGAGGAGGACGACGAAGTACGTCGCGAGGAACACCCCCTCCGCCAGCGTCATCGTTGGTCGACTCCAGTCCCGCGAAAAACCTTGCGTTTTCCGGCAAGGGCCGGTTCGGCGCGGCGCAATCTAGTCAAGAAGGGGGCACTTGTCAAAAATACCTGACGTGCGCGCCGCCACTGTGCGGGAGCGCTCCTGCCCTGCGGCCATGCGGTACCGAATGATTTGATCAGGGCGATGCGCTGGCGGCCCGCGGGCCCTGCTGCTGCAAGGACGTCTTGAACACCTGCCACGTGCGCAGCGTGTCGAGCGCCGTCTTCAGCTGCTGATCGTCGGCTGGATCGCCGGGCTGCCGCGGAAGCTGCGGCGCCGAGGCCGTCGACGCGGTCGAGGCCGGAACCACCCGCGCCGCCTCCTCGCCCTTGAAATGATTCGGCAGGTTCCGCTCGCGAGGGAGATCGTCGTCGACCATCGCGCCGCGCTGGCGGACGAGGAGATCGGGAACGATCCCCTTCTCCTGGATGCTGCGGCCGCTCGGGGTGTAGTAGCGGGCGATGGTGAGCTTCACGCCGCTTCCGTCCTCGAGCTCGATGACGGTCTGCACGCTGCCCTTGCCGAACGTGGCCGTTCCGATCACCACCGCGCGCCCGTGATCTTGCAGGGCGCCCGCTACGATCTCGCTGGCGCTCGCCGTGCCGCCGTCGACGAGAAGCATGATCGGATAGTTCGGCTCGGTGTCCTTGGCGTGGGCCCGCTCGACTTCGGCATGGCGCCCGCCCCGGCCCTTGGTGGTCACGATGACGCCGTCGAACAGGAACCGGTCGGCGACTTTCACGGCCTGCTCGAGGAGCCCGCCCGGATTGTGACGCAGATCGAGCACCAGGCCGTCGAGCCTGCCGCCCGCCTGCGTGCGCAGATCGTCGAGCGCCTTTTTGAGATAAAGGTCGGTGCGATCCTGGAAGCTCTTCACTTTCACGTAGCCGAATTTTCCGTCGTAGAGCTTCTGCTCGACCGACACGATGCGCACGACGTCGCGCACGAGCGTGAACGTCCGCGACTCGCGCCACCCGGCCCTCGTCACCTTGAGCGAGCACGACGTCCCCGGCGGACCCATCAGCGCCCGTGCTCCGTCCTGCTCCTTCCAGCCGCGCGTCGGTACGCCGTCGATCTCCAGCAGCCTGTCGCCCGTGAGGAGCCCCGCGCGGGAGGCGGGGGAATCGTCGATGGGAGCGATCACGACCAGCTCGTCGTTCTTCGGTGCGACTTCCAGGCCGACGCCGCCGTACTCGCCGTCGGTCTCCTGCTTGAGCGCGGAGTAGGCCTTCGGATCCATGAAGGTCGAGTGCGGATCGAGGGTGCGGACCATTCCCTCGATGGCGCCGTAGATGAGGCGCGTCTCGTCGACGCCCTCCACGTAGTTGTTCTCTATCAGCGAGAGGACGTGGGTGAAGACGTCCAGCTTGCGGTAGGGGCCGGCCGGGTCGTGCGCCGCCACTGCCACGCGGGCTGCGAAAAGGCCGCCGAGTGTCGCGCACAGCGAAAGGAGAACGAGCCTGCGGATCCGGGTGGCAGTACGGGGTGCCCGCGGCAATTCGGGCGGTGGGGGAAGAAGCATCCAGGCCTCCACTCGCCAGCATAACATCCGGGCAGGGCCTTTCCTGTTGTCGGTTCGACCTATCTGGCTGGCGTGCGGGCGAGCGCCCGGCCGCCTTCCGGCGCACGTCCGAGAAAGCCCACCAGAACGACGGAACGGCGCCGATGTCAGGGCTTGCGCGACAGGCTGACGGCGGGGCTCGACCCCTTGCGTCGCGACGCGGCGAGCCAGCGCTCCGGATCGAGGGCCGTCTGGCCCGATCGCAGCTCGAAGTACAGATAGGCGCCTTTGAGCGACCCGGTGTCGCCGACCGTGCCGACGACTTCGCCGGCACGCACTACGTCGTCCTTCGCTCGCGTGAGCGTGGCGAGGTGCGCCATGAGGGAGAAGTACCCGGTCCCATGATCGATGATGAGGAGGTTGCCGTACCCGCGGAACCAGCCCGCGTGGGCCACGGTCCCTGCCGCGACGGCGTGGACGGGAGTCCCGTCGGGGCAGCGAACGTCGATGCCCCGCTGGAGCGTGACGGTTCCGAAACGAGGATCGACCGTGCGCCCGAAGTGCGCTTCTATCCGACCTCCTGCGACCGGGAAGGGCAGCTTTCCGCGCAACCTCCGGAAGGGCAGCGCGGGAACCGGAGCGGCTCGCGGGGCCCTTTCCAGCTTCCCGATCTCGCCGGTCAGGTCGCGCTCGGCTTGCTCCAGCTCGGCGATCGCCTCCTCGTGGACGGCCTTCTCCTCCTGAACGGAGGCGAGGAGCGTGCGCTGCTCGCGGGCGCGCTGCTCGAGCGAGGCGCGCTTGTCCGCTTCGAGCCGGGCGGCGTCCGCCAGCTCTTCGTGGGCGCGAGCGAGGTCGTCTCGCGCCGCCCTGGCGCCCTCCTCCGCGAACCGCAGCCGCGTGAGCTCGTCGAAGTCCGAGGTGATGAGCGCATCGAAGATGCGTTTGCGGCGCAAGAGATCACCGATCGACTGCGCGCCGAGGAGGAAGCGCAGGTAGCCTTCGCGGCCGAGCTTGTAGCGGGCGACGAGCCTCGGCGAGAGGGCGTCGATCCTCCGCTTCACCTCGGCCTGGGCGGCGGCGGCGCGTCCTTCCGACGTGGCCAGCGCGGCGGTCGCCGAGGCGAGGCGCGCCTGCGCCACCCTGGTCGCGCGAGCTTCCAGATCGATCTGACGCTCGAGCTCGGCGAGCCGCCCGAGCAGCGTCGCTTCGCGGCCGGCGATCTGCTCGGCGATCTGGCGCTCCTGCTCGAGCTGCGCTTGCACGTCGTCGAGAGGGCGGTGCTCCAACGCCTTGGGTGCCGCGGCGGCGAGCGCGATCGCGACGAGCGCGATCATGCGCGCAGGAACCGGGCCACGGCGAGGTAGCTGCCGAGGAGTCCCACCACCGCGCCAGCGCCCAGCAGGATTCCCAAGTGCGCCGGAAGAAGGTGCGGCGCGGCAGCGCCGGCAGCGAACGAGAAGGCGGCCGCGGCGCGCGGGATCACCACCCGCTGGACGATCTCGAGCCCGAGAACGGCGAGGATCGCGCCGGCGAGACCCTGCAGCATTCCCTCGAGCAGGAACGGCGTGCGCACGTAGGCGTTGGTCGCGCCGACGAGCTTCATGATCTCGATCTCGTCGCGCCTTGCATAGACGGCTAGCCGGATCGTGTTCGCCACCACCAGGAGGGCCGCCGCGAGCACGAGGGCGAGGGCGCCGGAGCCGAAGTTGCGCATCGCCCGGCCGAGCGCCTCGATCCGGTCGAGCCACTCGCGTCCGTAGTCGACGTCCACGACGTGGGACATCTGCCCGAGCCTGCCCGCGAGCGCCCGGACCTCCGCTGGGCCGGGAGAGCCGTCCGGAACCACCTCGAGCGAAGGCGGCAGCGGATTCTCGGGGAGGCCGTCGAGCGCGCCGCCGAGATCGCCGAGCTCCGTCTTGAGCCGCTGCATCGCCTGCGCCTGGTCGACGTACCGCACGCTCTGGGCGTGCTCCGCCGCGACGATCCGATCGGCGAGCGCCTTCGCCTCCTCGCCCGTTACCGCGCGATCGAGATAGACCGTGATGCTCGGCTCCGCGCCCCAGCCTTGCAGGAGCTTGCGGGCCGAGAGCACTCCCACGGCGAACGAGGCGCCAAGGAAGAGCGCAAGCCCGATGGTGAGCACCGAGACGAGGCTCGGAAGAGGGGCGCGCCAGAGATTCACGGCGGCGCGCCGCACGTGCCGCCACGCGATGTGCGCCATCATGCGTCGGAGACCACCTTGCCCCGGTCGAGCGAGACGGTCCTGCGACGATAGCGCGAGAGCAGCGTCCGGTCATGGGTGGCGACGACGACCGTCGTCCCCCGAGCATTCGCGTCGAAGAGCAGCTCGAGGATCGAGTCGGTGAGCGAGGCGTCCAGGTTGCCGGTCGGTTCGTCGGCGAGAAGCAAAGCAGGCTCGTTCACCAGCGCCCGGGCAATGGCGACACGCTGTTGCTCGCCTCCCGAGAGCCGCGCGGGGAGCGAGTCCGCCTTGGTGCGAAGGCCCAGCTGATCGAGTCGCCGCAGCGATCGGTTGCGGATGTGCGTGTCGCTCGCCCCCAGGACCTCGAGCGCGAAGCCGACGTTCTCCGCCACCGTCCGGTTCTCGAGGAGCTTGAAGTCCTGGAACACGACGCCGATGTTGCGGCGCAGGTACGGCACTCCGCCCTGGCTCAGCCGGTTGACGTTTCGCCCTCCGACCAGGATCTGGCCGCTCGTCGGCGCTTCGGCGCAGAAGAGAAGCCGCAACAGCGTGGTCTTCCCCGCGCCGGACGGTCCCGTCAACCAGACGAACTCGCCCTTCTCGACGTGGAGGCTCACGTCGGCGAGCACAGGCGGATCGTCTCCGTACGACTTGGTTACGTGGAAGAGCTGGATCATCTCAAGGGCAGTTGATGCCGCTGCAGATCTGGATGGTGCAGGTGAGGCCATTCTGCTGCGTGCAGACGAGCGTTCCAGGCAGCGGCCCCGCGCAAGGCAAAGTGCTGCAACTAGCGACGTAGAAGTTCGAGGCTCCGGTCAGGACGCCGCTGCAGTTGAACCCATCGGCCAAGAACACCTTCACGTCGTTGCAGCCGTTCGGCTGGATGGTCGCAGTGGTCGGAGTAGTGACGCCGGGCAAGACACAGGCATCGTTCACGGTGACGCTACCGAGCGGAAGCACCTGCGTGTCGCAAGGGTTCCCGGCGTCCGCCGTCGTCCCCGCGTCAGTGCCGGCGTCGGCCAATCCGCCATCCGGAAGCCGCCCCGGCTGGCTGCCGATGGGGTCGCCCACGCCAGGATCGGTAACCTGCGGGCTGGTGTTCGAGCAGGCGAACACGGTCAGAACGGAGAGAGCCAGCGCGACGCGCATCGGGTCCTCCTACTTTTGCGGCTCGAGATCGGCAGAGAGGAACGCGAGGATCACCTCGTCGAGGCTCTTCTCGCTGATCAGTTCTTCGGCGAACAAAGTGGGGAGATCCTCGTGGGGGGCTTCCACGACCTTGGGCCCCTCGGCGAACAGATTGGGCCGCGCCGGGGCGTTCTGCGCCGGACGCCCCGAGCCGGAGGGAGCGAGCGTGGGCGGCGAGAGGCTCGAACGGGCCGCGGGCGGCATCCGCGTCGTCTGCGGGAGCGGCGCTCCCGGCATGCGGCGCCCCGACGGGTTGGACTTTCCTGGAGGCGCGGGCTGCCAGACGGGTTGCGCCGGGACCTTTGCCGTGGGCTTCGCCGCAGCGGCGGCTTCCGGCTTCGCCGGAGACGGCGGGGAAGCGCGAGCGACGGGCGGCTGCGGAATCGGCGGCTTCGGCACAGGCGCCGAGGCCACGGCGCGGGCAGGCTGCGCCGAGGCCGCGCTCGGACGACCGACCGCCTCTCCGGACATCGGCGCCGTCTTCGCGACGTTGACGGCGGCGGGACCGGTCTGCCCCGTCGCGAGCACGCCTGGCTCGTAGTGCGGAGCGGCAAGGTGCTCCGACATCTCCGTGAACTCGCCGGCGACGAGCCTGCGCAGCATCGTCTTGTGCTGCTCTTCCATCATCGCGCGGACCAGTTTGGCGAGATCCGGCTCGCCGGCGCGATCGGCATAGCTCGACTTCAACGTGGCGACGATATTTCCGCCGAGGAACAGATGCGTGATGAAGTGCGCATGCGGCAGACCGGAGTCCTCGGTCTGCACGTGATACACGCGGCTGCCGTGCTTCACGTTGTGGTTGAACCCGACGACCGGGGCGCTGCTACGCACGCTCACAGGGACTCTCGATATCCGGGAAGCCGCTCGGTGCGACCTTCCCTCGTGTTAGCAGAACGATCCCGCCCTTGCCAGTGTTCCAGTCCAACAGAATTGCAACAGTATTTCTGTAATGTACCGACCCGGTCAAGGCATCAGATCGACCAGAACGACGTTCGTCGCGGGCCGCCCGAGAAAGCGTTCCGCGATCTTCTGGAAGCGGTCGGGCACATCGGTGCACAAGGTGCGATGTTCGACGATACCGGCGCGGCGGCGCAGATCGCGACCCTCGAGGAGTTGCGCCACTGCGTCGGCCGTCGCCTGGGCACCGTCGACGATCTCGAGGCCGGGTCCCACCACCTCGGCGATGGTCGCGGCGAGCAGCGGATAATGCGTGCAGCCGAGGAGCACCGTGTCCGCGCCGGAGCGGCGCAGATCGCCGATGTAGCGCTGGGCGACGAGGCGGGGAACGTCGCCCTCGACCCATCCCTCCTCCGCGAGCGGCACGAACAGCGGGCACGCGCGGGCCGTGACATGAGCGAGGGGCGCGACCCGGGCGAGGGCCGCCTGGTACGCGCCGGAAGCGACGGTCGCGGGAGTGCCGAGGACGGCGATGCCGCCTCCCCGGGTACGCGCTGCCGCCGCTCGCGCGCCCGCCTCGATCACTCCGACGACGGGAATCGGCAACGCCTCCGCGAGCGCGGGGAGGCTGTCCGCGGAAACGGTATTGCATGCCACGACCAGCAGCTTGATCCCCTGCGCCGCGAGATGCCGGGCGCAGAGGAGCGCGTAGCGCGTCACGACCTCGCGAGAACGGGTGCCGTACGGAACCCGGGCGGTATCGCCCAGGTAGATCGTGCTCTCGTTCGGCAAGCGCGCGAGCAGCGCCCGCAGGACGGTGAGACCACCGACTCCGCTGTCGAACACGCCGATCGGCCTTTCTCGGTCGGCGCTGGGATCCATGCCGCGGCGAAGCATGCCCACGCCGCGAACGCTACGGAACCCTGGTGAACGGGATGATGTAGTCCCCGGTGGCGCCGTTCGGGACCCCGAAGAGAACGTTGGAGCTGAAATGCGCGCCACCGACGAACGCATCGCCGGTGAACGTCCACAATCCCGGCGTGAGATCGATGAGCGAGATGCCCGTCCCGGGACAGGTCGCGCCGCCCCCAACGGGGTTTCCGAACGGATCGGTCAGCGACCACGTGCCGCCGGTGCAGACGGCTCCCGGCGATCCGAAGTCCCACGTCAGGTTGGCGTCGCCCGCGGGGTGGGCGCCGACCGGATCCGCGTCGACAGGGATGGTCGTGTCAACGCCTAGAGTGAACCGGCCGGAGACCGGGCGGGAGGTTGCGTACACGAGCTGATTGGTGCCGCGGATCGCGAGGATGTCGAACACGTGGGTACCCGGCTCGAGGGGATACACCAGGGCGCCGTCGATCCCGCCGCTGCTGCAGGGGACGGTGCCCGCGTCGGCTCCGTCGACACGCACCTGCACCTCGTCCACCTGGGCCTCGGAGCAGGTCATCCCGCCAGCGAACGAAAAGTTCAGCTCCGCAGCGGCAGCGACCGGCACCTCGACGAGGTTGTTGCCCCTGGCAATGTGGAAGTCCTGCGTGCCCTGCGCGAGCTCATTTCCCTGCGCATCGAACCCGATCACGGTGATGCGGTAATTGCCAATCAGGAACACCCCGAGCGCAGCCCCGGTGGTCACTCCGCCAGATCTGTCGAAGCACGCAAAGTCGCTTGGGTTGAGCAGCTCGCGGTCGATCTCCACGTGGATGGTCTCGACCCCCACCTGGTCGCAGTCCAGCCCACCGAAATTCCACCCGACTTCGAGCGGGGCGCGTTCGGGATTGCCGCAGCCCGACCCGAAGGCAGCGAGGGCCAGGCAGGCGAGGATCGAGGGGACGAGGGTGCGCATCTGGACTCTCCGGGTCTTGAGACCGAGGCTGGCGCTCGGCGATTCATCGGGCAAGCCCTTTGGTGGCGTGATGCGTTGACATGGGTGTATCGCCGTGCGAGGGACACGACCCGGAAAGCCGGCAGCCGCACACACGCCGCAAGAGCGAGGGAGAACGATTGGGCCCCGCCCAGAACCTGAACTACCTGGAGATGGTCACCCACTCGGGGCCGGTGGTCACGTTCGTCCTCGCGCTCCTCGTCATCGCCTCGCTGGGGAGCTGGACGATCATCTTCCGGAAGCTCTTGCACCTGCGCAAAGCGCGGGAGCAGAGCGCCCGGTTCCTGGAAACGTTCTGGCGTAGCAAGCGGCTCGACCAGATCTACAAGGCCGCCGACGAGCTGCCGGTGTCGCCCATCGCGCAGGTCTTTCGCGCGGGGTACGTCGAGCTGTCCAAGGTGACGCAATCGCAGCCCGCGACCGAAGCCTCGATGCACGATCAGCTCTCCGGCTTCGAGAACGTCGAGCGCGCCCTTGGCCGCGCCGCCAACTCCGAGCTGACCACCCTGGAGGCGAGCATCTCGTTCCTCGGCACCACCGCCGCGGCGGCCCCGTTCGTGGGCCTCTTCGGCACCGTCTGGGGCATCATGGGTGCGTTCCGCGACATCTACCAGGTGGGAAATGCCAACCTGGCAACGGTCGCGCGGCCGATCAGCGAAGCGCTCATCGCGACGGCGGTGGGACTCTTTGCTGCGGTGCCGGCGCTCGTCGCTTACAACGCCTTCAACTCGCGGATCCGGGTACTCGAGAACGAGATGCGCAACTTCTCGGCCGACTTCCTCAACATCATCAAGCGGCACATCTTCAAGAAGGCGGCGTAGTGGCGTTCTCGGGCGGCGATACCGGGTCGGGCCGCAGGGCCATGACGGACATCAACGTGACGCCCCTCGTCGACGTCATGCTGGTCTTGCTCATCATCTTCATGGTGACGGCGCCGCTCATCCAGAGCGGGGTGAAGGTCGATCTTCCTCGCGCGCAGGCGCAGCAGATGGAGCACGCCGAGGAGAAGCTGGTGCTCAAGATCACCCGCGACCGCCACATCTATCTGGGGGACGTCGAGATTCCGCCGGCCCAGCTGGAGTCGAAGCTTTCCACCAACGCCCGCGTGCAGAAGGACAAGGAGGTCTACCTGCAAGCGGATCGCTCCCTCCCCTACGGGCTCGTGGTGCAGATCATGGCCGCCGCCCGCCGCGCCGGAGTCGAATCGCTCGGCATGATCACCGAGGAGGAGAAGGAGCTCCCGAAGCGGTGACGGAGAAGCTCGAGTCGAACGAGGTGCCGCCGCCGCGCCACGCGATGACGGAGGCGCCCCAGCCGTACCGGAGCCTGCTCAAGCCCGATCCGCGCTCGGGCGGAACGGCCGTAGGATTCGTGGGGGCGCTCGTGTTCCACGCCGCCGTGATCGGTGCCGCCGTCTACCTGCCGGCGCTTTTCGACAAACCGCAGCCGCTGCGCAAGCCGGTCATCGCGCGCCTCGTCGCGCTCGGGAAGCCACGGGACGAATCGCTTCTGCCCAGGCGCGCCGCGCCTCTTCCGCCGGCGGCTGCCCCCGCCCCTTCGCGTCCGGCGACACCTTCTTCACCCACGGTGAAAACCGCGCCGGCCCGCAAGCCGACCGCGACCCCGCCTCACGCGCCCTCTCGAGCCGAGCTGATGCGGCAGGCTCTCGCCGGCGCGGCCACCCGCGCCACTACCGACGAGAAGCCCGATCCCGACCGCGAAGGATTGCCGACCGGCACCCCCGAAGGCACCGCCACCACCGCCGAGGAAGGCGACAAGTACTTCACGGAAGTGCACGATGCCATCCAGGCGAACTACGTGGTCCCGTCCGTCATCTCCGAGCGCGAGCGCATGTACTTGAACGCCACCGTGGTCGTGTACGTCGCCGAGGACGGGACCATCATCAAGAACGTCATCACCAAGCCGAGCGACAACGAGTTCTTCAATCAAGCCCTCGTCCTCGCCATCCAGAAGACGGGAAAGCTCCCCGCGCCTCCGCGGGACCTGCAGCGGGTCGCCCGCAACGATGGACTGGAGCTGAACTTCCGGCCTTGAAGCCGCCTCTCGACTCCGAGGTTACCGTGACTTTCCGTCGGGCCCTGTCGCTGTGCACGAGCCTTCTTCTCGCCTCCTCCGCCGCGATGGCGCAGAGGCCCGTCATCGACATCTCGAACCCGAAGGTGCAGGCGTATCCGATCGCCCTGGCGCCGCCGCAGGGAGATCCAGCCGCGCAGGAGATCCTCTCCGTCGTCCAGGCCGACTTCGAGCGCAGCGGGCTCTTCAAGGTGCTCGATCCCCGATCGTTCCTCGCTTCGCCGCAGGAGGGCGTCGACGAGAAGTCGATCGACTTCTCCAAATGGGCCTCGGTGGGCGCGCAGGGCCTCGTGAAGGCGGTGTTCCAGGCCCAGGGCGATCGCATCGCGGGCGAGTTCCACGTATTCGACGTCCCACGCTCCCGCGAGGTCTTGAAGAAGACCTACGCGCTTCCCCGATCGCAACAGCGCCAGATCGCGCACCGGTTCGCCGACGACGTGGTGAAGCTCTTCACGCAGGAGCCGGGGGCGTTCGCGACCCGCATCGCCTACGTCCGGGAGACGGCGAACGGAAAGCAGATCGTGGTGGCCGATTCCGACGGATTCGGTCCGCAACAGCTCACTGGCGCCTCGATCAACCTCCTACCGACCTGGACGCCCGACGGACGCGGTCTGGCGTTCACGACGTTCCGCGAAGGAAACGGGGCCCACATCTACTGGGTCGACGCCACCACCAAGGCGCTGCGCCCGCTGGTCATGATCGGCGACTTCGCCACCGGCGCCGCTTTTTCGCCGGACGGCTCGCGCCTGCTCTTCACCTCGAGCCACGAGGAGAACACCGACATCTACACGGCGAAGCCGGACGGCTCGGGGGCGAAGCGGCTCACGGATTCGCGAGGCATCGACGTCTCGCCTTCCTTCAGCCCCGACGGAAAGCAGGTCGCGTTCGTATCGGACAGAGCGGGTTCGCCACAGATCTACCTGATGAACGCCGACGGCTCCGGGTTGCGGAGGCTCACCTTCCAGGGCAACTTCAACCAGGAGCCCGCCTGGTCTCCGAAGGGCGACCTGATCGCCTTCACCGGACGCGACGAGAAACGCAGCTTCGACGTCTACACGGTGAACGCGCAGTCGGGAAAGATCGCGCGGCTCACGCAGAACGAGGGAACGAACGAGAAGCCCTCGTGGGCGCCGAACGGGCAGCTCGTGCTCTTCAGCTCGACCCGCACGGGAAAACGGCAGCTGTGGACGGCGTCTCCCGACGGCTCGAATCCGCAGAAGCTCACCGACGAGCCGATGGGCGCGTTCGATCCGGCGTGGGGACCCTTTCCGAAATAGAGGGTTACAGCGGATCGATGGAGAAATAAGGGCCGAGCTTCGGTTCGCCGAAGAGCTGGTCCGGATTCAGGTTGATCCCGATGTCGATCGCGAGGCGCCCGATCGGCGTCAGCCAGCGCAGCCCGAAGCCGATGGCGTCGCGCAGCACCAGATCGCTGAAGAAGCTGCGCGGGACCGACCAGAGATTGCCGGCGTCGTAGAACAACGCCAGCTCCAGCGACTGCGCGAGCGGAACGCGGAGCTCGGCTCCAATGGAGAGGAACTGATCGCCTCCGGAGCTGACCGCGCCGGCCTGGAGGAGCACCGCCTCCTGCGAGCAGGCCACGGCGGAGAGGAAGCTCTGGCAATTCGCCACTTCGCGGTGCAGCTGGTCCACGAGGTCCTGCGGCTGGACGGCGTCCTCGTGGAAGCCGCGCAGGCTCGTCGCTCCGCCCAGGTAGAAGCGGCGGTCCGCGGGGGTGGTGGACTTCGAGCTGATCTGGGTGATGCGGCCCGCGCGAGCGGAGAGGACGAGGCTGGAAAGCCCCGGAAGCGGGAGGTACCCCGCGACGAGACCCTGGATCTTGATCAGGTCCGCAGGGATGTCGCTGATGGCGAACGCGCGCAGGTAATCGCCCGAGAGCTGGGCGAAGAAGCCCGATCGCGGACGCGCCGGATCGTCGCGCAGGTCGAGGCTCACCGTCGGCCGCAAGGACCCGAAGATCATTTCGCCCTCGGGCAGCCGGCGGAGGCCCTTGTCGATCCCGGCGATCGCGTCCTCGGTCGTCTGGTCGCCTTTCGCGAAGACCTGGTAGCCGAGCTCGTAGACGAGCCCCGCGGAGAACGGGCGCCTGCGCGCCGTGTCGACCGAAGCCTGGCCGGCGTACTTGGTGAGCTGGTAGCTCGGCCGCACCGCGCGCTGGTGGATGAGGTCGATGCCGCCCCGCAAGGCGTCGGTGAGGGGGTAAAGGCGAGGCGCGCTGATGCCGACGTCGAGGATCCGCTCGAGGGGATCGTCGGGCGGGTCGAAACGCTCGGTGCACTGCGAGGAGTCCGTAGCTCCGGGCGGACACGACGGCACGCGATAGCGGAGGAAGGGAAAGTTCGCCTTCGCCGCGGCCGTGAAGGTGAGC
>JBJMQD010000405.1:0-2832 GCA_045802855.1 Myxococcales bacterium | reverse complement strand
AGCGGTTCCTTCCGTGGGGGCCTTGCCCAGATAGATCTCCCGCACGTGAGGGTCGTCGCGGATCTGCGCCGGCGTTCCCTGGGCGAGCACCTTGCCCTGGTGCAGGACGACGATCCGTGAGGCGAGCCCGAAGACGACGTCCATGTCGTGCTCGACGAGGAGGATGGTGAGCCCGCCGGCCGCGGCTAGCTTCCGGATCTCCTGCAACACCCGGTCGCGCTCGCCGGAGCCCATCCCGGCGGTCGGCTCGTCGAGGAAGAGAAGGCGCGGCTTCGTCGCCAGCGCGAGCGCGATCTCGAGCAGGCGGCGGTCGCCGTGGGAAAGCTCGGCGGCCGGGCGGTCTCCTCGCTGGCCGAGACCGACGTCGTCGAGGAGACGCTGGGCGCGGGCGCGCAAGCCGGGCATCGCGGCGAGGCGGCGCAAAGGGTCCAGGGCTCGCTTCTCCATGGCGAGGAGCGGAACGGCGACGTTCTCGAGCGCGGTGAGGAGCGGGAAGACGTTCGTGACCTGGAAGGTGCGGGCCATGCCAGATCGCACGCGGGCGCTGGCCGCGAGATCCGTCACGTCGGTTCCGTCGAGGAGGACGGTGCCTTGGTCGGGGATGAGCTTTCCCGTGAGCAGGTTGATGAACGTGGTCTTGCCGGCTCCGTTCGGGCCGATGAGCGCCGTAATCCCCCCCTCGGGGAGCGAGAGGTCCACGCCGGCGACGGCGACGAACTCCGCGAACGACTTGCGGAGGCCGCGGACCTCGAGCAGCGCGCTCATGCTTCTTTGCTGGCGGGCAGGGGAGCCGCGGCGACCCGCCGGCGTAGGCGCGGAAGCTCTGCGACCGCTCCGAGGAGCCCTCCGCGGAACGACAGGGTAAGGCCGAGCAGCACGAGGCCGAAGATGAGGAGCCAGTACTCGGTGTAGCGGACGATGATCTCCTTGAGGCCAAGATAAACCGCGGCGCCCGCGATCGGGCCAGCGAAGAAGAAGGGGCCGCCGATGAGGGTCGACATCACCGGCTCGGCGGACTTGGTCCAGTGCGCCGCCGTGGGAGCGACGGTCTGCTCGAGCGGCGCGAGGAGCGCGCCGGCGACTCCCGCGAACGCGCCCGCCACGACGAAGGCGACGAAGATCGTGCGCCGCACGGCGATGCCGCTGAACTCCGCCCGCTCGGCGTTCTCGCGGATCGAGCGGAGGGCGAGACCGAGGGGCGATGTGGCGACTCGATGGAGCGCGACGAGGCAGACGAAGACGACGGCAGAGGCGAAGACGTAGTAGCGCCGCATGGGCGCGAGGTCGATGTGAAGGCCGGGAAGGAGCTCCGCGCGAGGGATCCCGATGAGCCCGTCGTCGCCGCCGGTCACGTCGGTCCACTTCCAGAGGACGGCGTGGACCAGCATGCCGAAGGCGAGGGTGAGCATGGAGAAGTAGACGCGGGTGTGCCGCACGCAGAACGCGCCGACGACCGCGGCAAGCGCCGCGGCCAGAAGTGTTCCGCCGATTACTGCCGGAATCATGGTCCAGCCGGCGCGCAAGAGGAGCGCCGCCGCGTAGGCGCCGCCGGCGTAGAACGCGGCGTGGCCGAAGGAGAGCAGCCCGGTCATCCCGAAGAGCACGTTGAAGGAGGCGGAGAGCAGCGCCAGCAGCAACACGTTCAACACGAAGTACTGGGCGAACGATCCGAAAGCGAGCGGCACGCAGAGCGCGGCGGCGCACCCGACGATGACGAGGGCGGCACGCGCCGTCATGCTTCGCGCACGCCGAAAAGGCCCCAGGGCCGCACGACCAGGACCGCGACCATCGCGAGATAGGCGAGGGCCAATTCGAAGACGGGCAGCCAGAGGATGCCGTACGCGTGCAAGAGCCCGATGGCCATCGCTCCGAGAAAGGCGCCGCGCAAGGATCCCAGTCCGCCGAGGACCACCACCACGAACGCCTCGATGATGATGAGCTCTCCCATGCCTGGCGAGACCGTCCGCACCGGGACGGACAGCGCGCCCCCGAGACCCGCCAGCCAGGCGCCGACCATGAAGACGATGGTGAAGAGCCGCGACGAGCGAACGCCGAGCGCGCGTGCCATCTCGCGGTCGGAGGCGGTGGCGCGGACGAGGAGCCCGAATTTCGTCTTCTCCAGGAAGAACCAGAGCCCGAGCGCGACCGCGCAGCCCGCGCCCAGGATGAACAGGTGATAGACGGGCAGCACCGAGCCGAACACCGACACCGCGCCGGAGAGGGCGCGCGGCGTCGGCGGCGACTGGTAGACCGGACCGAAGGCGAGCTTCACCAGATCGTCGAAGATGAGGACGAACGCGAAGGTGAGGAGGAGCTGGAAGGCGACGTCGGCCCGGTAGATGCGGCGCAGGAAGACGACCTCCATGAAAAGGCCGATCACCGCGACGAGCAAAGGGCCCAGGAGGAGGGCGAGGAAGAAGCTTCCGCCCGTCCAGCGGAAGAGGGCGAAGGTGAGGTAGGCGCCGAGCATGTAGAGCGCGCCGTGCGCGAAGTTGAGGATGCGCAGGACGCCGAAGATGAGCGACAGCCCGGCCGCGACGAGCCACAGGTACATGGCCTCGCTGAGCCCCACCAGACCCTGGAACAGGAGCATCCGGCCCATTTGGGCCGCTATGCCTCTACGGGCGGGAAAGGCGGCTTGCGGTAGTACTCTTCCGTCGACGCGACGCGCAGGTCGCCGAGGATGGGCATGGGGAACTTCGGGTCGTGGCGGATCTTGCCCCAGGGGACCGCGTACACGGCCTGGTGATCCTCCTTGCGAATCTTGCAAGGCCCGGCCGGGCGATCGAGGTCGAGGTCCTCGAGCGCCACGATCACCTTGTCGATGTCGAG
>JBJMQD010000456.1:0-15891 GCA_045802855.1 Myxococcales bacterium | reverse complement strand
GATCTCGCTCCGGAAACCAAGATGATCGTCAACCTGCCGCACACCATCCATCTCTCCGTCACGCCCGGCGGGTCCTACGAGTTCGCCTGCAAGGCGAGCGACCTGAAGTTCTTCGATCCCGATTCCGGGCTGCGCGTTCCGGCCCGCCCGCTCGAGGGAGCGAAGGCGTGACCGCGGCGGACAACGACCTTCGACCGCTCCATCTCGGGGTTCACGGCACGGTTGGGGCGGTAAAGGGGTGACGCGATGGATCGCCGGATGAGCTATCGTGTCTCTGCATGAGCAGACGTCCGTACACCGGACCGCCCGCGACGTACGAGGATCTCCTCAAGGTCCCCGAAGGAAAGATAGCGGAGATCATCGACGGTGAGCTGATCGTCAGCCCGCGCCCCGCTCCCGCGCATGCGGTGGCTTCTTCGGCGCTCGGCGGCGAGCTGTCGGGGCCCTTCCAACGAGGCAAGGGCGGACCGGGAGGATGGTGGATCCTCGACGAACCGGAGCTGCATCTGGATCGCGACGTATTGGTCCCCGACCTTGGAGGCTGGCGACGGGGACGTTTGGCGCAGATGCCGGAGACGGCCTGGTTCGACGTGCGCCCGGACTGGGTGTGCGAAGTCGTCTCGCCTTCCAGCATGCGCATAGATCGAGTGCGCAAGCTCCGCATCTATGCCCGCGAACAAGTGCCTCACGCGTGGCTCATCGATCCCGTGCGCCGGACGCTCGAGGTGTTCACGCTCCAAAGCGGCGTATTCGCCCTGACGCACGCCTTCGAAGGTGACGGCAACGTGAAGGCGCCCCCGTTCGACGCCATCGAGCTCGAGGTGCTCGCACTTTGGGGCGGCGAGCCCGAGAGTACCGAAGGTTGAAGACCAGCCCGCGAAGGTGAGCTCGTCGCTTGCCCGCAGTCGTGGGCGTGCCTGAGCCGCCAGAACTCACCAGAACCGCTCCTGTTCACCGTCCGGTGGGGCGCTCGGTCGGCTATTGTCGCTCGAGCGCTCTTCTGCCAGAGGGAACCCGTGGAGAGCGCCGATAGCGGGTCCGAAGGCGAACATCGGGCCCGCGACCTCGACGGGACAGCCCTCTCCGGGTGGGCGGCGCTGGCGGTCCTCGTCGGCACGACAACGGTGGTCGCAGGCTGGCTCTTCGGGATGCCCGCTCTGCGCGAGCCGCTTTCGCGGACGATGAAGGTCAACACGGCCGTCGCGCTGGTGCTCTTCGCTGTCGCGCTCCTGTTCGCGCGTAGAGAAACCGCTACGCGCGTCGCCGCCATGCGCGTCCTTGCCGTGTGCGGCGCCGTCATCGGATTCGTCACCGTCGTCGAGTACGCCGCCGGGATCGAATTGCGCATCGACGAGCTCCTCGCGATGGATTCGCGCAACGAGGAGAGCATGGCGCATCCCGGCCGGATGTCGCCCATCACCGGCACCGCCCTTTTCGTACTGGGCTTCGCGCTGGTGCTGTTTCCCTCGCGCGGAAGGGCCCGGGCGGCCGCCGGCGTTCTCGCGCTGATCGTCGCCTTGATCTCGCTGGTCGCGCTGCTCGGGTATCTCTACGGCGCGTCGTCGCTGTACCGGGTCGGTCCCGCCATCCGCATCTCCCAGTACAGCGCGGCCGCGATGCTGGTCCTCTCCGGAAGCGCCCTGTCGCGCTTTCCACAGGGGACGTTCGCGGAGATCTTCGTCCGGCCGAGCGCTGGCGGAGTGGTCATGCGGCGGCTCTTCTTCCCCGTGCTCTTCATCCCCACGCTGCTCGGTCTTCTCCGCCTCGTCGGGCAGCGGCAGCGCCTCGTCGATCCATCGGTCGGCACCGCCTCGCAGGCGGTCGCCGCGATTCTCGGATTCGGGGCGATTGCCTGGTACCTCGCGCGCGTCGTCGACCGGATGGACGCGACGCAGTCGCGCGCGCTCGAGGAGAACCGGCGACTCGCAAAGACCGCGCAGACGGCCCTGAAGCTCCGCGACGACTTCATCGGGATGGCGGCGCACGAGCTGCGCACGCCGCTCACCTCGCTGCGGCTGCAGATGCAGCTCTGGCAGAAGGGCGTCGATGCCGAGAAGGGAAAGGACTTCTCGCGGCTCGTGCAGCGGCAGGCGGATCGGCTCATGCGGCTCGTCGAGTCGATGCTGGACGGCGCTTCCCTCGCCTCGGGACAGATGAGCCTGGAATTGCGCCCGGTCGAGCTTGCCGGGGTCGTCCGCGAGGCGATCTCCCGGGTTTCGCCGCAGCTCACGGCTGCCGGAATGGCGGTCGAGACGCGGCTCGAGGCGCGGGTCGACGTGGTGGGAGATCCGCTGCGGCTCGCCCAGCTGGTCGACACGCTCCTCGGCAATGCCGTCAAGTACGGCGCCGGAAAGCCCATCACGGTGGAAGTGTGCCAGCCGGACGGCGCGGCGAAGATCGTCGTCCGCGATCAGGGGATCGGCATCCACGACAGGGACCAGACGCGGATCTTCGACGCTTTCGAGCGGGCGGTTCCGGCGACGAGCTATCCGGGCCTCGGTCTGGGGCTCTACCTCGCGCGGCAGATCGCCGAGGCACACGGCGGCCGGATCGACGTCCAGAGCGGCGTCGACAGCGGAACGACATTCACGGTTTCGCTTCCGTCGGCGTGAGCTCGCACGGGACGGGCGGCCGCCCCGCGGCGGCGAAGAGCTCGCGCGGGGCGGCTATCGGGCGGCGGGAAGATGGTTCAGGGCGCGGGCCGGCCGTACACGGCCAGCTCCACCATGTCCATGAACTGGCATCCGCCGAAGCCGTTGTCCTTCCCGGCGCCGCAATGCACGGCGACGCCCGTGTCGTCATCCGGCGCGGTGCCGCAGTCCAAAGGCCCTGTGCAAGCGGCGTTGGGGTTGGGATCGCTCGGCACCTGCGGGTTCAGCATCCAGAAGCGCACGAACTGCACTCCGGGGAGCGACCCGAGGAAGACGCTGTTCATCACGCCGCGGTTGGCCCGGTAGAAGACGCCGCTCGTCAGCGTCGTGAACGACACGCCGTCCGGCGACACGTCGATGCGGAAGCCGCGGGTGGAAGAGCTCCCCGGATCGCCGCAGGTGTTCGCTGGATCGACCTTGATCTCCGAAACGTTCACCTTCACGGGCAGCCTTACGATGACGAACTTGTCGGAGGCGAGGCCGGTGACGAGCGAGTCGTGGTCGGTGTCGCTACCCCACCCGGCTCCCTGGGATTGATCGATGGCGTTGATCGGCCCGCAGCCGAACCCCGTGAAGTCGGGCCCGTTGAAGGCCGCGATCGTCCCTCCTCCCGAGGCGGCCGCGAAGTCGCGCCGGAGCGCGAAGTCGTGCGCGTTCGAGCCCGGCAAGATGGTCAACGTGGGCAGCACGACGGAGTCGAACCCCGGCGCCCTCGCGCTCACCTTCGGATAGGTGCCGGCGAAGATGTCGAAGATGGCGTAGGCACCCGTCGCGCCACTGGTCGCGACGTAGTCGCCGGCGCCGTGATCGTGGCCGCCGAAGGCGATGATCGCACCCGGGATCCGGGCCGCGGTGTCGACGTCGCTCACCACGCCGCTCAGCGAGCCCTTCGGCGCGCCGGGGTCGGGCGGCGTCCGGAAGTCCTCGACCGGACGCGTGTCGTCGCCATCCAGCGTTCCCGCGAACCAGCCCATGCCCCGATGCGCGAAGACGCTCCAGATGGTGTTCTGGTTGGCGCCGCCGTTGAGCACCACGTCGGCCTGCAGGATCGCGTTCCGCTCGTCGAGATAGGAGGGATTGAACGGCGACAGCTCCATCGCCCGGGTGACGAGCGACTCGCTGGTATCGCTGCCGAGCGCGTCGCGCAGATCCCAGAGGGTCTGCACCCAGATCTCGCCGTCGGCATGGACCTCGGGAACGCCGAGGACGCGTCCGAAGTCTCCGTAGGTGAATCCTCCCGGGCCGGTCAGGACACCGCCGGGGCAGCCGGACGCGGCCGACTGGCCGACCTTGCAATCGATGGGCTCGAAGCGGATCAGGTCCTGTCCGCCGCCGACGTAGTTGCCGACGCGGACGTCCGCGACGCCGGGAGCGTCAGGCTGCAGTCCCTGCTTCTGCAGGAAGTCGTACGCGTACCAGTCGCTCCAGGCCTCTCCCATCGAGCCCGCCTGGATGTTCCCGAGCGTCGAGAAGCCGTCCGCGTCGACGACCAGGCGGTTCGAGAGGCCGTGCGTGTACTCGTGGTAGACGATGCCCGCGTCGTTCGCGCCATCGGCGGCGATGAAGGGATCGGTCGGGTCGCCGGGGAAGTGCCAGAGGAACATCTGCATCCGCGGGCTGAAGCCGTCCGGGGGAGTGGCGAAGTTGGCGTTGTCGATGTGCGCCCCGTCCGGCATGTTCTGGAACAGCTTCGCGCCGTCGAACGCTTCGCCCCGGACGGGATCGTTGCCCTCGAAATTCCCGGCGGCGGGCGTGAACCCGATCGGCGCGGATTTCAGATGATCGTGGAACAAATTGATCAGGACGAACAGCTGCGTTCCGCTTTGGTTCTCGTTGTGCGCCCATGATCCCGCCAGGCCCGGATCCCAGGTGCAGATGAACAAGTTGCACCCGGCGACGGCGGGGTTGAAGGTCTGCAGGGTCCAGAGCCAGTTGTTGCGGCCGGTCGCGGGATCCTGGCGGTTGATCTCCTCGGTCTGGTCGGCGAGGTTGTTCGCGTTCTGGTCCGAGTAGACGTGGACGTTCGGGCCGCTCAGGATCTTCGCGGTCGGAGAGAGCCATCCGTTTCCGGAGAGGTCGAACGCCTCCGGCGTCCCGCCCTTGGCCGCGCCCGGATAGTTGCGGAAGGCGAGCCCGCTCGAGTTGTTGACCAGCGACTGGCGATAGAGAATTTCGCCGGTCGTCGCGTCGACCACTTGCCGATACATCTCGGTGCTGCTCGGCTCGACCAGGAGGTCCCAGCCGAGGCGATTGCCCTTCGGCGTCGGGAAGACGGAGAGCGCCGCGCGCTCGCCGGTGGCGAAATCGGTCGTCAGGCGCGCGTCCTTGCGCTGCTTGGAAGCGACCGGCACGACCGGCGCGCCCGCGTCCCGCCGCGTCTGCGCGAGCGCCTCGTCCGCGGTCAGCGCCGGAGCCGCGGCGGCGCCGGTCAGGTTGACGAGCGGCGAGCCGGACACGTTCACGAGGCGCCCGTCCGGGGCGACGTTCGCCTTCAGCCCGTTGCCGAACACGGGAATGCCGTTCACGACCTGCCGCCACCAGAGGTGATGGGTGCCGTCGACCGAGACGTACTCGCGAGCGAGCTGCAAGCTGGTCACGTCGATCGGGAAGACGGCCGGGTTCGCCCGGACGAAATCGAGGACGATGGTCGCGGCCGGGAGCGCGCTCGGTGCGGTCAGATACCCGTCGAGCCGAGCGACGATGCGCGGCGTGCCGGTGAGGCCGTCGACCGAGACGACGCCCTTCGGCCCTAGCAACGCGCTCAGCGCCTTCGCCGCGGCAGACGGATTCGCCGCGAGCTGTGCCTGGCGATCGCTGACTGCGCGGCCGGCGCGGGCATCCAGATTCGGACGTCCGTGATGTTTCTCGCGCACGGGCGGGGCTGCGAAAGCCGCGCTGGCGCAAAGGAGGACAGCCGATACCCAAAGGGCGGAAACGCCCCACCACGGTTTCCGTGTCATGTACCCTCCCGAGATGTCCACTCCCCGCACCGAGCGTGCGATCGACGTCGTCGCAGGACGGTTCCGCGGGCCAGGCGACGGTGCCCGAGCACCTTCGCCGTCGGTCGATTGGACCATGAAACGAGCCGGGAAAGCCAGAGGACCGGGGCGTCACTGCACCCCGAGATACGCCTTCCGCACCTCGGGGTCGTTCCCCAGCTCCGAGATCGGTCCCTCGCGGACGATCCTGC
Source organism: Myxococcales bacterium (assembly GCA_045802855.1). Lineage (GTDB taxonomy): Bacteria > Myxococcota > Myxococcia > Myxococcales > 40CM-4-68-19 > VBKO01. The sequence continues at coordinate 10,050 of JBJMQD010000456.1, read as the reverse complement.
CCGTCTCCATCACGTAGCCCCGATCGGCGACCGTGAAGGCGGCAAAGACGTCCTGCTCGACGAGGAGCACAGTCACGCCCTGCTTGCGGATCTCGGTGAGAACGCCGAGGAGCGAGTCGACCACCACCGGCGCGAGCCCGAGGCTCATCTCGTCCACCGCGAGGAGCTTCGGCGAAGCCATCAACGCGCGGGCGATGGCGCACATCTGCTGCTCGCCTCCGGAGAGGCTTCCGGCGATCTGCGCGCGCCGCTCCTTCATCCGGGGGAAGAGCTCGTACACGCGCTCGAAGCTGCGCGCGATCCCGTCCTTGTCCTTGCGCCGGTAGGCGCCCATCCGGAGGTTGTCCTCGACGGACATCTTGTCGAAGAGTTGCCGGCCTTCCGGAACCTGGACGAGCCCGAGCCCGAAGACCTGCTCCGGCGTCAGGGTGAAGAGGTCCTTGCCGTCGAAGCGCAGGGTGCCGCGGCCACCGATCATCCGCGAGACGGCGCGCAGGAGCGTGGTCTTGCCGGCGCCGTTGCTGCCGACCAGGGTGACGATCTCGCCCGGGTGGATGACGAGGCCGACTTCCGACAGCACCGACACCTCGCCGTACCCTGCGCTGAGCCCCGAGATCTCGAGAAGCGGTGCGCCGGTCACTGGCGCCTCTTTCCCAGGTAGGCCTCGACGACGCGCGGATCCTTGAGGACGTCGTCGACCGCTCCGGCCGCGATCTGCTGCCCGTGATGGATGACGAGGAGCCGATCGGAGAGATTGCGGATCGCCTTCATCACGTGCTCGATGACGAGGATGGTGACGTTGCGATCGCGCATCTTCCGGATCAGCTCGACCACCTCGTCCACTTCGACGTGGTTGAGCCCCGCCATCACCTCGTCGAGGAGCAAAACTTTTGGGTGCAGCGCGAGCGCCTTGGCGAACTCCAGGCGTTTGCGATCGGGACCGCCCAGAGCGTCGGCGCGCTGATCGACGCGGCGTCCGAGACCGGTGAACTCGAGCAACTCGCGGGCCTTCTCGCGCGCGCGGGCACGCTTGCGCTCCTGGCCTTCGGTGGCGCCGAACAGCGCTCCCACGGTGACGTTCTCCAGCACGGAGAGGCCCGGGAAGGGCTTCATCACCTGGAAGGTGCGTCCGATCCCGAGCCGGGCCCGTTTGTAGGCGGGAAGCCCGTCGATGCGCTGTCCCTCGAAGTAGATCTCGCCGGAGGTGGGAAGGAGCGTCCCGCTGATCAGGCTGATGAGCGTCGTCTTGCCGGCCCCGTTCGGGCCGATGAGGCCGAGAATCTCACCGGGGAACACCTGGAAGGTGACGTCGGAGAGGGCGGTGAGTCCGCGGAATCGCTTGGTCAGCTTGCGGACCTCGAAGATCGGCGCAGCCGTGGCGAGTGCCTCGCTCACAACCGGAACCGCCTCATGTTGGCCCCGAAGTAGCGCACGCCCGATCCGCGCAGGCCCTGGATCACGTCGAGCAATCCCTTGGGCATGAAGATCACGGCGAGAACGATGACGAATCCGTAGAAGAGGGTCGCGACGGTAGAGATCTTGCTCGCCAGCACCTCGTAGATGGCGGAGAGGACGAAGGCGCCGATGACCGGACCGAAGACCGTCCCCGGCCCTCCGAACAGCGTCATGATCACCATCCTCACGTTGAGCGAGCCTTCGAAAGAACCCGCGGGGTCGACGTAGGTGATCCAGTACGCGTGGATGCCTCCCGCGGCCGCGCTGAGGAACCCGGCGAGGGCGAAGGCGAGCACCTTGTACAGGGTGGTGTTGATCCCCATCACCTGCGCGGCGTCCTCGTCCTCGCGGATGGCCACGAGGCCCGCGCCGAAGCGGCTGTGCGAGAGCCACAGGATGCTCCCCGTGGCGAGGACGAGCAGTCCCAGCGAAAGCTCGTAGAAGAGACGGTCGCCTTTGAAGAGCGGCAGGATGAGCCCGATGTTCTTCCCGGCGATGGGGACGTTCGCCACCACCGCCCCCATCACCGCGGACAGACCGAGCGTGGCGATGGCGAAGTAGGGACCGCGCAGCCGCAGGATGGGGACGCCGAAGAGGAAGGCGGTGGCGACGCCGAGCAGCGCTCCGATCACGAGCGCAACTCCGAAGGGGAGGTTGAACTCCACCATGGCGATGGCGGTGCCGTAGCTGCCCAGCCCGTAGAAGACGGAGTTGCCGAAGGAAGGATATCCGGCGAATCCGCCGATGACGTTCCATCCCTGCGCGAGGGTGGCGACGAGGAGGGCATTGATGCCGAACTGGACCAGCGAATCGGAGACGACGAAGGGGACGAGGGCGAGCGCGACGATGGCCGCAACGGCGATCGCGTAGCGGATCCGGTCGTTCATGCGCGGCCGACCAGTTGCGCCGGGCGCGCGACGAGGATGAGGACGAGCAGCCCGAAGCTGATGATGTCCTTGTAGGTCGAGCCCAGGTACAGGTCGGTCATCGCCTCGGCGATGCCGAGGACGAGGCCCCCGATGATCACTCCGAGCGGCTTGTCGAGGCCGCCCAGGATGGCGATGACGAACGACTTCGCCGTGAGGGTGATGCCGATGTACGGCGTGATCTGCGAGATCACCCCGAACAGGCCGCCCGCGGCGCCGGCCAGCGCGGCCCCGACGCCGAAGGTCAGCGCGTAGATCCGGCGCGGGTTGACGCCGTAGAGGCGCGCGGCGGTGAGGTTCTGCGCGGTGGCGCGGATGGCGCGGCCGGTCCGCGTCTGATCGAGAAAGACGTAGAGCGCGCCGGCGAGCAGGATCGCCACCAGGAATGCGCCCGCCTGCGAGTAGGGAATGGTGACGCCTTGCAGGTCGACGTTGCTGCCCGAGTAGGTCGGGTTGATGGTGCGGAAGTCCGCCGTGAAGAGGAACTGCGCCAGGTAGACCAGGACGACGTCGAACCCGAAGGTGATGAGCAGCGTGTTGAGCAGCGCGGAGCGGACGATGAGGTTCAAGACGAACATCTGCAGGAGATAGCCGAACAAGAACATGCCCACCATGGCGATGGGTAGCGCCAGGAACGGATCGATGCCGGCGAGGGTGAAGAGGAAGTACACCGCGTAGCCGCCCATCATGATGAAGGCGCCGTGGGCGAGGTTGACGATGTTGAGGACGCCCCAGACGAGGCCCATGCCGAGGGCCATGAGACCGTAGAGACCGCCGAGCAGGATCCCGTTGGCGAGGATCTGGCCGAAGAGGGTCACGGCGCTCCCGGTGCGACGGCGGTACTACGTGATCTTCTTCAGCGCTTGTTCCAGGCGGGCATCGGGTAGCGCGGCTTCTGCAGGAAGTCGTCGGCGAAGACCGCGACCACCTTGTTGTCCTGGATCTGGATCACCGTCTGCGGCAGGTGGATCTGGCCGTTCTCGGCGAACTTGATCCGGCCATAGAGGCTCGGGAAGTCGACCTTGGCGAGCTCGTCGCGCACCTTCTTCGGCTCGATCGAGCCGGCGGCGGCGATCGCCTTGGCGAAGGCTTCGATGTCGGCGGCGGCGGAGGCAGCGTGGTAATCGGGCGGATACTTGAACCGCTCGATGTACATCTTGTTGAACTGCTCGGCGTCGCCGAAGTAGTCGTCCTTCAAGGAAGCCGACGGCAGCCAGGGTGTCATGCCGAAGGTAAACTCCGAATCCTTGCCGAGACCGCTGCGGAAGTCCGCGGTGGGAACGCCCACCGTGAACGAGTACATCATCTTCGGGCTCACCCCGAGGCTCTTCGCCTGGCGGATGAAGTTGAGGGCCTCCGTCTCGTGGCCCGCCCAGAGGATGACGTCGGGGTTCACCGACTTGGCGAGCGAGAGGAGCGAGGAGAACTCGGAGTTGTTCTCGCGGAACTCCTTGTCGAGCACCAGGTCGAACCCGGCCTCCTTGAGGAGCTTGCGGGTGCCCTTGGCGACCGACACGTCGAAGGAATCGTCGGCGGCGATGAGCACGAACTTCTTCGGCTTGGGATCGAGCTTCTGCAGCATCTTGATGGTGCTGGCGAAGTAGTCGTCCGCCGGCGGCAGCGTGCCGAACACGTACTTGAAACCGCGGCTGAAGATCTGGGTGGAGGCGCCGCCGCCCTGCACCATCGGCACCTCGTTCTTCTCCGCCACCGCGGAATCGCTGAGCGCGAAGTCGGAGGCAAAGGGCCCGAGCAGGAAGTTGACCTTGTTCTCCGAGAGCAGCTGCGTGTACTGACGCACGCTGAGGTTCACGTCCGACTGGTTGTCGAGGATCTGCAGAGCGAGCTTGTACTTCTTACCGCCGACCGACACTCCGCCCTTCTTGTTGACCTGCTCGATCGTAATCGCGTAGCCGTCGCCGTAGTAGCGGCCGGTATTGGCGAGGCGGCCCGTGAGCTGGACGGAGGCGCCGAGCGTGATCGTATCGCCGGTCTGCGCTTGCGCGGGCAGGGTGCCCGCAAGAGAGGCTATCGCAAGCACAATCATGGTCTGTCGCATCGGCTCTCCGCTCCTTGGTGTTGACGGCTCAGTCGCAAAGCGTCGCATGCAAGCCCGGACGCACGTCGGATGTCAAGACGCGGGCTTCTCGACGGCATGGTGCAGCAGCGTAGCGAATCGGTACACCGCGTGGACGAACTTTCCATAAGGCAGCGTGGCGAAAAGCCCAGTACGAACCCGAGGTGCACCCAGAGCAGCGTACCCATTGCCGCCGTCGAACGGAACAAAAAAGCGGGAAGCCCCTCACTCCGCGTCGTACGCGATCAGAACACGCGGTGGTCCATCATCCACTTTCCGACGCGCGCCGAGGGTCGGATCTTCAGCCGGGCGAGCGATTCGTTGGTCTTTCCCTTCGTGACCCGCGAGAGGTCCTGTCACAACCAGCGGGCATCGCGCGGGTTCTGGCCCTGTTCGCACGGTGCAAGGCATGACATGTTCGTTTGTCGGGGTGGCGTTGCCCTTCCGCCCCCTTGCCGCGACGAGATACTGCTTCGAAATTGCAGGCCGGTCCGTAGAAGGGTGGCCCCGTGAAAGTGTTGATCGCGGAAGACGACCGGGCATCGAATCTCTTGCTCCGCAAGATGCTCGAGGGGCTCGGGCACCAGGTCGTCGCGACCGCGAACGGCGCCGAGGCCCTCGAGCAGCTCACCCGCAAGGACGACATCCACGTCGTGATTACCGACTGGGTGATGCCGGCGATGAACGGCCTCGATCTCTGCCAGCACATCCGGTCGCGCGAGCACGCCCGCTATGTGTACGTCCTCGTAGTAACCGGGCGGCGCGGAAAGAAGAGGTACCTCGAGGCGCTCGAAGCGGGGGCCGACGATTTCATTCCCAAGCCGATCGACGCGGAGGAGCTGGGCGCTCGCCTGCGGGTCGCCGAGCGGATCCTCGGCCTGCAGGCCGAAATGAAGCAGCTGCAAGGCCTGCTCTCGATCTGCGCCTACTGCAAGAACATCCGGGAGACCGAGCAGAAGTGGGTCCCGGTCGAACAGTACATCTCGAAGCGGGCGCACACGATGTTCTCCCACGGCATCTGCCCGAGCTGCGCGACCAAGCATTTCCGGGAATGGTCGTCCGACCCGCAACCGAGCCGTGGCACGACGGGAAAGAAACGCGGTCACCCTCCCACGAAGTAGTACGAAGATTGTCGAAGGTACGACGCCGTACAGCGCGCACTCAAACCGCAGGCGAGTCCTCGCCCCGGATCGACCGATCGAGCAGCTCGATCGGGTGGAGCGCCGGAAGCGTGAGGCCCCGGTCGCGAAGCTTGGCCTGGATCTGGAGGGTGCAGCCGGGATTGCCGGACACGAGCAGCTGCGGCGAAAGCGAGAGGACGTTGTCGACCTTCCGGGTCCCGATCTGCTCGGCGCTTTCCGGCTCGATGAGGTTGTAGACGCCAGCGCTCCCGCAGCACTGCTCGGCGTCGGGAACGTCGAGGAGGGTCAACCCGGGAATCCCTCGCAGGAGCTTGCGAGGCTGCTCGATGATCCGCTGCGCGTGTCGCAGGTGGCAGGCGTCGTGCATCGCGGCGCGAACGTTCACCGGATGCCGCTTCGCGACCGGCTCGATCCCGGCGAGGAACTCGGTGATGTCCTTCACCAGCACATCGAACTGGTGCGCGCGCTGCGCGTACTGCTCCTCGTGGCGGAAGAGCCGCCCTAGCGTCTTCATGTGCGAGCCGCATCCGGCGGAATTGACGATGACCGCGTCGACGGGATCGTGCAGGAAGAGCTCGATCATGTCCCGCGCGAGAGCCTTGGACTCGTCCTCGCGGCCGACGTGCAAGGAGAGCGCGCCGCAGCAGCCCTGCCCCTCCGGCACCGAGACGTCGTAGCCCTCGGCGTTCAGGACCCGGATGGTGGCCTCGTTCACGCCGGGGAAGTAGACGCGCTGCACGCACCCGGCGAGGAGCGCGACCCTGCCGCGGCGCGGAGCCGTGGCGGCGCTGAAGACGGGAAGCCGCGCGGAGAGATGGTGCGCCCCGACGTCGGGCATCACCCGCTCGAGCTGCGCGTAGCGGCGCGGCACCAGCTTGAAAACGCCGATCCTGTGGAAGAGCCAGCGCAGCCCGCTCTTCACGTAGAGCAGCTGGAAGAAGAGCAGCGCGCGCAGCCTGGCCGGATACGGAAAGAGCGAGAACAGCATGGCGCGGAAGAACCGGTCGGCGGGGGGTCGCGGCTTCTGCCGCTCGAGCTCGGCGCGCTGGTCCTCGATGAGCTTGTCGTACTTCACGCCCGACGGGCAGGCGGTGACGCACGCCATGCAGCCGAGGCACTTATCGAAGTGCCCGCGGACAGCATCGGTGAGCTCGATCTTCTTCTCGAGCAGCGACTTCATGAGGTAGATGCGCCCGCGCGGCGAGTCCATCTCCTCGTTCCAGTTGTTGTACGTCGGGCACGCAGGCAGGCAGAACCCGCAGTGCACGCACTCGTCGATTAGCTTTCTTTCCGGCAATTACAAACCTCCCACGAAGCGGCCGGGGTTCAGGCGACGGTCCGGGTCGAAGTTGCGCTTGAGCCGTTCCATCAGCGGGAAGGACGGCGGCACGGGCCCCCAGGCATCGAATCCGGGCGGCAGACCCGCTTGCACGACGAGAGAGCCAGAGGCCTCGCGAATGGCGGCGCGCGCCGCGGTGAGCTCCGCCGGGGAAGCCGTCCCCGCAGCGAACCCGAGCCCCAGCGACGGATAGAACGCGACCCGCAGCGACTTCGGCAGCGCCGCGTCGACGCGGGCGAAATCGACGGGAAGCGAGGCGACCTTGAGCCGCACCGGGCCGCCGGTTCGCACCTCGTCGTGGCGCTTCCAGAAGGCTTCGCCGTCACCAACCCGATCGCAGCCGAACAGCTCGGCCGCCTTGCGGGCCTGCTGCTCGACGCCCGCGGCAAATCCTTCGAAACGGATCCCCAGATCGTAGCCGCCGCCGTCGCGGATGGCGCAGACGGAAGTGGGCTCGAGCTGGGCCTCGCGCCATTTCAGCGCCACTTCGACGATCCGTTCCGCCGTCGCGCCCCGTAGCACCATGGTGGCGGAGGCCTCGGGGACCGGATGGAGGCGGAAGGTCGCGGAGGCGACGAGCCCGAGCGTGCCGAGCGAGCCGCAGGCGATCTTGGGCAGATCGAAGCCGGCGACGTTCTTCACCACCTTGCCGCCGCCCTTGGAGATGGCGCCGTCGGCGCGGACGATCGTGACGCCGATGATCAGGTCGCGCACGGCTCCGTAGCGGGCGCGGCGCGGGCCGAAGTTGCCGGTCGCGACGACGCCTCCGACCGTGGCCCGGTCGGGGAGGGGCGGATCGAGCGCGAGCATCTGGCCCTCGGCGCGCGCTGTCTCTTGCAGCTTCGCGATCGTGACTCCCGCCTCGGCGATGATGACCATGTCTGAGGAGTGGTACTCGACGATGCGGTTCAGGTTTGAGGTCCGCAGGACGGAATCGACCGGGCCCACCGGGGCTCCGAGATCGAGCTCCGTCCCGCCTCCGACGAACTGGACGCGGCCGGCGCGGGGCAGCATCGCCGCCGCTTCTTCGATGGTGCGGGGCTCGAGGGCGGCGCTCATCCGCGCCCCGCCTCTCCCGACGTCTCGGTCGGATGCGGGACGTACTTCCCCGGCCTGTCGCCGCACAGCCTCGGGGTCGGGAACACCTTGCCCGGGTTCATCACGGCGTCCGGATCGAACGCGCAGCGCAGCTTCGCCATGCTGTCGAGATCGGAATCCGCGAACAGCTCGCCCATGTAGGCGGCCTTCTCCGCTCCGACGCCATGCTCGCCGGTGATCGATCCGCCGACGCGAATGCAGATCCGGAGGATCTCGCCGCTCGTGCGCTCGGCGAGCGCCTCCTGTCCCGGCACCTTCTCGTCATAGAGCACGAGCGGGTGGAGGTTGCCGTCGCCCGCGTGGAACACGTTGGCGATCTTCAGACCGGAGGTCTGCGAGAGCGCTTCGATCTCCCGGAGCACCTTGGAGATCTCGCTACGAGGGATGACGCCGTCCTGGACGACGTAGTTCGGCGCGATCCGCCCCACCGCCGCGAATGCCGCCTTGCGGCCCTTCCACATCGTCTGCCGCTCCGCCTCGTCCTTGGGGAGCCGCACCATCAAGGCACCGCATTGCTTCGCGATCTCCACTGCCCGCGCCGAGACGTGCTCGACTTCCGCCAGCGGCCCGTCGGCGTCCATCAGCAGGGCGGCGCCGACGTCGGGCCAGTCGACTCCCGTCGCCGCCTTGATGGCGATGATGGCGAGGCGGTCGCACATCTCGATGGCCGCCGGAACGATGCCGGCAGCGATGATCTGCGAGACCGCATTTCCCGCCTCGTCGGTCGAGGGGAAGGTGGCGAAGAAGGTGCGGGTCGCTTCGGGTTTGCGGAGGATCCGCAGCACCACCTCCGTGACGATGCAGAGCGTGCCCTCGCTGCCGACCAGCGCGCCGACGAGGTCGTAGCCGGGCGTGTCCTGCACCGGGCCGCCCAGATCCATCACCGTCCCGTCGGAAAGCACGCAGCGCGCGCCGAGGACGTGGTTCACGGTGAAGCCGTACTTCAGGCAGTGCGCGCCGCCGGAGTTCTCGGCGACGTTGCCGCCGATCGTGCACACGCTCTGCGAGGAAGGATCGGGAGCGTAGTAGTAGCCGTCCGGAGCGATGCGCTTGGAGATGTCGAGATTGATGACACCGGGCTGGACGCGCATGACGGCGTTCTTGAAATCCATCTCCAGGATCTTCTTCATCCGCGCGAGCGAGACGAGAACGCAGCCCGGTACGGGCAAGGCGCCGCCCGACAGCCCGGTCCCCGATCCGCGCGGCACCATCGGCAGGCCCGCGGCGCGGGCGATCTTCACCACCTGGACGACTTCTTCCGTCGAGGCGGGCAGCGCCACCACGCCGGGCGGAGCGCGGAAGCTGGTCAGCCCATCGCATTCATAGGTGCGCAACTGTTCGGGATCGGAAATCACATTCCGCTCGCCGACCGCGACGCGCAGCCTGCGGATCACGTCCTCGGACACGGGCACTCGTTGCAGTTCCATGGGGACCGCGAACACCACCACAAGTGCGCCCCGCCACACAAGCCCCGCGCTTCCGGGCATCCGGGCAAGCGCGAGAGGGCCGGACATCCTCGCGATGCCCGGCCCCTCGAACCGCTGACAAACTTCAGTAGACGAGTTGCAAGTGCGGAGCGAACGCCATGGCCGTGCCGGCCTTCGCCAGCGAACGTGCGAGGTCCAGGAAGATCACCGCGTGATTGCGCTGCTGGAGGAGCTTCACCTTAGCGTTGACGCGGACCACCTCGCAGCCGAGATCGACATCGAGAGTCTGGGTCCCCGTCGACACCATCGCGGAGTCGAGCGCCACCCGGACCTCCACCTCTTGTACGCCCGCAGGGGCCCGGAAGGTGGTCAGCAAGAACGCCTGCGCAACCGTCGTCAGGTCCATCTGCGAGGTCATCAGGGTGTTCGCAAGGACCATTCCGTTGGCCCGGACCTCGACCGCCTTCACGCGCAGGAGCAGCGACTCGAGGTCACCTACGTCGACGCCTCGCAACCGGACCTCGAAACCCCTGTCGGCCGTGCCGCCCTGCGTCCCGGTGCTGGTATCGCTCCCGGTGCTGGTATC
>JBJMQD010000344.1:0-4959 GCA_045802855.1 Myxococcales bacterium | reverse complement strand
AGTCGGTCTCCGCGAGCGAGAGCGCAGCGTCGTTCGGATTGTTGACGGTGAAGACGAGGTTCACCGTTGCGCCGGAGAGACTCACGTCCGAAAGCGTCGCGTCCTTGAAGGACATCGTCGGTTTCTCGAACCCTGAAGCAGCCATCTGCCGCAGCAAGGAGCATCCGGAAAGCGCGAAGATCGACAAAGCGGCGACGGCTCGCAGGGCTTTCATGCCTGGAATCGTAAACACGCTTCGCCGCCGTGCTCGCCCACCGGTCGCGGTCGGGAAGCCGTTCGCCCGCCCGTGCTACAAGCCGACGTCCATGCGACCGGTCGCGTTCTTGCTCTCCGCCGCCCTTGCTGTGGCGCTCGTCGGCTCGTGTTCTTCCGCCAAGGATCGGCGCAAAGCAGACGGCTTGCAAAACCTTCTTACCGGCGCGAGCCGGGGCGCGGAAGATCCCACCGACTTGATGCCTGCCCTCGTCCGCAAGCACGGCGCGGCGCAGCGCGACCGGGTGGAGCAGGGCTTCAACCAGGTGACCCTCCTCTGGCGACCGGAGGACGGCGACAGGCAGGCGCTGCACGCGTTCGGGGAGCAATGGTTCGTCTCGGATCCTGCGCAGCGCGACGCGCTTCTCGATCGGTTCGAGTACGTGCTCGAGCAGGTCGACGGGTACTTCCTCGATGTCGGCCGGGAGATGCGCCGCTACAGCGAGCTGGAGGTAGGCCCGCAACTGCCGATCGACGATGTCTTCGCGGGCCTCGATCTCTCCGCGCACGCGAGCGACGACTTCTTCCACTCCAAGGTCGCGTTCATCGCCCTCCTGAACTTCCCTCTCCCCACGCTCGACGAGATGCTCGCGCAGGGGAAGTCGTGGAACCGCCGCGAGTGGGCGGCCGTGCGTCTCGCCCGGCGGTTCGCGCTACGCCCGAGCGGCGAGGCGGTGCAAGCGAGGAGCAAGGCGTACGCGGACGCCCAGGCGTACATCGCGGGCTACAACCTCTGGATGCACCACGTGCTCGCTCCGGGCGGGAAACGGATCTTCCCGGCCGGCGTGCGGCTCATCGCGCACTGGAACCTGCGCGATCAGATCAAGGCCGACTACGCGGAGAAGGACAAGGCACTGGGCCTCGAGCGGCAGCGGCTCATCCGCGCCGCCATGGAGCACATCGTCGATCAGACCATCCCCAAGGCGGTCATCGACGATCCGCGCGTCGACTGGGATCCGGCCACCAACAAGGTGGCGCTTGCAGAAGGCGCCGAGGTCGAGACCGAGAAGATGAAGTCGCAGGGCAAGCGCGCGCAGGAGCCGTCCGCCTCGAGCGATCGGGAGCCCGACACGCGGTACGCGGTCATCCTCGAGGACTTTCACGCCGCGCGCCGCACCGATCAGGACTCGCCGCTCGCGCCGACGGAGATCGATCGGAAGTTCCAGTTCGATGGCGAGATTCCGGAGAGGCGGGTCGAGGAGCTGCTCCAGAGCATCGTCACCTCCCCGCTCGTGCCGCGGGTCGCGGCGCTCATCCGATCGCGGCTGGGAAGGCCGCTCGAGCCGCACGACGTCTGGTACAGCGGCTTTCTCCCCCGGAACCGCTACACCGAGGAAGAGCTGAGCGCGATCACCCGCAAGCGATATCCCACCGCTTCCGACTACAAGAAGGACATCCCGCGCCTGCTCCAGGGTCTCGGGTTCACCAAGGAGCGGGCGGAGTTCTTCGACTCGCACATCGTCGTGGATCCCGCCCGCGGCGCCGGCCACGCGCTGCAGAGCGCCCGCCGCGGCGACGACCCGCACCTGCGCACGCGGGTGAACCCCGACGGGATGGACTACAAGGGCTACAACATCGCCGTCCACGAGATGGGGCACAACGTCGAGCAGATTTGCTCGCTCTATCTCGTCGACCACACGCTCCTCTCGGGCGTTCCGGCCACCGCGTTCACGGAGGCCCTTGCCTTCACCTTCCAGAACCGGGACCTCGAGCTTCTCGGCCTGACGAAGCCCGACGCCGAGTCCGAGCGCCTGCGCGTCCTGAACGACTTCTGGGCCACGTGGGAGATCGCCGGCGTCGCCCTCGTGGACCTGGGCGTCTGGCGCTACCTGTACAAGAACCCGCGAGCTTCGCCTTCGGATCTCCGCGAGGCGACGTTGAAGATCGCCCGCGACGTCTGGGACAAGAGCTATGCCCCGGTGCTCGGGGGCAATGGCTCCGGCATCCTCGCCATCTACTCGCACATGGTGAGCGAGTTCTTGTATCTGCCCGATTACCCGATCGGACACCTCATCGCCTTCCAGCTCGAACAGAAGCTCCGCCACGGCGATTTCGGAGCGCAGTTCGAGCGGGCCGCCTCGTTCGGCCGGGTGACGCCCGACCTCTGGATGGAGCACGCGACGGGAAGTCCGCTGAGCGCGAGACCGCTCCTCGACGCGACCGAGAAGGCGCTCTCGGCAGGCGAGGCTGCCGTATCGTCGACGCGCTAGGTCAGCCGAACTGCCACTTCCCCACCACCTTGCCGCCCGCGATCTTCACTACAGTGATGACGTCGCGCACGAGCGTCGACGGCGGCGTCGGATCGCGCCGCTCGCAGAACGCGATGTGCGAGCCGGTCGAGCGGACCCACAACACGCGACGCTGAATGGCGCCGTCGGCGCGAAAGAGGGGCCGGATGACGTCCAGCTCGGAAGCCGTGACGCCGTTCATGTCGTCCGGCACCACGATCGGCGGCCCTTGCGCGAGCGTGCCCTCGAGCGGTGGCGGGGCAACAGGATCCGCGGGCGGGAGGGAAGGCGCCGCGGCCTCTCGCGCCGCGGCGAGCGTCTTCTGCCGGTCGGCGGCCGAAGGGACCCGCATGAGGCGCGGCTCCGCCTTCGAGGACTGCAGCTGCGCGACCTCGGCTTTCATCCATTCGCGCAGCCTCTCCTCCTCGAGCTGGCTCTCGGTGCGGGCGGCGCGGATGACCCGCCGGATGAGCCAGATGAGGACCAGAAGGAAGACGACCCCCGGGCCCCAGAGCAGGTTCATCGTCTCGCCGAAGGCGGAGCCAATCACGGGATCTCCTGCCTTTCGCGCCGGCCGACGACGGTGACGCGGGGCGCTGCAGAAGAGACCATCTCCGCGGTGATTGGCGAGTGCTGCTTCACGTAGCTGACCACGATGTCCCGGGTGAGGACGGTGCCTTCGACCCGTCTCGCGCCGCCGGGGAGCGCGAGGCCGTCGCCTCCGTTGGCGAGGAAGTCGGATGTGGACACCGTGTACGTCCGAGAATCGCAGATCGAATCGCAAGCGGTAGCGGTGCAGGATCGGGTCGAGCAGAGGAGCTTTCCTTCCGAATCGGAAATGCTGGTGATCAGTCCTCCCGCCGGGACCTTCCTGACCTCCTTGCCCGCCGCATAGCGGTCCCACTCGATCGTGTAGTGCAGGCCCGAGACGTATAGCGGCCTCTTTCCCGCGCGGAGCACCGCTTCGAGACCGTCGCGAAGCTCGACCGGGTGGACGGTCACCACCACCTGGCGATTGTCGAACGGATAGAGATCGAAGAGCGTCCCGAACCGGATGGGGCCTTTGCGGACCTCTTCGATGCGCAAACCGCCGGCGTTGGTCAGCGCGAAGTCGGCCGGCAGCGAGCCGCCCGCGCCCGAACGTAGCGCGTCGGCGACGAGGTTGCCGAGCGAACCTTCCCTCCCGGACTTGCGCAAATCCACCAGGGTCTCGCCCACAGGCGCCTCGCGCAGGCGCTTCACCTGGTCATCATATTTCGCGAGGATCCCCGCCACCCCCGCGTCCGGATGGATCTGGTGGCCTCGCCACGCGGCGGGGCGTCCTTCGAAGCCGTGGAAGATCGCCTGTGGCCCGCCCGGGCGTGGATACGTGCCGTCGTTCACCGCGAATCCCGCCGCGCGGCCGGTCGCGGGATCGATGGAGATCTCGATGATCGAGAACGCGGCGAGTTTGCTGCCCGATTGCACCACCGGAATCCCGGCAGCGACGAGCGGCGGCGGACCGATGGCGATGTGGTTGTGCCCGCTGACGATGGCGTCGACCTTCCCCCGCACCGCCTCCGCGACCTGCTGGATCTCCTGCGACGGCGGAAGCGGGCCGACGTGCGCGACGAGGAGCACGATGGTCGCGCCGCGAGCGCGCAGCGCGTCTGCCTCCTGCGCGGCAACGGGTCCGCCCGGGACGAACTCGAGCCCCGAGATGATCGCGGGGTTCGTCGAGGTATGCGTCTCGACGGTGGTGAGCCCGACGACGCCGACCTGCACTCCCCCGACGTTCACGAGGACGCTCGGGCGAGCCCACGAGGGACGCTTGCGCGTGCCCTTCTCGAAGACGTTGGCGCAGAGGAAGGGATACGACGCCTGCGCGAACCGCGCCTTCAGCGCGTCGAGGCCGAAGTCGAACTCGTGGTTCCCGACCGCCGCGGCGGTGATTCCGATCCGGTTGAAGACGTCGACGACCGAGCGGCCCTCGAACTGATTGGAGATGAGCGTTCCCTGGAACTCGTCGCCGGCATCGAGCACGATCGCCTCGCCGCCGTGCTCCCGGGCATCCGAGCGGATGGCCGCTACCCAGCCCGCGAACCAGTCCGCGCCTCCCACCGGCTCCGCGGTGTAGCGAGCGAGCGCGTTGTGCGGCGGGGCTTCGAGGAGCGCTCCGTGCACGTCGTTGATGCCGACCACTGTCAGGCGAGCGATGCGCGCAGGTTTTGCGGGGGCGTGCGAGGCGGCGATCAGTAGGAAGGTTGCGACAAAAACACGCATCGGAAGTCCGGACGTACGGCGCGGGATCAAGGGGGAAGGATTTGCGCTGGTCAAGGTCTGTGGTGGCGAGTGGTGTGTTTGGTTACGGGCACAGAAAAAACACGAGACCCTGACACCGCGATGACAGTTCCACCTTAAAAACAATCAAGGCCGACTCCGCGGCCCGACTGGAGCCCTTCCTGATGTCCGATACCGCCACCCTCGTACGAGGCGAGGA
>JBJMQD010000230.1:0-9277 GCA_045802855.1 Myxococcales bacterium | reverse complement strand
GTCGCCCGTGCTCGCCACCTCGAAACGCAGCTCCAGCGAGGTATCGGACGAGGTCCGGTCGAACACGTGGATGGAAATGCCCGCTTCGGAGGAGAGCACCGCGCGCGCCTCGGCCCGGGCGAGCGCGTTCAGGTCGGGATAGCTCGTCGAGCCGTCGGATTCCGGTGACCGCCGCTGCCAGGGTCCCTCCCCCGCCGCAAGCTGCTTCCAGCGGCGGTTCGCGAGCACGATCCGTTCGCCGCGCAGCAGCGCGAACGCGGTGCCGGTCGCTTGCAGTCCGAGCCAGCCGAAGCGCGACATGACGCGCTCGGCGCTGCGACGCTCGAGCGTCGCCACCAGGTCGGCGTACTTGCGGGCCAGCTCGCCGTACTTCACGTGAAGCGGCGAGTCGGCCTCCTCCGCCGGATCAGCTTGGCTTTTCCTGCGTTGACCCATTGCGCGCTTTCAGCCTGGCATTCTCGGCGGCAAGCGCCGTCTGACGAGTGGTGTCCTCGAAAATGAGGACCGACCCGAGCCCCGCGCCTCCGTCGAGGATCGGGACCGCCGCGACCATCGCGGTCCCGGCGCCCCCGGAAGGGAGCTCGTATTCCACCTCCTCGGTGCGGTTGGCGAGGTTCTGCGCGAGCGACTTGCGCACCCGTCCGAGGACGGGCCGGGGGATGGCGGGGATCGCGAGCGTCCAGAGAACCTGTCCGAGCGCCTCGCCTTCCGCAAGACCGAGGAGCCGTTCGGCGGCGAGGTTCCACATGTTGATCCGCCCCTGCGTGTCGAGCACGACCACGGCGGCGGAGAGGCTGCGCAGGATGGTCCGCTGGTAGAACGCGAGCTTGTTCATCTCCTCGGTGCGATGGGCGAGCTCGCGGTTCGTGGCATCGAGCTCGGCATTCGTCGACTGCAGCTCCTCGTTGGTGGTCTCGAGCTCCTCGTTCGTCGACTGCAGCTCCTCGTTCGTCGTCTGCAGCTCCTCGTTCGCGGACTGGAGCTCCTCGTTGGTCGTCTCCAGCTCCTCGTTCGAGGATTGCATCTCTTCCGTGAGGGTCTGCAGCTCCTCGAACGATGCCTGGCGCTCGTCGGTCGCCCGCCGCGCCTCCACCTCCATCTCCCGGAACGTGGTCACGTCGTGCGCCACGTAGACGAGCCCCTGGCGCTCCCCGGCCGGGTCGCGCAGGATCGAGACTTCGACGTCGAGCTGCCGCGCCGGCACGGAATCGCCGGCGGGCACGCTTCCCGGGCTCACCTCGCGCTCGCTTCGTCCGTCCCGCACGGCGCGCGACTTCTCGATGAGCAGCTCGCCGGAGAGCCCGGGCAGGTTCAGGGTGGCGAGCTTCTTGCCGGTCACGTCGGACTCGGAGCGGCCCCAGAGCGCGGAAGCGGCGCCGTTCCAGAGCATCACCGCGCCGTCCATCGAGGTGGCAACCACGGGGACGCGCAGCGACTGCAGCACGTCGCGGTGGAACTGATCGAGGGTTCCGAGATCGGCCGTCACGTCCCGCTCGGTGCGGTCGATGGTCTCCTGTTCGAGCAGCCCGACGAGACGGTCCTGCCCGAGGTCGACCTCCCGCTTGCCGTCCTTGCGATAGATGCGGCGGGAGAGATCGACCGTATCGTAGATCTTCGCGGCGAAAGGAATGAGCTCGCTCTTGCCGAGGACGAGGATCCCGTTGCGCCGCAGGGCGTAGTGGAACCGGTGCAGGACGCGCTTCTGCATCTTCGCGTCGAGGTAGATGAAGACGTTGCGGCAGAGCAGAAGATCGAGGCGCGAGATGGGAGCGTCGCCGAGGACGTTGTTGACGCCGAAGACCACGCAGCGACGGATGTCCTTGCGGATGGTGTAGCCGGCGTTCTCCTCGACGAACCACTCCTTCAGCAGGCGGGGCGGGACGCTCTCGACGTGGTCCGAGGCGTAATGCGCGTGGCGGGCGAAGGCGATCGCCTTCTCGTCCACGTCGGTCCCGAAGACCTTCACGTCCTGGTTCGTGAACGACGGTCCGAGCACTTCGGCGAGGGTGAGCGCGAGGGAGAAAGCCTCCTCGCCGGTGGCGCAGCCCGCGCACCAGGCGCGGATCTCCTCGCCGGGACGCTTCTCGGCGAGCATCTGCGGAATGACCCTCTTCGAAAGCTCGTCCCAGGTGTCCTTGTCGCGGAAGAAGGAGGTGACCTTGATGAACATCGAGGAGAGCAGCGCATCGTATTCGGCGGGATGGCTGTCGAGCAGCGCGGAATACTCCGCCAAGGTGCTCTTGCCGTGGTCCTGCATGCGGCGGAGGACCCTTCGGTAGAGCGTGGCGCGCTTGTAGCTGCGGAAATCGAAATTGCGGGCCTCGCGGAGTTTTTGCAGGATTTCTTCGAGCTCCCGCGCCTGCGGTTCGTCCCCCTTTCGGGAGGCCCGCCGCCCTTCCCTCTCGGCCTCGCCGTTCTTCGCCATCTCGGGCTCCCTCTCGCCGTTGTCTCAACTCAACGAAGTCGCAGGCACCCGACGCGGGGCCGGGCGTCTTTGCTGCCGGGAGCCGGGCGGCTGTGGGAGCGTTACCGAGCGCCCCACCGCAACTTTTGCCGCAGAATGGCGAACGGATCAAGGTCCGGATTGCGGAGCAGCACCGTGCGATGCGGCGCCTTGCGCACGAAGACCTCGTCGTCGCGCTCGAGCGGGCATCCCTTGGCGCCGTCCAGGGTCACGAACATCTCGCCCGGGCTCGTCAGCTTCACGCGCACCGGCAGGTCCGCCGGCAGGACCACCGGCCGTTGCGTGAGCGCGTGCGGGCAGATCGGGGTGAGCAGGATCGCTTCCAGCGTCGGGTAGACGATGGGGCCTCCGGCGGAGAGCGAATACGCCGTCGATCCCGTGGGCGTCGCGACGATGAGACCGTCCGCCTCGTAGATCGCAGCGTCGCGCGCGTCGATGTGGACTTCCAGCCGGGCGAGACGGCTCAGCGCATTCTTCGAGATCACCACGTCGTTCAGGACGGAACCTTCCAGGACGACGTCGGTTCCGCGCCGCACCTCGGCATGGAGCATGAGCCGCCGCGACGCGGAGAGCTCGCCGGCGAGGGCCTTCTCCAGCATCGGCAAGGCGCGGTCCTTGGGAATCTCGGTGAGGAATCCGAGGGTGCCGAGGTTCACGCCGAGAATGGGCACCTCGCGGCCGGCGCAAAGCCCG
Organism: Myxococcales bacterium; assembly: GCA_045802855.1. Classification (GTDB taxonomy): domain Bacteria; phylum Myxococcota; class Myxococcia; order Myxococcales; family 40CM-4-68-19; genus VBKO01. The sequence goes on along the minus strand of JBJMQD010000230.1, from coordinate 6,120 downwards.
GCCGCATGGATGAGGGTGCCGTCGCCGCCGAGGACGACGATGAAGTCCGAGCGCGCCGCCAGATCGCAGCCCGCGGCGGTGGGAACGCCGTCCATCCCCGATTCGCCCTCGACGAGGCAGCCCGTTCCCCGGGTGGACAGCCAGGCGCAGATCTCGCGCGCGAGCCGCTGCGCGTCGGTGTTGGTGAGCCGCGGATTCTGGATGCGGGGAACGATCCCGACCGTGATCACAGGGGCACTGTAACAAGTTGTTACAATCGCCGGGATGGGAACGTACATGCCTCGCGGCCGCACCGGAAACCTGTTCCGGGCCGCCGCCGAGAAAGAGGGTCGCCATGCGCCGCTCGCCGAGCGGATGCGGCCTTTGACGCTCGACGAGATGGCGGGGCAGAAGCACATCCTGGGGCCGAACACGCTCCTGCGCGAGGCGATCGAGACCGACCACGTGCCGTCGATCATCCTCTGGGGGCCGCCGGGATCGGGAAAGACCACGCTCGCGCGGGTGATCGCCCGGGCCACCAAGGCGGAGCTGGTCGCGCTGTCCGCCGTCGACAGCGGCATCAAGGACATCCGCGAGACGGTCGCCCGGGCCCGCGATCTGCTCGACCAGCAGGGGGTCCGGACGCTCCTGTTCATCGACGAGATCCACAGATTCAACAAGGCGCAGCAGGATGCGTTGTTGCCGCACGTCGAGAGGGGCGTCGTCACCTTGATCGGCGCCACGACGGAGAACCCGAGCTTCGAGGTGAACTCGGCGCTCCTCTCCCGCTGCAGGGTCTTCGCGCTCCGTCCGCTGGAGGAGGCCGACCTGCGAGATTTGATGGTGCGGGCGGCCTCGGATGCGGAGCGGGGCCTCGGCGCGGACGGGGTGAGAGCTTCCGAGCCATTCCTCGATCACGTGGCGCGGCATTCCGGCGGAGACGCGCGGCGGGCGTTGAATGCGCTGGAGGTGGCGACGGCCCGGGCGAAGGCGGAGAAGCGGGCGGAGCTGACCGAGAAAGACGCCGAGGAAGCCCTGCAGCAGAAGACGCTCCTCTACGACAAGTCGGGCGATGCGCACTACGACACGATCAGCGCGTTCATCAAATCGCTGCGGGGATCGGACCCGGACGCGGCCGTCTATTACCTGGTGCGGATGCTGGAGTCCGGAGAGGAGCCGCGCTTCCTCCTGCGCCGGATGGTCATCTTCGCCAGCGAGGACGTAGGCAATGCCGACCCGAGAGCGCTCTCCGTGGCGGTGGACGCGCTGCGCGCGTTCGAATTGGTGGGATTGCCGGAGGGCGTGCTCCCCATGACGCAGGCGGCGGCGTTCCTGGCGAGCTGCCCGAAGAGCAATTCGACGCTGAAGGCGTACTCCTCGGCGCGGCAGGCGGTGCTGGAGAAGGGTGCGCTGCCGGTGCCTCTGAAGCTGCGCAACGCGCCGACGCCGCTGATGAAGTCGATGGGTTATGCGGGCGGATACAAGTATCCGCACAACTTCGAAGGCAATTACGTGCCGGAGCAGTACCTGCCCGACGAGCTCCGGGGTCTGAGGTTCTATGAACCGAGCGAGAACGGCGAGGAGGCGCGGATCAAGGAGCGGCTCGAAGCGCTCGACGCGCAGCGGAAGAAGTAGTCACCCTGCAAGATCGCCGCGGCACGGGGAACCCGTTCTGTTGACAGCGCACGTCGGATCGCGTATCCGACGCCCCTTTTCCGCGGCACTGCCGCGGGCGCGCTCGGGGCCTATTCGATGAAGACCCGCATGGTGAGCAAGCAGACGGCCCAGCGGAACTGGGTCGTCATGGACGTGAAGGACAAGGTGCTGGGGCGCGCCGCGACACAGATCGCGAGCATGCTGCGCGGCAAGCACAAGCCGACCTTCACGCCCCACGCGGACACCGGCGACTTCGTGGTGGTCGTCAACGCCGACAAGGTCCGGCTGACGGGCAAGACGTGGCAGGACAAGCAGTACATCCACCACAGCATGTTCCCGGGCGGGCTCAAGTCGTACTCCGCGGAGCAGACCGTCGCGCGCCATCCCACCCGGCTCGTCGAGGACGCGGTCCGCCGCATGCTGCCGCGCACGAACCTCGGTCGCGCGATGATGAAGAAGCTCAAGGTCTACGGCGGCGATCAGCACCCGCACGCCGCCCAGAAGCCCACCGCCGTCGAAGCCCGCGACGCGTAAGGATCCGAAATGGCCACCAAGGAATTGCTCGTCTACGCAACCGGTCGCCGCAAGGAATCGATCGCCCGCGTGCGCATGAAGCCCGGCTCTGGCGAGTTCACCGTCAACGCGCGCACGCTCGACGAGTACTTCGGCCGCGAGACGAGCAAGATGGTGCTCAAGCAGCCCCTCGAGGTCGTCGAGCAACTCGGCAAGGTCGACATCTTCGTGAACGTCTGCGGCGGCGGGCTGTCGGGTCAGGCCGGCGCGATCCGGCACGGCATCAGCCGCGCGCTGACCAAGCTCAACGGCGACTTCCGCCCTCCGCTGAAGAAAGCGGGATTCCTCACCCGCGACGCCCGCACCGTCGAGCGCAAGAAGTACGGACGCCCGGGAGCACGCAAGCGGTTCCAGTTCTCCAAGCGGTAGCAGCCTCCGCGAAGGTCGCGGTGCGTCATCGCGGCTGTCAGCCCCCGCCATTAGACTCGGCCCCGCTCGCGACGAGGGGGCACGCGAACAGGGGGTTCAAAATGGGCAACGTCAAGGCGGTCCCGGAAGGAATGCACACCGTCACTCCGACCATCACCGTGGACGGGTGCATCGAAGCCATCGAGACCTGGAAGAAGGCCTTCGGCGCCGAGGAGCTGTCGAGGGCGCCCGATCCGAGCGGAAAGAAGATCTGGCACGCCGCGCTGCGGATCGGCGATTCCACGGTGTTCACCAGCGATGCCGCGCCGGAGATGGGCAACCAGGCGTGGAAGACGAAGCTCTGGCTCTACTTCGACAACGTGGACTCCGCGTTCAAGCGCGCGACGGGCGCGGGATGCACGGCGATGATGCCTCCACAGGACATGTTCTGGGGCGACCGGATGGGCATCGTCACCGACCGGTGGGGCAACCAGTGGACGCTCGCGCAGCACGTGAAGGATCTCACGCCGGCCGAGATGAAGAAGGCGCAGGACGACTTCGTCGCGCAGCAAGCGAAGAACAAGCGCTGAGCTTCGTGCGTACGATCGCGCGGCCCGCTCGCACCTGGGCGGGCCGTCGTGCGCACGGCTACCCGCTGCGCGGGCGACCTACCCCCCCTTCCTAGCGACAGCTGGAATCGCTCTGTTACGATCCAAACCTCGCAAACGAGGCGGAAAAAACGATGGAGCTGAACGAGATCCTGCAGGTCGCCCTTCGCGGTGGCGCTTCCGACATCCACCTGAAGGCCGGTCTTCCGCCCATGTTCCGCGTCGACGGCTCGCTCGTGCCGCTCAAGGACGCCCGCCGCCTGCCTCCCGAGGAGATCGCGAGGATGGCGTTCGGGATCATGAACGACTACCAGAAGGAAAAGTTCAAGGCGCAGAACGAGCTCGATCTCGCCTACGGCGTTCCCGGCCTGGGCCGGTTCCGCGTCAACTGCTTCCAGCAGCGCGGCACCATCGGGGTCGTCCTCCGCGTCATTCCGTTCAAGATCAGCACCATCGAGCAGCTGCTCCTCCCCAAGATCCTGGAGAAGATCGCCGGCGAGCAGCGCGGGCTCATCCTGGTGACCGGGACCACGGGTTCCGGAAAGTCGACCACGCTCGCCGCGATGGTCGATCACATCAACTCCAACGAAACCTGCCATATCATGACGATCGAGGACCCGATCGAGTTCCTCATCCGCGACAAGCGGTCGATCGTCAACCAGCGCGAGGTCGGCGTCGACACCATGAGCTTCGGCCATGCGCTGAAGAGCTCGCTGCGCCAGGACCCGGACGTCATCCTGGTCGGCGAGATGAGAGATCTGGAGACCATCGAAACCGCGCTCACCGCCGCCGAGACCGGTCACCTCGTCCTCTCGACCCTGCACACGCTCGACGCGACCGAGACCATCACCCGCATCATCTCGGCGTTTCCTCCGCACCAGCAGAAGCAGGTCCGCCTCCAGCTCGGATCGGTCCTGCGCGGCGTCATCTCGCAGCGCCTGGTCCCGCGCGCCGACGGCAAGGGCCGCGTCGCGTCCGTAGAGGTGCTGGTCGCGAACAGCCGCATCCGCGAGATGGTCGAGGACAAGGACCGCACGAAGGAGATCGCCACCGCGATCTCGCAGAGCCACACGACGTACGGGATGCAGACGTTCGATCAGTCGCTGATGAGCCTGTTCCGGCAGAACATCATCACGTACGAAGAGGCGGTGCGGCAGTCGACGAACCCCGCCGATTTCGCGCTCCGCGTCTCGGGAATCAGCGCCACGAGCGACTCGACCTGGGACAACTTCGACCAGAAGCCCGAGGAAGGCCAGCCGGCCGCCGCCAAGCCCGCCCCGGCGGGGCCGCGTCCGGTTCCCGCTGCTGCCCAGCGCTCCGCGGGGGGGCCGGGCGGAGGCGGCGCACCGTTGGGCCGCATCGCGACCAAGCCCGGGACTTCTCCGAAGCCCGCGGCAGCTCCCGCGGCGCCGGCGGAAGACGACTTCCAGATCGAGCGGTTCTGACCCCGCCCGGATGCGTCCGGTCCTCGATTCGGCCCTGAAGCTGCTTGCGGCGAGAAGCCGTAGCGAGGCCGAGCTTCGCCGCGGCTTGGAAAAGCGCGGGTACGCCTCCGCGGAGGTCGAAGCCGCCGTGGCGCGCGTCCGAGAACTCGGCTATCTCGACGATGGCGAGATAGCCCGCTCGCGCGCACGTTCGTTGCTCGACCGGGGCGCTTCGCCCCGCCTTGCCGCCCTGCGCCTCGAGGCGCAGGGAATCTCCACGGCGCAGGCGCGGTCGGCGGTCGACGAGCAGGCGGGAGAAGAGGGCGAGGCGAAGTTGCTCGAGCGCGCGCTCGAGCGGCGCCTGAAAGGACGCGAGGTGGACGGAGCTTCGAGGCAGCGCGTCTTCCGGTCGTTCGTGCAGAAAGGCTTCCGGCCTTCAGCGGTGGCGCGCGCGCTCGGCATCCCCTTCGACGGAGACGATGACGATGATCGTTAGCCACGGACGCGCGCTCCTCTTCGGGGCCTTGCTCCTCTCGGCGTGCGCCGGAGGCAAGGACTCCCTCGACATCACGAAACCCGTCACCGGCGCCGAGGCGACCAACGCCGAGCGGGCCTACAAGCGCGGCATCAACGAGAAGGCCGACAAGAACTACATCGAGGCCACCCGCTACCTCGAATGGGTGCGGACGAACTTCCCGTACTCGCAGTACTCGTCGCTCGCGGAGCTGGCGCTCGCGGACATGGCGTACGAGCGCGAAGACTGGGCCGCCGCGGCGGCGGCCTACCAGGATTTCGTGAAGAGCCACCCCTCGCACCCGAAAGCGGATTACGCCTCGTTCCGGGTCGGGCTCTCGTACTATCAGGACAAGCCGACGGACTTCTGGCTCATGCCGCCGTCGAACGAGAAGGACCAGTCGCCCATCCGCTCCGCGCTCGATGCGCTGCAGCGCTTCGTCATCAGCTACCCGAAGAGCGATCTCGTTCCCAAGGCGCGCGACATCATCAACGCGTGTCGCGAGCGGCTCGCCGCGCACGACAGGTACGTGGCGGAGTTCTACTGGAAGCGCAATGCGTGGAAGGGCGCCGCCGGCCGCTACCTATCGCTCGCCGACGCCTACGGCGATCTCGAAGGTGGCCGACTCCGAGGTGACGCATTGTGGCGGGCGGGCGAGGCCTACCACAATCTCGGCGACCGGAGCGCCGAGCGGAAGGCCCTCCAGAGGCTCGTGGAGGAGGCGCCCCGCAGCGAGCACCGCCGCGATGCCGAGGCGCGCCTGCGTAGCATCCCCGACACGGCGCCTCCCCCTCCCGCGCCGGAAGCGAAAGCGCCCGTGCCGCCGGAACCTGGCGGGATCAATCCGCCGCCGCGCAGCAATCTCCCCGAGCCGCAATCCTCTACTCCGCCCCGGCCGTCGCCCACCCCGAACGACGCGGAGCCTCTCAAGCCCGCAGGCGACACTCCTCGCTGACGGGCTCGAATTTTACCGGATCAGTGGTACGCTCCCGCGCCACCTACGACGCAGAGGAAGCAT
>JBJMQD010000177.1:0-20535 GCA_045802855.1 Myxococcales bacterium | reverse complement strand
ATCGCCGCCTCGACCAGCGCCGATCCGCGCTCTGACGAAGGGTTCTGCATCAGTGGAGGAGGAACGTCTTGACGAACGCGTTGTCGACGACGTGCGGGATCAGGTTGGCGGCGTTCGACTCCGTGATCGGCATCAGGCGCGCCCCCCAGAGCGGGTTGAAGAAGTTGGGCGTCTCCCGCCAGTCGCCGGGGCGGTGGTAGTAGACCTGCGCCGCGGCGAAGGCGTTGAGTCCCTTGTGCAGCTGCAGCACGGCAAGGTTCCCGATCGACGGCGTGTCGGCGTCCGTGTAGCTCAGATCGGCCGAACCGGACCCGCCGATCGTCGATGCGAACCGCCGTGCCTGGATCTTGTCCATTCCGTTCTCGGCGTTCATGTGGCGGCCTTCCTTGGCGAGGCCGACGATGACGTCGGGCTGCGCGAAGTTGCCCAGATCGCCGAGGGCTCCGCCCGGCGTCGACCGCGCAGACGGTGCAAAGGACACGTAGGGGGAGATCCAGAAAAGACGCTTCGCCGGATCGGGCGCCGTCTGCTGCGCGATCGTCTGCATCACCTGGGCGGCGCCGCCGAGGACCGCCCGGAGCGCCTGCCCGAGCAGCCCGCTCGCGGAGATGCCCCTCACGTCGTAATCGCGACCCGGCGAGAGCGCGGGAAAGACCTGATCCATGGTGGCGAGCTGGAAGAGCCGCAGTTTCGCGCCCACCAGCGGGCAGTCGAGATCGAGCTTCAGCGCTGACGCCGAGAAGACCTGACCCGTCGCGCCTTGCCTGCTCCCGGGGGGCGGCGATCCCAGCTCCGTGCGCGATACGTTCCTCAACCCGACGCTGCAGATCGCCAAGCGCAGCGAGAGTGCGGCGTGCCGGTTGAAGAGAATCCACGAGGGATTGTCCCAGCGGTCGCCGTAGGCCACCCACGGCTGCCGCGCCGAGTTGGCGATCTCCAGCATGGTGGCCCGGGCGAGCTGGACTTCTTTGCTCTTCTCGTTGAGGAGGATCTTCCGCGAGTTCTCGATGTTCACGGGCGGGAAAGCGTTCCCGCGCGTCCTGGAGAGCGCCCCGATGTTCGCTGCCGCCGTGAGCGCGGGCCAGATGGCCTCATAGGGCGCCTCCTTGGAATCCCCCGAGTGGGCTTCCGGCGCGATCTTCCCGAGGCGCGCCATGACCGCGGCCCAGGCGCCTTCCTGTAATCCCCAGAGGACCGTGTTCGCGGCGGCGAGAATGGGCGTGAGCGCCGCGACGGCAAAATCGAGCGCTGTCATCAAGAGCTGGACGACCTCGTCGATGGCCGCGGCAATCTCGCCCACCACGGGGACGACGGTGAGGACTTCGAGGAGCGGGTGGATCCCCGCCCAGAGGAAGTGGATCCAGGTGAGGTACGCGCTCGCCGCCATGATCGACGCGTAGTGCACGACCATGGCCCGGTTCGTGTAGGCGGTGAAGTTGAGGACGCGCGCCTCGACGGCCGCCTGGGAGTATGCGGCCGCATCGGCCGCGGTCTGCAGCTGGACCTTGTCGTAGACCGCGCGGCCCAGGCCGACCGTGGTGAGGACGCAGAGGGCGAGGATGAGGCCGAAGATGGCGCCCAGGACCAGGGCCTGCCCCTCTTCGTCCTGCTTCAACCGGTGGAGAGCCGCGATCACGGGTGCGCCCACTTCCTGAAGGGGTTCGATTGCATCCGCATCGTGTAGTAGGCCTCGAGGGGCAGGTAGTAGCGGCCGGTCAACCGGGCAGCGGCCACGAGCGCGCCGAGGTTCACTTGCTCCGGCGTCCCGTCGTCGTACTTGGCCGCCAATGCGAGGATCCGGGTGAGCTCGACCGCGTCCGGACCTGTCGGCGTGAAGGCCCGCGGCGACGTCATGTCCCACCCGGTCCAGCCGTCGAGCGCGTTGAGGCTTCCGGATCCGGATCGGACATGTGTGGCCATCCAGATGGTCTGGATGAGCTTGTTCGCGAACGGGATGCGTAGCTCGTAGAGGTAGCGGACCTGGATCTCGAGCAGCGTGGCGTCGGTTGCGCCCGGGCGCACGTCGTCGAAATCGATCTCGCGCCCGTTCAGATGCTTCCCGAACCTGGCGAAGTCCGCCTGCTTCGGATTGCGCACGTACACGCGCACCCGGCTCAGCTTGAAACGTCCGAGCGCGGCGTCGAGCAGCTTGACCGCCGCGACCCTCTTCGCCACCTCGGTGAAGCTGTCGCTCCGCCCGAGCGACGGGGCGAGGGACAGCGCCGCGGCGTCGTACATGGGTCCATCGCTGAAGCCGTCCGAGTCCCCGTTGTCGCCGTTGTGGACGATACCGGCCCTGGCCGCGTTGAAGGCTGCGTAGTCGGTGAGGAGGCGGGCCTGCTGGATCTGCGTGAGCTGGATCGCGCAGAGGATGAGGAAGATCATCGCGGGCAGCACGAAGGCCGCCTCCACGATCGCCTGTCCGCTTTCTCCCCTTCGCATCGGAGCCCATCGTGGACCCGTGCGAAATCGGACGGCATCGGTCAGGTGACCGGTCCCGGTCCCCGGCTTGACGCCGCCCCGGTGCCCATGCACCGTGCGTGCCCTGGCGGAGGAGCGGGCTTTGCCTGCGACGGGCGGAGGCCGAAGGCCGCAGCATATGGCGCGCTGGGGCTGAAGGCCGCAGCATGGTGGGGCGTCGTCTAAGGGCAGGACATGGGACTTTGAATCCCATTATGATGGTTCGAATCCATCCGCCCCAACCAACACCTCGGCCAAGGCAACCATGAAGCCAGTCATCCACGTCGTCGAGGATCAGGACGATCTGCGGCTTTCGATCTGCGACGAGCTGAAGCGGCGCGGATACGCTCCGGTCGGGACGCCGCAAGGAGAGAAGGCGCTCGCGCTGTTGCACGGGTCAGGGACGAAGCCCGCGCTCATTCTCCTGGACCTTCTCATGCCTGCGAAGGACGGATGGGAAGTGGTCGCCTCCATGAAGGCGGAGCCCAGGCTGCGCGACGTGCCCATCGTGGTGATGAGCGCCATTCCGCCCCGGGCTACGACGCTGCAGGCGCAAGGGATCGCCGGAACGCTCACCAAGCCGTTCACGGTTGAAGAAATGATGTTCGTGGTGACGCGCTTCGTGAAGCTGCCGGCAAGCAAGTAAGCCACGAAAAGGCGCGCCGCGGGCTTCAAGGTGCGGTAGATCCGCCGCTCCATGGGTCTTGCCATCGGCATCGTCGGCCTGCCCAACGTCGGCAAGAGCACCCTTTTCAACGCGCTCTCGGGCGCGAGCGTTCTTGCCGCCAACTACCCGTTCGCGACCAAGGACCCGAACGTCGGCGTCGTTCCCGTCCCCGACCAGCGGCTCGACCGCCTGGCTGCCCTGTACGAGCCGAAGAAGACGACGCACGCGGCGCTCGAATTCGTCGACATCGCCGGACTGGTGAAGGGAGCCTCCAAGGGCGAGGGACTCGGGAACCAGTTCCTCGCCAACATCCGCGAGGTCGACGCCGTCGCCCACGTGCTCCGCTGCTTCTCCGATCCGGACGTCGTGCACGTCGACGGACACGTCGATCCCGCGCGCGACCGCGACGTCGTCGAGACGGAGCTGATGCTCAAGGACCTGGAGACGATCGAGAAGAAGCGCGAGCGGCGCGCCAAGGACGCCAAGGCGCCGGGGAAGATGGGCGAGGAGGCCAAGGCCGATCTGGCGGTCTACGACAAGCTCAGGCGGCGCTCGACGAAGGAAAACCCGCTCGCGGGGTGCGCCTCTCGGACGACGAGAGGCCGCGGGCAAAAGAGCTGTTCCTCCTCACCGCGAAACCCGTCCTCTACGTCGCCAACGTCGACGAGACGCAGCTCGCCAAGCTCGACTCGGATCCGCTGGTCGCGCAGGTCCGCGCCCTCGCGGAGGCCGAGGGCGCCAGATCGGTCGCCATCTGCAGCAAGGTCGAGGCGGAGATCCAGGAGCTCCCGGCGGAAGAGCGGAAGGAGTTCCTCGGTCATGTCGGTCTCACCGAACCCGGGCTCGACAAGCTCGTCCGCGCCGGATTCGACTTGCTCGGCCTGCAGAGCTACTTCACGGCGGGCGAAGACGAGTGCCGCGCCTGGGTCATCCGCAAGGGAGCCAAGGCGCCGCAGGCAGCCGGTGTCATCCACACCGACTTCGAGCGCGGGTTCATCAAGGCGGAGGTGATCCGCTGGGACGAGCTCCTCGCGCACGGCTCGGAAGCGGCGGCCCGCGCGAAAGGCGTCCTGCGTGTGGAAGGGAAGGAGTACGTCGTCCAGGACGGCGACGTCATGCACTTCCTCTTCAACGTGTGATCCGGTCGTCTTGACCGCCCGGAAGGGGCGATGCTAGCGGTTGGCTGGGCCATCTTCCTCGGAAACCACAATCATGCCGACCCCTTCCACCGTCTTGCGCATCCCCGGCGCGGCCCTCCTCCTCCTGTCCTGGGCCTGCGCGACGGCGGCGCCCATCCGGGTGCCCGCCGTGCGGCCCGCCGAGATCGACATGACGCCGTACGAAACGGTGGCGGTGGGTCAGCTCGGAGGCAAGGCGGACCCTGGCCTTGCTCAGGGTGTGGAAGAAGCGCTCGTCGCGTCGAAGCACTTCCAGGTCATCGACCAGCAGCGCACCGCGGCTGCCCTCCGCGAGCAGCAGCTCTCGTGGTCCGATCTCTCGCAGCCGGCGAAGGCGGCGAAGCTCGGCAAGGTGCTGGGAAAGTCGATCCTCATCTACGGCGCCGCGGACCAGAGCTATCGGGAGGAGTCCTCCGACCAGCGGATGAAGGAGAACGACTCCATCACCACCCTGGTGAAGTTGGTCGGTGAGATGACGGTCCGGGCGACGTTCCGCCTGGTCGACGTCTCGACGGGGCAGACCGTCGTCACCGAGACGTACGAGGAGAAGCGGAGCGACACGAGCAACGCCGTCGACCGCCGGCCGGATCCCATCGACAAGCAGCGGCTCGCGAGGTCCGCGCGCGCCGAGCTGGTCGAGCGCTTCCTCAAGGCCGTCTTGCCGTATCAGGAATACGTCACCGCCGCCTTCCAGACCGATTCCGACCTGAAGGAGCTCGATCGCGGCATCGGCTTCGCCGAGCAGGGCGAGTGGAAGAAGGCCGAGGAAGCTTTTGGCGCCGCGGTCGCCAATCTCACGAAGTCGCCGGATCCCGACCGCAAGAAGCTCGCGAAGGCCTACTGGAACCTGGGACTCGCGTACGAATACGCCGGGGACTACGACAAGGCGACGCAGACGGTGCGCAAGGCATACGAGCTGACGCAGGACAAGTCGATGCTTCGAGAGCTGGACGGAATCGACAGCAGCCTACGGCAGGGATCGCGTAAGGTCTCGGCGGACCGCGCCGCCCCGGAGGTCGCCAGTGGCAAATAGGGCCACAAGCGCCCTCCTCGCGATGGGACTCGCGGCGACTCTTGGCTGCAAGACCGAGAAGAAGGCCGCGCCGTCGAGTTTCGTCCTGCACGCCAACGGCCCGGATTGGGTGAACATCGGGACGGGAGCCATCACGGACGAATCCGGAAAGAGGTTCCAGGGCGTCGGCATCGTGAGCGGCGTCCGCGACGCGCTGGTGCGGCGCAGGATGGTCGATTCTCGCGCGCGGGGCGAGATCCAGAGGACGCTCGAGGAGTTCCTGGAGACCGCGCAGAAGGACGTTCCGGCGGGAACGGACGCGAACGAGAAGCAGCGCGTGCAGGCCGCTCTCAAGGGGCTGGCATCGTCGGAGAACGGTGTCCGCGTGATCGATCACTGGGTGGACACCGACAATACGGAGTACGCCCTGGCGGAGCTCGATCTCGCCTCCTTCAAGAGCAACGTGGAGAAGACGAAAGATCTGGATCCGCGCGCGAAGGACGCGGTGAGCCGCAACGTCGATCGAATCTTCGACGAGTCCTCCGCGGCGAAGGCCTCGCACTCGGCCCGCCGCTAGCGGGACGCCGTAGGACCAGGAGCGGCAGTGCAGAGCTTCTCGTCGATCTGCGCCGTCTTCCGCAACGAGCCGATGTAGTTCTCGCGCTCCTTGAAGATCGACTCGTTCGCGAGCCGGTTGCGGATCTCCTCCTTCAGGTCCGCGAGAGGCTTGGGCGGAATCGCCCTCCGGTCTTCCACCATGACGATGTGGAATCCGCTGGAAGTGCGGATGAGCGGCGAGATCTCGCCCGGCTTCAGCGAGAAGGCGGCCTGCTCGATGGCCGGCAGCATCAGGCCCTTCTTGAAATAGCCGAGATCGCCGCCCTCGCGCGCCGTGGGTCCGTCGGACATCTCGCGGGCGACGAGCGCGAACGTCTCTCCCGACCTCACCCGCCGGAGCGCGTCTTCGGCCTTCTTCCGGGCGGTGGCGACGAAGGCGGGCGTCGAGCGCTCCGGAGTCGCGACGAAGATGTGGCGCGCACGGACCTCGTACTCCGGGTCCTTGGCCATCGCCGCATAGGCCGTCTGCACTTCCTCGTCGGTGATCTTGCGGGGCTTTACCTTGAAACGGAGCACCTGGCCCATCAGCTGCTGGCGGCGGACGGTTTCCCGCGCCGTCTCCCAGGAAATGCCCTGCGCCCCGAGGGCTTCGCGGAACTCGGGTACTTCCATGTTGCTCTGCCGGGCGAGCTGCTCGAGGCCGCGCTGCACCTCGTCCTCGGAGACGTCGGCGCCGATGGTGTGCGCCTCGCTCTCGATCAGCTTCTCGTCGACGAGCTGCTCGAGACCCTGGCAGAGCAGCGACTTCTTGTCGCGCGACCGCGTCGCCTCGTCGGGGATCTGCATCACCCGGGCGAGCTCCGGACCGACGCGCTCCTCGACCTCGGACAGCGTGATGGGCTGGCCGTTCACCACCGCGGCGATGCGTTCCTTGAGCTCGGCGCGGGCGGCGAAGGAAATCAGGCAGAGCGCGAGCAGGCTTCGCTTCATGGGGCGAAGAATCTATCGCAGAAGCGAAAGCGCTGCCTCGTTGATCTGCACGTTCCCCGACTTGCGGACCTGTTCGAGCAGTTGCCGCTCGGCCCGCGTCTTCTTCTCCAGATAGGCCCTGCGGACGACCTCGGCCTGCACCTCGTCGATGGTCCGCTTCTTCGCGGGCCTTTTTCCCAGGAGCTTGAAGAGGTGGTAGCCGTAGCTCGACTGCACGACGCCGGACACCTGGCCGGGCTTGAGCGAGAAGCAGGCGTCGTCGAACACCTTCGGCATGGTGCCGCGGGCGAACCAACCCAGGTCCCCGCCCTTGCGCGCGTCCGGCGAGCGCCCGTGGGACTTCGCCAGGTCCTCGAAGGACGCTCCCTTGCGGATCTGGTCGAGAAGGCTCTTCGCCTCCTCCGCGGTCATCACCAGGATCTGCAGGGCGTGCGCCTGCTCCGGCGTGTCGAACTCGGATCGGTGGGTGTCGAAGTAGGCACGCGCCTCGGCGGACGAAGGGGTCTCGCCCCGCGTCTGCTGGGCGACCCATTTCTCCGCTAGAAGGCGGTCGCGCGTCTCTTCGGCGAGCGCCTCCGGGGTCTGCCCGTCCTGGGCGAGGCGCTCCGCCAGCGTCTGGCCGCTCGCCTTGGCGCGTTCGCCGAGAGCGTCGATCGCCCGTTGCACGTCGACGTCGCTCACCGTCATGCCTGCCGACTTGGCGCGATTCACGAGGAGTGCGCGATCGACGAGCGGATCGAGCAGCGCCCGCCCGAGCCGGGGAACGTCCTTGGGGTCGACCTGGGCAGATGCGTCGAGGCCGTCGATCACGGCCGTACCGGCGCCGCGGCGAAGGCGATCGATCTCGCGCTGCACGGCGGAGACCGGGATCGAAGTCCCCTCCACGACCGCTGCGACGGGCGCAGCCGGCGCGGGAGGCGGCTTGTTACGATTGCACGCCGCGAGACCGCAGAGGACGACCAGCAAGAGGCGAAGCCCGCTCCTCCGTCGTGCGAAGGCGGCGGACCCGGGGATTCCCGAGCCGCCGCCATCTGGAAGTCCGAAGTCCTGCAACGAACTTCGGAGAAGAGCCACTACTGCCCCGTCACCTTCACGCTCGCGGGAGCGGCGGACGGGATCCCGTGCGGAACGGCGCTCATCGGCGCGCCGGGAGTCTCGGTCGGCACCACCTTGGCGAGCTCGGCCTCGTCGATGTCGACCTTGCCGTTGTCGCGCAGCTTCTTCACGAAATCGTCGTAGTCCTTGCTGCGGCGCTCGCGGGCGATGCGGCCGCGGATCCCTTCCTTCGACTCGTCGAAGCTGCGGTTCACCGCCGGGGTCTTGACCTGCATCTTCACCAGCTCGACGCCCGCCGGCGTGTCGATCGGGCCGCCCATGTCGCCCGCGTTCTTCAGGTCGAACGCGGCGTTGGCGAGCTCGGCCGAGTAGTTCTTGGTGAGCTCGTCCTTGGAGACGAACCGGAGATCGCCGCCCATCGGGGCCGACGTCGCGTCCTTGCTCTCCCGCTGGGCCACGGCCTGGAAGGCGTTGACCTCACCCTTCTTGGTCCGCTCCTGGATATCCTTGAGGAGCGCCTCCGCGTGCTTGCGCGCCGACGCCCTGTCCTTGGCCTCGTGCGCCGGGATGAGGATGTGGTAGATGCGCGCGCGCTCCGGCTTCACGAAGTCGTCGACGTGCGAGTCGTAGAACGCCTTCAGATCGGCGTCCGGAATGTCGTTGCCGGAGAGCCGCTCGTCGAGCTGCTTCTTGATCAGCTCCTGGATCATCGCGCGCTTCAACTGCTCGCGAACCGCGGGCGAGCTCGAAAGGCCCTGCCGCTCCGCTTCCTGCGCGAGGAGCTCGTTGCGGATGAGGCTCTCGAGGAACTCCTTCTTGCGCTCGACCGTGTTGTAGCGGGCGCGCAAGAACGGGCTCGTCTCGTCGAGACGCTTCTTGAACTCGGCGGCGGTGATGGTCTCGCTGCCGACCTTTGCGACGACCGGGCCCGACTTGCCGTCGCGCTTGCACCCTGCCACCGAGGCGACGGCAAAACCTGCGAGCAACAGAGCGGAAAACTTGGTCTTCATGAACGGTCCTTCGGAGTTGGGAGATGGATGGGTGAGCGACCATCTCGTAAACCGCGCTGGGTGCGCGATTCATCCATCTACCGCGCACTTGCCTAGCTCTTGCAAGAGCGATCTGGCTGCCGCCAGGGGTGCGGCCGCCTCCTCGGAGGGCTGTAGCTCTACCAGCTCCATCCCAGGTGTGAGGCGATATCGCCCTTTTCCCTTTGCGACCAGGGTCGCGAGCCGGGCAGGGTCGAGCAAGGCGTCGGGGCCCAGCTGGACGACCAGGCGACCAGGCCCGCTCTTCAGGCCACGGAGCCGCAGGGCGCGCAGCTCGTTCTTGAGGCCCATCACCTCGACCAGTGCGTCGACCTCGGCCGGCGGCTCGCCGCAGGTGTCACGCAGCTCCCCCTTCACTTCGTACAGCTCGTCCTCGTCCTTGGCCGACGCCAGGCGCTTGTAGAAGAAGAGGCGCTGCTGAACGTCCGGCACGTACTCTTCCGGAATCAACGCGGGGACCGGAAGCTCCACGTCCGGCTCGAACTCCTCGCGAGGCTTCTCCCCCTTCAGCTCCGCCACCGCCTCGTCCATGAGCTGCGCATAGAGATCGAAGCCCACCGCGGCGATGGTGCCGCTCTGGTCGGGGCCGAGGAGGTTTCCCGCGCCACGGATTTCCAGGTCGTGCGAGGCGATCTGGAAGCCGGCGCCCAGCTCGGTGAACTGCTGCAAGACTTGAAGTCTCTTCTGCGCGTCGCGGGTGATCTTCCGCCGCGCCGGAACCAAGAGGTAGCAGTAGGCGCGCTCGCGCGAGCGGCCGACCCGGCCGCGGATCTGGTACAGCTGCGAGAGCCCGAAGTGGTCCGCCCGATCGACGAGGATGGTATTCGCCGACGGGATGTCGAGCCCGCTCTCGATGATCGCGGTGCAGAGCAGGACGTCGTGCTTGCGCTCGATGAACTCCGTCATGACCTTCTCGAGCTTTCCCTCCGCCATCTGCCCGTGCGCGACGGCGATCTTCGCCTGCGGCACGAGCCTGTGCAGGTAATCGTAGACGCCTGCGATCGACTGGATGCGGTTGTGGAGGAAGAACACCTGCCCGCCGCGCGCCATCTCGCGCTCGATCGCTTCCTTGATGGTGGGCCCGTCGAACTTGGAGACGAAGGTGCGGATGGCGCGGCGATCGACCGGCGGCGTCCCGATGATCGACAGATCGCGCACTCCCATCATCGCCATGTGCAAGGTGCGCGGGATGGGCGTCGCGGTGAGGGTGAGGACGTCGACGAGCTTGCGTAGCTTCTTCAGCTGCTCCTTGTGCTTCACCCCGAAGCGCTGCTCCTCGTCGACAACGACGAGCCCGAGCTCCTTGAACGACACGTCGTGCGAGAGCAGCCGATGGGTGCCGATGAGCACGTCGACCTTGCCCTCGCGTGCCCGGGTGAGGATGTCCTTCGTCTCCTTGGGGCCCTGGAAGCGGCTGATCATCTCCACCGTGATCGGATAGTCGCCGAATCGAGTGGAGAACACCCTGTAATGCTGCGAGGCGAGCACCGTCGTCGGGACCAGCACCGCGACCTGCTTCTTGTCCTCCACCGCCTTGAACGCGGCCCGCAGGGCCACCTCGGTCTTGCCGTATCCGACGTCGCCGCAGACCAGCCGATCCATCGGCTTCGGCTGCTGCATGTCCACGAGCACGTCCTCGATCGCCTTCGCCTGATCGGGCGTCTCCTCGAACTCGAAGTCCGCCTCGAACTGCCGGTACATGTTGTCGGGCGGCGTGAAGGCATAGCCGGGATGGGCGGCGCGAGCGGCGTAGATGTCGAGGAGCTCGGCGGCCATCTTGAGGAGCTCTTCCTTGACCTTGGCCTTGCGCTTCTGGAACGTCTGGCTCTTCAGCGAATCGAGCTTCGTCTTCGCGGGATCGCCGCCGACGTATTTCTGGATCTGGCGCAGCCGCCCGACCGGCATGTAGAGGCGGTCCTTGCCGGCGAACTGCAGCAGGATGAAGTCGGCAGCGAAGCCGCGCACGTCGAGCCGGGTGAGGCCGTCGTAGCGGGCGATGCCGTGCTCGACGTGGACCACGAGATCGCCTTCCTTGAGGTCCCGGAAGTCGGCGGCGTCGTCGCCGAACGTCTTCGGCCGCCTGGGGGTCTTGCGCGGCTGGGCGCGCGGGCCGAAGACGTCCTCGTCCGAGTAGACGGCGATCCTCTCGCCCTCGTCGAGGAACCCGGCGCTCACGTCCCCGACGACGAGGTGGGCGTGCGTCGACGGATTCCATAGCGTCGCCGGCTGCTCCGGCAGGTGCGGGACGACTTGCGCCATCAGCTGGCGATCGAGGAGCAGGCGTTTCGTACGCTCGGCCTGGGCCGAGCCGTGGCAGGCGATCACCGAGACGATCCCGCGGTCGCGGAAATCGACCAGCCGCCGCACGAGAGGCGCGAGGGCGCCGTCCTCGCCGTGATGCCCGGCGATCTCCGCGCGCAGCTCCGCGGTCGGCCGGGTGCCGAACTCGATCTGTGGCACACCGCGCGCGGCGTCTTCGGCGAAGAGGAGCCCGCCCAGCTCCACTACCCGCGACGCCTCGATGACCGGACGGGCGTCCCGCTCGTGCAAATAGTGCTGCTCCGGGGACAGCGCGAGCTCGCCCTTGGCCCGGGCCGCCTCGAAGGTGGACTCGAGCTCCGCCCAGAGATCGCCCCACTGGCGCTCGAGCTCGAGTGCGTCGTCGAGGACCCAGAGGGCGCCTTCCGGAAGGTAGTCGGTCACCGCCTTGAGCCCGCCCGGAAAGAAGCCCGGAAGGATGGCGGAGAGACCCGCCGCGAACAGCGCATCGTCCTGCGACCGGGTCTGGATCTCGTCGATGAGCTCCCGCAACTGCCGGGTGGGCGTCTCGACGGCGTCGGCGGCCGCGCGGACCGTGGCGATGGCGGCCTTGCGGCCCGCGTCGTCGAGGACGATCTCGCGGGCCGGGCAGAACGAGACTTCGGAGAGCTCCGCGATGGAGCGCTGCGTCTGGGGATCGAAGCGCCGCAGGCTCTCCACCTCGTCGCCGAAGAACTCGATGCGCACCGGGGCGGAGTCGAGCGGCGACCAGACGTCGAACACGCCGCCCCGGACCGCGAACGTCCCGGGGTCCTCGACGATCGGGACCTTCGCGTACCCGGCCGCGGTCAGCTTGCTCGCGAGCTCGTCGCGATCCTGCGTCGCCGAGGTGGCGAGCTGGAGGCTACGCTGATCGAGCGCCTCGCGGGGAAGCACCCGCCGCGCGAGGCCCCGCACGGAGGCGACGACGATCCGCGCGTCCCCGAGGTGCAGATGGAACAGGCCCGCTATCCGGGCCATCACGACGCCCGGATCCGGCGTCAGCCCTTCATAGGGCAGGACCTCGTCCCCGGGGAGCCGGGTGATCCCGGAGGCGGTCGTCTCGGGCGCGAAGAAGCGCAGGTCCTTCTCCAGCGCCTCCGCCGTATCGTCGGTGGGCACCACGCAGACGAGCGGCAGCTTCAGCTCCCGCGAGAGCTGCCAGAGGACGTGGCCCTTGGCGGCGCCGACGAGGCCTTGGGCCCGTACCTTGCGCGCACCGCCGCGGAGGGCCGTCAGGAGCTCTGCAAGGGCAGCCGGGCTGGCGCGGCGCTTCTGGGCAAGGGGTGACTGGGCGATCGGTTCCACGGGGACCCCCGTGGGTAGGGCCCGGAATCCCTCAAGTCAAGGCAGCCCTGAACGGCTCATCGCAGATGGTCGAACCCCAGACGGGAAGGCAGCCGGCGAGGCCGGCCGTCCTGGAGAAGGCGGATCCCGGGCTCGGCCACGAATCTCCCGACCGGCCGCGCCCCCGGGACGTGCGCGACGAGCTGCCGCACCTGTCCCGGGCGGGCGGCGAAAAGGAGCGCATAGTCTTCGCCGCCGGAGAGCGCATCGTCGAACGACGCTCCGGAGGCGACGGGGAGCGCGGCGCCGTCTACCTCCGCGCCGCAACCGCTCGACTCGCAAAGATGTCCGAGGTCGCGCAGGAACCCATCGCTCACGTCGATCGCGGCGGACGCGAAGCGCCCCGCGGCGAGCCCTTGTTCGACGAGCGGCTCGGGGCGGAGCTGGGCGCGCGCCGCTGCGGTGCGGGCGCCGTTGCGGAGATCGGCGAGGCCCTTCGCGGCCGCACCGAGCGTTCCCACCATCACGAGCGCGTCGCCTGCGCGCGCACCGGTCCTGCCGCGCGGCCGCTTTGCTTCCCCGAACACGCAGAGCGTGACGCTCCAGCCCGGCGCGCGTGTCACGTTGCCTCCGACGAGCCCGCAACCATGCCGCTCCGCGAGGCGGGCCATTCCCCGGCCCATGCGCCGGGCGATGGGCGTCGCGGAACCGGTCTTCGGCACGCCCAGGGCACAGACGAACCAGCGGGGCCGCGCACCGGCGGCCGCGAGATCGGAGAGGTTCACCGCGAGCGCCTTGTGCCCCACGTCCTCGGGGGTGAAGGGCGGCATCCGGAAGTGCACGCCCTCGACGACCGCGTCCGTCTTCACCACGAGGGAGAACCCGCGCGACGGCCGCACCACGGCGCAGTCGTCGCCGGGACCTGCGAGCACTCCTTCAGCGGAAGAGCTGGATCGGTCGAGCCCGAACGGCGCCAGGAACGCGTCGATCAGGTCCAGTTCGGAGCGCATCGGGAGCGCTCTACCACGGGTCTTACTGGATGCTGCGGGACGGCATCGCCATCAGGGGCGACGACTCGAGCGGGGTGCCGGGCGGCTCGATGGGGAGGACCATGGTGAAGATGCTGCCCTTCCCCGGCTCGCTGCGCACCGAGACCTGGCCACCATGCGCCTCGACGTAGCTCTTCACGATGGAGAGCCCGAGGCCCGCGCCGCCGTACTCGCGCGAGGCGGACGAGTCCGCCTGGAAGAAGGTGTCGAACACCTTGGTCTGCACGTCGCGCGGAATGCCGATGCCGTTGTCCTCGACCGAGATCTGGAAGTAGCCGCCGCTGACGAACGGTCCGGCGCTCGAGGGACCGCGATCGGCCGGCATGGCGCGGACCGAGATGCGACCGCCCGCGGCCGTGAACTTCACCGAGTTCGAGAGCAGGTTGATGACGCACTGGCGGAGCTTGTCGCCGTCCACCACCACCCGCTGCACCGTCGGGGAGACCTCGGTCGAGAGCGTGAGCTTCTTCTTGAAGCTCTGCGGCAGGACGGATTCGACCGCCGACTGCAGGATGTCGTTCACGTCGATCGAGGTGCGCTGGAGCTGCACGCCGCGCGCCTCGATGCGGGAGAGATCGAGGATCGACGAGATGAGCCGCAGGAGCGACTCGCCCTTGTCGAGGATGGTCTTGAGGTAATCCTTCTGCTCGTCGTTCAGGTCGCCGGCGAGGCCCGCGAGGAGCATCTCGCTGTAGCCGATGACGCTCGTGAGCGGCGTGCGCAGCTCGTGCGAGACGGTGGCGAGGAAGTTCGACTTCAGGCGCGAAAGCTCCTGGAGCCGCTCCAGCGCCTCGGACAGACGCTTGTTCTTCTCCTGCACCTCCCGGTAGCTCTCGGTCACGCTCTCGATGTGGAGCTGCGAGGTGATGAGCGAGCGGTGCGAGGTGAAGACGAGGACGTCGACGAGCCGCGCGAAGTGGTCGAGGACCTTGCGGACCGTGCCTTCCGGAGCCTTGCGGATCTTCCCGATGAGCTCGCGGGCCTTGTCGAGATCGAACTCGCCCTCGAGCGCCTTCAGGTCCTGCCCCAGCTCGCCGACGTCCTCGGGCAGGAACGGCCCGAAGATGATCCGGCCCAGCATGTCCCCTTCGTAGAGGATGGGCAGCATCAGGTAGCGCAGCCCGCTGAAGCAGTTGCGGATGGCGATCTTCGGCTCTTCGAGGGGCCGCACCTTGATGTGCGTGACCGTCTCGGTGCAGAGCCGCCGGCCGTTCGGGCCGGTGAACATGTACGCGCAGAAGTCGCCGGAGGCCGTCTTGATGTCGACGAGCTTGGTTCCCTGCGCGTCGAAAATCTTCAGACCGATCTTGTAGAGATCGACGAACGTCTTGCAGACCTGGGTGAAGGTCGGCAGATCGAGCAGCTCGCCGAGGACGAGCTTCTTTTGCAGGATGCTTTCCGCCACGATACTTATGCTCCGCCTGCCAACGTTCCGTCCGCCGCGGCTCCGGAAGCGCCCGGCATCGACTCTCCGGATCCGCCGAGCACGCCCGATCCGCCCAGGGCTCCACCGGCGCCGCCCTGCCCGCCCGATCCGCGCGGCGGCAGGATGTCCTCGATTCTAGGCGGGTCGACGAGGCAGCGCCGCACTTCCTCGATGAAGAGGTCGCGGTCGAGTCCCACCTTGCTCGAGAGCAGGTAGGTCCTGTCGATCTGCTCGAAGGTGAGGTCGACGAGGGCAAGGAAGGTTTCCACCACACCCTCGCCCCGGACCGCGATCGCCTCGAACACCGGTTGCTTGTTCTCGGCGCGCATCTTGGCGACCGCTTCCGCGGTGGCGCCGTCGCCGAGGTCCTTCTTGTTCCACTGGACGACGTGAGGCAGCGCCTCGATGGAGAGCCCGTTCATCTTCAGGTTCTCCACCATGTTCATCCAGTACTTGTAGTTCTCTTGCCGTTTCGCGGGCTGGCTGTCCGCCACGAAGGCGATGGCGTCGGCGCCCTGGAGGACGATCCGCCGCGTCGAGTTGTGCATCACCTGGCCGGGGACCGTGAACAGCTTCAGCTTCACCTTCAGATTGCCGGAGCGGAAGACGAGCGGAAGCGTGTCGAAAAAGAGGGTGCGGTCGTCCGCGGTATCGAGCGTCATCAGGTGCCCACGGAGCGTGGGAACGATGCGCTGGTAGAGCGCGCGCAGGTTCGTCGTCTTCCCGGAAAGTCCGGGACCGTAGTAGACGATCTTGAGCGTCAGCTCCCGCTGGGCCGTGTTGAACTGCACCTCGGATCACCTTTCGTCTTCCGGACGAGCCCCACGCGCGGCCGGAAGAACTTTCCGCGCGGAGTCCCCGAGAGCGTGGCGCCCGGACTCGGGAGTCCGTGCCCATACGTCTTTGGTCGGCCCCACGCCGTACCGCTAGTTTCGCTCGAAGAGGGGCTTCCGCCAAGTTCCATCGCCCGAAGAAGGCAGAAATCAGCCATACCTACATGGCCCCCGGGGGGTCGGGTGCGGCGAAGAAAGAGCGGGCCTCCTCGACACTCCTCAGCAACCGGGCGGGCGGCAAGGACTCGATGAACCGCCTCCCGTAGCCCCGGCGGGACAGCCGCGAGTCGAGTATGGCCACGATCCCCCGGTCCTTGGCGTGACGGATCAGGCGTCCGAACCCCTGTTTGAGGGCCAGGGCGGCTTGGGGAACCTGGAACGTCCCGAAGGGGTCCTCGCCCCGCGCCCGCAGCCGCTCGATGCGAGCCTGCACGAGCGGCTCCTGCGGTGAGGCAAACGGAAGCTTGTCGATCACGACCAGGCTGAGCGCGTCGCCCGGCACGTCGACGCCCTCCCAGAAGCTCTGGGACGCGAACAGAACGCTCGGCTTCTCGCGGAAGCTGCGCAAGAGCTGCGCCTTGGGGCGATCGCCTTGCAGTAGCACTTGATACGGCAGATCCTTGGCGACGAGCTCGTGGACCCGGTGCATGTTGCGCAGGCTGGTGAAGAGGACGAACGCACGGCCCGAGGTGACCTCGACGAGAGCGCGAAGCTGCGCCGCCACCGCCTCGACGAAGCCGTCCTCGAGGGGGTCGGGCATCGTCCGGGGAACGTAGAGCGCGGCGTTCTGCCGGTAGTCGAACGGCGACGGCAGGACCTTCGTGTCGAGGGGAAAGAGCGGCCCGCGCGCGTCGGCGAGCCCCACCCGCCGCGCGAAATAGTCGAGAGATCCGTCTACCGCGAGCGTCGCGGAGGTGAACACCACGGGACCTATCCGATCGTAGAGCCGGTCCTGGAGGATGGTCGCGATGTCGAGCGGCGAGGCGTGCAGGAAGAGGTTTCCTGCCCTCGACTCGCCCCAGAGGACTTCGGCGGGCTCCCGCGGGCGCTCCTCGCCCTCGTCGTATTCGATGTCGGACCGCAGAGGTCCTCCCGAGCTCCGGCCGAAGAGCGACAGCTCGGCGGCGAGGGTGCTGCACCGGCGCTCGAGGAGCGACAGGTCATCGTCCGGATCCGCCCCCGAAACTTGCGCCGCGAGCGACCGCAGCGCGTCGACGAGGGCAGAGCGCTCCGCCTCCGCGGGATCGAGCGATCCGGCGGGAATCGACCACCGGTCGGTCTCCCCGGATTGCCGGTCACTGCTCGCTCGTGGGCGCTCCCTGGGAATCTGGCGGCAGCGCGACGCCGCCTCGAAGAAAGCCCGGCCCGCGCTCGCGAGGCGCGTTGCCAGATCGCGGGCCGCCGAGAGCTGCGGCCGCCCCGCCAGGACCCGACCCGCGTCGCGGCCGAGCTCCGCGACCTTGAAGCTGGAGAGCTGGACGCCGAAGCTCTCCGTCGCCACCTCCTCGACCGCGTGCGCCTCGTCGAAGATGACGGCGTCGTAGCGGGGGAGGACGGCCGCTCCGGCATCGCCCGCGCTGGAAGTCCGCAGCGCAAGATCGGCGAAGAAGAGATGGTGGTTCACCACCACGACGTCGGCCTCCGCGGCGACCCTCCGCATCTTGAAGACGAAGCAATCGTCATAATGGGGGCACTTCTGGCCGGTGCAGGTCTCGGCGGTGGAGAACACCTCGCGGAAGGCGGAAAACCCTTCGGGCAGATCGGCGAGCTCGCCCCGATCTCCCGTCGCGCTCGCCTGGGACCACTCGTCGAGCTTGCGATAGAGGGACGCCTCCTCGCGGCGATCGAAGGTGGGATTTCGTTCGAACTGTTCCTTGCGGAGAAGGCAGAGATAGTTCTGCCGCCCCTTCAAGAAGGCGAAGCGCGCGTCGACCCCCAGCGCGCGCACGAGCGGAACGTCCTTTTCGGCGAGCTGCTCCTGCAGGGTCTTGGTGGCGGTCGAGACGACCACCTTGAGCCCGCTCCTGGCGGCCGGAAGGAGATAGGCGAGTGTCTTTCCCGTTCCGGTCCCCGCCTCGACCGCCAGGGCGCGGCCCTGGGCGAGAGCGTTCCCGACCGCCTCTGCCATCTCGAGCTGCGAGGCGCGCGGCTCGTAGGCAGGGAGGACCCGGGCGAGAGCGCCCCCGGGCCCGAGGAGATCGGCGAGTGATGCGCCCGACACGAGGGTTCCTAGCCCGTGAGCAAAGCGACCGGGACGGGAACGAAGCAAGAGACGAAGAGCAACACAGTCGCAAGGGCCACCCACTTGCGTCCTGGCGATAGCTTCTCCTCGGGCTCCTGCAAGGGAGGATGATGGGAGAGGAAGAGGCCCATGACGAGCCCCCACAGCGTCCACCCGAAGAACGGCGTCACGATTCCCAGGGCGAAGAGCAGCGCGGACAGAGGAATCGAAAGAGCCTGGTGGAGCCGGGGAGAGACCGCATAGAGGCAGTGTCCCCCGTCGAGCTGTCCCAGGGGCAAGAGGTTCAGCGCGGTGAGCAGCAGCCCGAACCAGCCGGCGATGGCGACCGGATGCAGCGCCAGCGTCATCCCGTCGGGGACAGCGGGCACGAGCTTCTCGAGGAGCACCATGGCGAGCGGCCGGCCGATGTCGAATTCGTTGCGCAGGTGCAGCACCTGCCCGTCGCGGAAAAGCGCGAGCGCCGCGTCGAACAGCGTCCACCGCCCCGGCGCCGCTTCCGCCGGCACCGGAGTCGAGAGCCGGAGGCCGAGGTAAAGGACGGGCAGCGTCACGACGAAACCGGCGATCGGCCCGGAGGCGCCGATGTCGATCAGGGCGCGCCGCGTCCGGGGAAGGCTGCGCAGCTTGATGACCGCGCCGAGCGTACCGATGAGCGAGAGCATCGGAGCCGGGATGAAGAACGGCCAGGTGGCGTCGACGCCGTGCCGCCGCGCGAAGACGAAATGGCCCATCTCGTGGGCGAGGAGGATGGCGATGAGCGCCCCGGAGAACGCGAGCCCGTGGCGGACCGACTCGGTCGCGGTCGGCGGCGGCAGCTGGGTATCGGTGAGGAACGCGCCGGCGAGGAACGCCGACGCCGCGGTCAAGGCGAGGAGCGCCAGATTCAGCGCTGGCGGGCGCAGGCTGCCGAGCGTTCCAGGCAGAACGCGAGGCGCCGGGACTTCCGATTCGCTCGCTTCCGTCACTTGGGCGCGGGCTGCGTCGCCGGCACCGACGCGGAGGTGGCGGGGACCTGCGCGGGACGAGGCGCCGCGGGCGGAACCGGCGGCGGCCCTTCCGGATCGAATTCCAGGATGGTCCCGCGGTTGATCCAGAGCCAGAAGAGCGGCTTCTTCGCCTCGCGGTCGGGACCGAACACCGTCTCCCCGGTCGCTCCGTCGAAGGGCTTCTTCATCGAGGCCAGGGCGTTGCGCATCGCCTGGCGCGTCTGCGGGCGGTCCTCGTCGATGATGCGGCGCACGATCATCGCCACGTCCCAGGCGTGCGCCTCGAGGAAGCCCGGCCTGCGATGATAGGCGGAGTCGAAGTCCTCGACGAACTTGCGGGTCGCGGGCCGCTGGCTGTCGGCGAAGAAGCCGTCCGCGAACACCGCGCACTGCACGTAGCGCGCGGCGCCGAGCCTCTCGTCGACCAGCTCCTGGTTGTTCCAGAGGCTCGTCCCGAGGAGCTGGACCGGATGCACGTCCTCGCGCTTGGTCGTCTTCTTGAAGACGTCGAGCTCTCGCGCATCGCAGCCGCTCGTCACCACGTCCTCCGACGCGACCGCCGGCGCGATGAGGCGCACCGTGCGCGCCGAGTCGGGAATGAAGAGTGCGTCGAAGTCCACCACCGGCGCGCTCTGGCTCTTGAGCTGGGAGAGCGCCTTGCGCCGCTTGTAGGGATCCTGGATCTGCTCCATGATCTTCTGCGTCTCTTCCGAGAATTCCTTGCGCTCGTCGAGGTCCTGCTGCGAGCGTCCGACCATCCGGGACACGAACGGCTTGAAGGTCGTGGTGCGCTGCGGATAGTGCTCGTACGCGCGCACCTCGGCGCCGCCCTCGTCGACGGCGTCCCAGAAGGCGCGGGTCACTTCGTCGCCATAGCTGGAGTCGGGCGAGATGATGGCGAACGACTTCGCATTGAGCTTCTTCTGCGCGTACTGCGCCACGGCCTTCGCGCCGGCGCTCTTCGTCAGCATGTCGCGGAAGACGTAGTCGCCGGTCTGCGTGATTCCCTCCGTCGCCGAGAGCGAGACGATGGGAATTCCCATCTGCTGCGCGCGCACCGCGGCGGCTGCTCCCTCGGTGAGGCCGATGGGTCCCACGATGACGATGGCGCCGTCCTTCGCCAGGTCTTCGACCGCCTGCGCGGCGCCGTCGGGCTCGCCGCGGGTGTCCTTCATCTCCACCTGGATGCCGCTCCGGTTCTGCAGATCGACCGCCAGGGCGAGCGCGTTCAGGATCTGGTCGCTGAACGCCTTGAAGTCGCCGGTCAAGGGGAGCGCGATTCCCACCAGGGTGGGCTTCACGTTCGCCGAGGACGAGATCGCGACTTGTACCGTCTTCGCTCCTTCCGCGACGGGCCCCTCGTTCACCTCGGAAAGGATCTGCCGCGCAAGCTCGTCCGCGTGGGCGCGGTCGCCGGTGTGCAGCTGGATGCGCGCGAGCGCCA